>JAICIE010000131.1 GCA_025924515.1 Jatrophihabitans sp. | reverse complement strand
GTCGTGCAGTGCGGGCACCGCCGCGGCGACCGCCTGCTGCGCCGAGTGGTCAGCGCACAGGACGGTGACGTCGAGGCGGTCTCCGGAGAGCGTGGCAACCACGCGTACGGCGCCGAGGTCGGCCGGATGCAGCTGCACGGTCAGCTCGTGCGTGCCGGACGGGCGAATCCGCAGCCGGGTCAGCGCAGCCTCAAGCTCCGGTTGCGGTGCCGGCAGGGTCGTCGACACGGCACTCGCTGCGACAGCAGGTGCCGCGGGTGCGGTCGTTACCGGGCCTGATAGAGGTGTCGTGGCGGATGCGGCGGACGTGGTCGTCGCGGAATCGCCCGACAGGTCGCCGTGCACAATGTTCGCGGCCTGCGCTTCCGCGCGCCGGACCGCGCGGATGGGCGCTCCCCCGGCGACCAGGCCGGCCGCGCGGGCGGCGGGCAGCACCAGCAGATCGCTGCGGCTCGGGTGCGGCGCGGGTACTACCGTCCGCTGGTCGGGGTGCGGCTGATGCGCCACGGCACCGGACGCGACGGCTTGTCGGCTCCGCTGAGCGGCCCCCGAGCCAAGAACCTCGCGTCTGAGGACGTTATGGGGTGCTGCCGATTCGTTCGCCGCCGGCGCCGCCTGGCCAGCCGCGACGGAAGGCGCTGCGCCGATTGCCGTCGCCGCAGCGGACGCCGCAGAGGTCGTCGAGTCGGCTGCGACGGCGCCCGACAGAGCCGCCGTCGCCGAGTCGGCTGCGACGGCGCCCGACAGAGCCGCCGTCGCCGAGTCGGCTGCGACGGCGCCCGACAGAGCAGCCGTCACTGAGCCGGCTTGGGCGCCGGTCGACACAGCCCCCGCCGCCGCGCCCATCGACACAGCCCCCGTCGTGACAGCGCCCGCCGCCGCGCCCGTTCCAGCGCCCGTCGACACAGCCCCCGCCGCCGCGCCCGTGACAGCGCCGATCGACACAGCCCCCGTCGTGACAGCTCCCGCCGCCGCGTCCATTCCGGCGCCCGTCGACATAGCCCCCGTCGCCACAGCCGCCGCCGTGCCCGTGACAGCCCCTGCCGCGACAGCCCCCGCCCCCGCGCCCGTTCCAGCAGCCGCCGACGCGAACTCGGCCCCGACGGCGGCTGCCTGCGGCAGCACGCTCAGCGCAACGGGCGCAGCAGAGCCGTCCCCGGATGTCGACGGAGTGCCCTGTTCCCGGGCAGCGGACGCGGACCGACCGTGCGCCCGCGGATGGGCAGGGCGAGTCGGGTCGGGGTCGCGGCTCGGCCGCGGCGCGCGGTGCAGAACGCTGCGCGGCACGCCCGACCCGTCCTCCTCGTCCTTCGACAAGTGCTGGGCCAGGACGCAGCCGAAGCCCGACCCGCCCGCGGACTGCCGGGCCGCCGGGGAGGCACCGGCCTCGGGACGGTCGCCGCGCAGCAGCCCGGCGAGGAGCGCCACGCCGCTCATCCGCCGGCCGCCATCATGGCCGTGATCCGGTTGACGTAGTTCTGCGTCTCCGGATACGGCGGGATGCCGCCGTACTGGCCGACGGCACCGGGACCGGCGTTGTACGCGGCGAGCGCGAGCGACACCGAGCCGTCGTAGCTGCGCAGGCTGGCGCCGAGGATGCGACCGGCCGCGTCGATGGCCTGCCTCGGGTCGAACGCATTGACGCCGTAGGAGGCCGCCGTCGACGGCATCAGCTGCATCAGCCCCTGCGCGCCGGCGGGGCTGACGGCGTGGCTGTTGCCGCCGGACTCCTGCTGCGCCACCGCCGCGAGCATGCCGGCGGGCAGGTGGTAGCGGGCCTCGGCGGCGGCGAACTGCCCGGCGTACGCGGCGACCGCGCTCGACAGCCCCGCGGAGACGAGCTGCGCGGCGCTCAGCCCCCCGGTCGCCGTGACCGCGCTGGTCGCCTGGCTCGGCGCGACGATCCGACGGATGGAGGTGGGGGTCTGGTAGACGGCGGTCTTGTGCACGGTCTCGCCGGGCTGCGGGGACTCGATCAGCTGGCCGTGGCCGGCGTAGATAGCGACGTGATAGGCCGGGTTGCCGAAGAACAGCAGGTCGCCGGGTTGGGCGTTCGCGAGGCCGGACACCGGGGCGCCGGAGTGCGACTGCTCGGCCGCAGTGCGCGGCAGGTTCACACCCAGGTCGTGAAAGGTGGTCTGCACCAAGCCGCTGCAGTCCATGCCGCTGCGCGACTCGCCGCCCCACACGTACGGGATCCCCAGGTACTTCTCCGCATCGGCGACGACGGCGCTGCCCGATGTCGCCGTCGAGGACGGGGCGGCGGCAGCCGTCGAGGCGGTCGACGGCGCTGCGCTCGCGGGGGTGACCGACGACATCACCGTGTTGAACTTCGCGCCGCTGGAAGACGCCGGCGTCGACGACGACGACGACGAGGACGCGGACGAGGACGAGGACGAGACGGAGGTGGCCGACAGTGCCGAGATGCGGGCCTGGATGGCGGACATGCTGGCGTTGATCTCGCTGACCACGCCGACCTGGGCGGGGGCCGTCATGACGGCTCCTGTCCGGCCCTGCGCAGGTGCACGCTCGTCGCAGCCTCGTCAAGATCGCGTTGCTGCACCTGTTCGGCTCGCTTGCGCTCGTCCGCTGCCTGCCGCGCCGCGAGCTCCTCGGTGCTGCGTCGCTCCCGCGCAGCACCGCGCAGGTCATCCTGGCGGGCGCGGGTGACGCTGTCCGCCTGCTCGGCCAGCCGCAGCGTCGACGCGTGCGTCGCGGCGGCGGCCTGCAGCGCGACTGCGCTAGCGATGAACGCCCCGACAACCCCGGCAGGCTGTTCCTGGATCAGCGCCTCCAGGCGCGACCCGTTTGCGCGGGCCAGGGCGGCGGCCCGGGACGAGGTCCGCTGGGCGGCGGCGACCTCGACCTTCGCGCGCTCCTCCTGCAGCTCGCGGGCCCGCAGCAGCCGCCCGATCCAGGTCGGGCTCACGACCGCGGTCCCCCGTCCTCGCCGAGGATCTCGGCGAGCTCGGCCCATGCCTGCGCGACCGGCACCTGCAGCAGCTGATCCTGCCGCAGGAACGCCGCCAGGCGCGGCCAGAGCCGCAGCGCCAGGTCGGCGTCGGGGTTGGTGCCCCGGACGTATGCCCCTATCTCCACCAGTTCCTTGACCTCGCGGTGCGCGTTGAGCAGGCGCCGCATCCTGCTTGCGAGCTGCTGCTGTTCCGGCGTGGTGACGGCTGCGCTCACCCGCGAGACGGACTGCAGCACGTCGATGGCCGGGAAGTGGCCCACGTTGGCCAGCCGGCGGTCGAGCACGATGTGTCCGTCGAGGATCGACCGGGTCGTGTCGGCGACGGGCTCGTTGTGGTCGTCCCCCTCGACGAGGACGGTGTACAGGCCGGTGATCGACCCGGACGACGACGAGCCGGCGCGCTCGAGCAGTCGGGGCAGCAAGGCGAACATCGAAGGCGGATAGCCGCGGGTCGTCGGCGGCTCGCCGACGGACAGCCCGATCTCGCGCTGGGCCATCGCCAGCCGGGTGAGGCTGTCCATGAGCAGCAGCACGTCGCGCCCGGTGTCGCGGAACCACTCGGCGATCCGGGTGGCGACGAAGGCGGCGCGCAGGCGCACCATCGGCGGCTGATCCGAGGTCGCGACGACGACGACGGCGTTCTTCAGTCCCTCGGGGCCGAGAGCGTCGTCGAGGAACTCGCGGACCTCGCGGCCGCGCTCGCCGATCAGGGCGAGCACCGTGACGTCGGCGCGGGTGCCTCGGGTGATCATCGACAGCAGGCTTGACTTGCCGACGCCGCTGCCGGCGAACAGGCCCATCCGCTGGCCGCGGCCGACCGGCAGCAGGGTGTCTATCGCGCGCACGCCCAGCGGCATCGGCACGTCGACCCGGTTGCGGGTCAGGGCGTCCGGCACGGCGGCTTCGACGCCGACGCGCTGGAGCCCGGGCGGCAGCGGGGCGCCATCGAGCGGGCGGCCGAGCCCGTCGAGCACCCGGCCGCGTAGCGCCTCACCGACGCGGATCCGCATCGGCCCGAGGGTCGCGCGCACCCGGTCGCCCGCGCCGACACCCGACATCGGTCCCAGCGCGAGGCAGGTGGCGTAGCGGTCGTGCACGGAGGCGACCTCGGCCAGCGTCGCAGCTGGGTCGTCGAGCACCATCAGTTCGCCGATCCGGGGGGACAGTCCCTCCACCGTCACGGCCAACCCGCGTACCTGCGCCACCCGACCGAACACCTGCGGTCGGCCCGCTGCGATCGAGTCGCCGAGCCTGCGCTCGACGCTCGCGTTGACCGCGTTCACCACTCGTCCTTCGCGGCAGCGGATGACGAGGACGCGCCCGCGCCGAGCAGGGCCTGCCGGGCCCGGGCCAGCGCCGCGTCCAGGCGTCCCTCGACGGTCATGGCACCGGCCGTGGCGACGGCGTCGCCGGGCGCGACCGACGGGTCGGCCACGAGCGTCACCACCCGCCGCCCCGAGGCGATCGCCGCGTCGGCACCGTCCTCGACGAGCACCGCGTGGTCGTGCGGATGCAGCGCGACGGTGACCGGCTCGTCCGCCGGTGCTAGGGCGAGGACGCGGCGCACGGCCGCCTGCCCCCGCAGGCGGTCGTCGCGCAGCATTGCCCCCACCAGCGATTCGGCGAGGTCATACGCCACTCTGATGATCAGGTCTTCGATTATCTCCGCGGTGGGTACCGCTCGGGCGTCGAGCTGGTCCGCCGCGCGGTGCACGGCGGCGATCGCTGCGGTGACCTGGTCACGGTGCCCCTGCTCCACCGCCTCGCGGACGACCTGCTCCCGCGCCGCGTCCTGCTCGACGGTCGAGCGCCCGGCGCGGACGCCGGTTGCCCACCCCGCGGCGTACCCGCTGGCTTGGGCGGCGCGGCGCGCCGGCTCGAGCATGCTGTCCGGGATCCCGGCCTCGCCGGCGACCTCGAACAGCGAGAGTCCGGGCACGGTCGGCTCGGGCTCGCGGACGCTCTCCGCGGTCGAGAGCTCGGCCGGCGACCAGGGGCGGGTGATCTCAGGCGACGAAGGCATCCTCGTCCCCCCGCCCGATGAAGATCTCGCCGCTCTCCTCCAGCTCCCGGATGGCCCGGACGATCCCGGCCTGCGCCTCTTCGACGACCTGCAGCCGCACCGGGCCGAGCATGTCGATCTCTTCCGCGAGGGCCAGCGCGGCCCGCTCGGACATGTTCTGCATGATCCGGGCCCGGACGTTGTCCGCGACGCCCTTCAGCGCGGTCGCGAGCTCGTTGGTCTGCACCTGCCGCACGACCAGCTGGATGGCGCGGTCGTCGAGCCCCGCCACGTCCTCGAACATGAACATCTGGTCGCGGACCTTCTCGGCGAGCTCGGGATCCATCTGCGCGAGTCCCTCGAGGATCATCTTCTCGGTCGCCCGGTCGGACCGGTTGATGATTTCGATGAGCGGCTTGAGGCCCCCGACGGCGGACAGGTCGGACGCCACGCCCAGCGAGGACAGCCGCCGTTCCAGGGCTGCCTCGACCTGCCGGATCAGCTCCGGCGAGGTGCGGTCCATCACCGCGATCCGGTGCGCGACGTCGGCCTGCAGCTCGCGTCCCAGGCCGCCGAGCACCTGCGACGCCAGCCCGGCCGGAAGGTGGGCCAGCACCAGCGCCGTCGTCTGCGGGTGCTCTTCGGCGAGAAAGGACACGATCTGCCGAGAGTCCAAATGCTGCATGAAAGCGAACGGCATTTCCACCATGCTGTGCGAAAGCCGGTCGATGATGTCGGCGGCCCGCTCCGGGCCGAGCGCGCGGATCAGCAATTCCCGGGCCGACTCGAACCCGCCGTGCGCGCCGTTCTCGTCGTCGCTGAGCGCGTCGGTGAATTCGTCGACGACCGCGGCCGACACCTCGGACGGCACGCCTCCCATTCGGGCGATCTCGGCCGACAACTCCTCCAGCTCAAGTTCGCTGAGCTTGCCGAGAACGCGGGTGGACTCCTCGCGGCCGAGCTGCAGCACCAGGATCGCTGCTTTCTGCCGTCCGGTGAGCCGACGGGTCACGTCGTGATTCGGTTCGGGTGCGATCGCCACTTCGGCGACCGGCAGCGCCAGTACGGTTGCGGCGGTCACGGATCAGCCCTCTCTCGAACGGAGCCAGGACGAAATCAACTTCGCGGCGTCGTCGGGCTTGCGCTCGGCGACGTCCATCAACGCGCGCCGCCGGGCGGCGGCTTCGCTCAGGTTGGTGACCGGAGCCAGGTGCGGCACCGCCGGTGCGACGGGCTCCATCTCCGCGGGCTCCGCCGGCTCCTCCTGGGCGGCGAAGAGCTCCTCCACGGGAGCGTCCTCCACCGGGCGCCGCTTGCGACGGCGGCCGCCCAACCAGGCTCCGAGCACGACCGCGAGGACGACCGCCCCGAACGCTCCCTGCTTGATCATCGAGAGCATCGCCTGGTGCGCCTGCTGCTGTGCCGCGGTCTTCGTCGCCAACGCCGTCTGGGCGGCGGCGGCCTTCGCCGCGGTCGTGTCGAAAGGGACCGCCTGCACCGACAGCGTGTCGCCGCGTTGTTTCTGCAGGCCCAACGCCGAGTTGACCAGCGACGTGACGGCCGGCACGCTGACGTTCTTCGCCGACTTGTCGAGCAGGACGGCGACCGAAAGCTTCGACAGCTGACCCGGCGCGGTCTCCTTCGTCTCGGTCTGCGTTCCGAGCGCGTTGTTGACCAGTGCGGTCGTCTTGCGGTAGTTGCCGCCGCTGCCGACGGTCACGCCGTTGGTGGTCTGCGTCGTCCCGAGGGTCCCGCCGGTGCCGTTCTTGCCGCCGGTGTAGGACTCCGTGGTCTTCTGCAACGAGACCGGTGGCGCCTTCTTCGACCAGACGTAGCTCTTCCGGGTCGTGACGCTCTTGCTGAAGTCGAGTGAGCCGTTCACGGTGACGACGGCGTGGCCGACACCGACGGTCGCGTCGATCATCGTTTGCAGCTGGCTGGACAGCCGGTCGTCGAACTGCTGGGTCGCGTCCTGCTGCGTCGCGCTCAGCGCCAGGCTGCTTCCGCTGGTTCCCGGTGCGTTGAGGACGGTGCCGTTGGAGTCGGTGATCGTCACGCCGTCGCTGGTCATTCCCGGCACGCTGGAGCTGACCAGGTACGCGATGGACTGCACCTGCTCATTGGTGAGCGTCGTTCCCGGGGCGACGCCCAGCAGGACGGAGGCCGTTGACTTCGAGCTGCCGTCGTTGAAGACGTTCTGCTGCGGGATCGCCAGGTGCACCGACGCGCTCTGCACGCCGTTGATCGACTCGATGGTGTTGTCGAGCTCGCCTTCCATCGCCCGCTGATAGTCGATCTGCTGCTGGAACTGCGAGGTCGTCACACCTTCCTTGTCCAGCAGCGCGTATCCGCTCTGCGACGACGAGGGCAGGTTCGCGGCGCTCATCTGCAGACGCGACGAATAGACGTCTGCCTGCGGAACCATGACTTCGGTGCCGGCGGCTGCCAGCTGGTACGGGATCCCGCCGGAGTTCAGCTTGTCGACGATCGCGCTGGCGTCCGCGGGCGCCAGGTTCGTGTACAGCGGAGCGTAGGCGGGCGTCGCGTGCCAGGTCGCGTAGACGATGCCGCCGATGACCAGCGCGAGCAGCGCCGCGCTCGTGGCGACCTTTTGTCCGGGCGAGAACGCACGGAATCCTGCCAATGCCCGCTTCAGCCCGTCGGTGAACTGGTCGCGCATCACGCCTGCATCCCCATGACGGTGTTGAAGGCGGTGACAGCCTTACTGGTCACGGTCGTGGCAAGCTGCGTCATCAAGCTGGCCTCGGTGGCGGCGGCGGTGTACTGCGCCGGGTCGGTCAGCGTTCCGGTGGCGGCCTGAGTGGCGAGATTCGACGCGGTGCTCTGGCTGGCCGACACCTGGTCCAGGCCGTGCGCCAAGGCGGACGCGAACGCAGAGCCTGAGCTGCTCGCCGCGGCAGTCGGCGACGCGGCCGTGGTCAGGGACGTAACGGGCGTGATGGAGCTGATCGCGGCGATGGGTGCGGTCATCAGAGACCCTTACCGATCGCGATGGCGGCTTCGTAGGCTTCCTTGGCACGGTCGATCACCGACGCGTTGGCCTGGTACGCGCGCTCCGCGGAGATCATGTCGCCCATCTGCTCGGACATGTTCACGTCGGCGTGGCGAACGTTGCCGTTGGCGTCGGCGAGCGGGTTCGTCGGCTCGTGGAAAACCAGGCCGTTGCCGGCCAGGCGCACGGTCTGGGTCGGGGCGACGCCCTCTCCCACACCGTCGGCGGCGGTTCCGACCGGCTGCGCGACGACGTACTGGGCGCGGAACGCCTGCCCGTTCGTCGTCGTGACGTCGTTGGCGTTGGCGATGTTGTTGGCGACGGTGTCGAGCCACACCTGGTAGGTGTTGAGCCCGGTTCCGGCCGTCGAGATGCTGTCGAACATCCCCGTCAGCCCTTCAGGACCGTGGAGATGAGGCCCAGCTGCGAGGTGAGCGCGCCCGACATCAGCTGCTCCTGCAGCTGCGTCTGGGTGGCCGAGACCAGCTGGCTGGCGAGGTTGACGTTGTTGCCATTGGCGCCGGCTGCGTCGGTCGTCGGCTGCTCGGAGATGTTCGCGCTCGCGGGTTGTCCGGCCTGCACGGCGGCACTGAGGCTGTTCTCGAAGGCGACGCTGTTGGCGGTGAATCCGGGCGTTTCCAGGTTGGCGATGTTGTCCGCGGTCACCCGCTGGCGCACGCTGAGACCGGACAGCGCAGTCTGCACCGCCTGGGTCGCGAGATCGTCGAACACGACATACCTCCGGAAAGCGCCGATCCATCGGCGTAGGGAGAGCTATCCGTGCTCAGCCAGGTAGTCGGCCGCGCGGGGCCGGAG
>JAICIE010000130.1 GCA_025924515.1 Jatrophihabitans sp. | reverse complement strand
GATCCTGCGCCCGGGCCGGCTCGACGTGAAAATCAAGATCGAGCGCCCGGACGCGGAGGCGGCCCGCGACATCTTCTCCAAGTACATCACCACCGACCTGCCGATCCACGCCGAGGATCTCGGCGAGCACGACCGCAACCGTGACTCGACGATCGCGGCGATGATCCAGCACACGGTCGAGCGGATGTACTCCGAGTCGGAGGAGAACCGGTTCCTCGAAGTCACCTACGCCAACGGCGACAAGGAGACCCTGTACTTCAAGGATTTCAACTCCGGCGCGATGATTCAGAACATCGTCGACCGGGGCAAGAAGATGGCGATCAAGGATCTTCTGACGACCGGGCAGAAGGGCCTGCGCATGCAGCACCTGCTGGCCGCTTGCGTCGACGAGTTCCGCGAGAACGAGGACCTTCCGAACACCACCAACCCCGACGACTGGGCGCGGATCTCCGGCAAGAAGGGCGAGCGGATCGTCTACATCCGCACGCTGGTCTCCGGCGGCAAGGGCGGCGACACCGGACGCTCGATCGATACGATCGGCAACACCGGCCAGTACCTCTGACGGCCGCATCCCGGACCGGCGCGGTCACGGCGCAGCCGAGGGCGGCAGCCTCGTGACCGGTCTCGAGGCTGTCGGCGTGTTCGTGGCGGGCATCGGCGCCGGGACGATCAACACGGTGGTCGGCTCCGGCACGTTGATCACGTTTCCGGTGCTGCTCGCGATCGGCATCGCGCCGGTGACCGCGAACGTCTCGAACACGGTCGGTCTGGTGCCTGCGTCGGTCAGCGGCGCGATCGGCTACCGCCGCGAGCTGCGCGGCCAGCGCGCTCGGCTGCTGCGGTTGGGCGCCTGCTCCTTGGTCGGCGGCATCATCGGCGCCGTTCTGCTGCTCACCCTTCCGCCCGGCGCCTTCAAAGCGATCGTCCCGGTGCTGATCGCCATCGCGCTGGTGCTCGTCGTCGTGCAGCCGTGGCTGTCACGCCGTCTCGCGCGGACCCGCCCGCAGGCGGTGACCGACCGCGTCACCGCGCTGCTGGGAGTCGGCGTGCTGATCGCCGGCGTCTACGGTGGCTACTTCGGCGCGGCGCAGGGCGTGTTGCTGATCGGGCTGATGGGCCTGTTGCTGCACGACGACCTGCAGCGCATCAACGCAACCAAGAACGTCCTGGCGCTCATCGTCAATGCGGTCGCCGCGGTCGTGTTCATCGCGGTTGCTCACGTCGACTGGGCCGCCGCCGGACTCATCGCCCTGGGCGGCGTCCTCGGCGGCCAGATCGGCGCACTCGTCGGCAGGCGCCTGCCGCCGCTGGTGTTCCGGGCGATCATCGTAGTGATCGGCGCGATCGCCATCGCGCAGCTGGTGTGAGGGACCCGGGTGCCCCGGTGCAAGGGATAGCCAGCCGTCGCGCTCGCCGGATGCCGGCGTCGCACCGCAGCTGCCCAGGCCGGCCTCCGCGTAACCTGATCGCGTGAGCGAGCGTCGGCGAGCGAACAGGGGTCGCCGCGCGGGCGCAGCGCTCCGCACCACCGGGCGAGCGTCCGAGCCGGCCGACTCAGCGGAGAGAGGACGCGCGTGAGCGTTCGCCGAGTGATGGGGACCGAGGTCGAGTACGGCGTGAGCCTGCCCGGCCAGCCCTCGGCGAACGCGATGCTGCTGTCGGCCCAGGTCGTCAACGCCTATGCCGGCGGGCTTCCGGTCGGCCGGGCCCGCCGGGCCAGCTGGGACTTCGAGGAGGAATCACCGCTGCGCGACGCGCGGGGTTTCGACCTCGGCGGAAGCGGCACGGTGGCGAAGGAGTTCATCGAGGCCGAAGAGGACGCCGGGATGGCCAACGTCATCCTCCCGAACGGGGCGCGCCTCTACGTCGACCACGCCCACCCCGAATACTCCTCCCCGGAGGTCACCAACCCGCTCGACGCGGTCGTCTGGGACAAGGCCGGCGAGCTGGTGATGCTGGAGGCCGCCCGCCGGGTGGCCGCGATGCCCGGCGTCGCCGGCCCGATCAACCTCTACAAGATCAACACCGACAACAAGGGCGCCTCCTACGGCGCGCACGAGAACTATCTCTGCAGCCGGCAGACCCCGTTCGCGTCGCTGGTGAGGCATTTGGTGCCCTTCTTCGTGACCCGTCAGGTGATCACCGGCGCCGGTCGGGTCGGCATCGGGCAGGACGGGAAGGGCGCCGGCTTCCAGATCTCCCAGCGCGCCGACTTCTTCGAGGTGGAGGTCGGCCTGGAGACCACGCTCAAGAGGCCGATCGTCAACACCCGCGACGAGCCGCACGCCGACGCCGACCGCTACCGGCGGCTGCACGTCATCATCGGAGACGCCAACCTCTCGGAGATCTCGACCTACCTCAAGGTCGGCACGACCGCGCTCGTCCTGTCGATGATCGAGGACAACTTCCTGGCCGAGGACCTCGCCATCAGCCAGCCGGTGCGCGAGCTGCACGAGGTGTCGCACGACGCCTCGCTGACGCACCGGATGCAGATGGCCGACGGCCGCACGATGACCGCCGTCGAGCTGCAGGGCGAATATCTCGACCGGGCCCGCAAGTTCGTCGACGACCGCTTCGGTCAAGACGCCGACGCGCAGACCCTCGACGTCCTGCAGCGCTGGGAGTCGGTGCTCACCCGGCTGGCGTCGGACCCGATGCAGCTCACCGGCGAGCTCGACTGGGTCGCCAAGCTGCGGTTGCTGGAGGGATACCGGTCGCGTGACGGCCTGGACTGGGATTCCCCGCGGCTGCAGCTGATCGACCTGCAGTACTCGGACGTGCGTCCGGAGAAGGGCCTTTACCACCGCCTCGTGTCACGCGGCGCGATGCAGACCCTCGTCGACACCGCGCGGCCGCGCGCTGCGGTCGACGAGCCACCGACGGACACCCGCGCGTACTTCCGCGGTGAATGCCTGCGGCGCTACGGCACCTCGGTTGCGGCCGCCTCGTGGGACTCGGTGATCTTCGACGTGGGCCGCGAGTCGCTGGTGCGCGTGCCGATGCTGGAGCCGCTGCGCGGCACCAAGGCCCACGTCGGCGAGCTGCTCGACCGGTGCCCGACACCCCAGTCGTTGATCGACGCCCTGGTCGGCCCGCGCACCCCGTGACGCGTCAGTCCGAGGCGCTGTCGTCGTCGTCGACATCCGCCTCACGCAGGCTCGAAGTCTGCGACTCGACCTGCTCGGCCATCTCCTCGTCGCTCAGGTCCTGCCCGGCCGGTGTGGTCTCCGGTTCCGACATGTTCGGCTCCCTTCCGTCGGTGGGATCCTGTCCGGCTACGCCGACGTGGCGAACCGCTTGCGGCTTCGCTCGCGAGCCTTCGCCGCCTCTATCTCGCGGTCGCGCGGCGGGGCCGAGGTGACCAGCGCGTCGAGCAGCCGATGGGTGCTGGCGGTGACCTCAGCCACCGCGCGGTCGAACGCGGCCGTGTTCGCGGCGGACGGCTTGGTCGTGCCGCTGACCTTGCGCACATACTGCAGCGCGGCCGCAGCGATCTCGTCGGAGCTCGCGGGCGGCGCGAAGTTGGACAGCGTCCTGATGTTCCGGCACATGGCTCCAGCGTCGCACGAGAGACCGAGGCAATCACAACGGCCGACGCTCCACGGCCGACAATGAGTGGCGTGGACGCCGAACTGCAGCGCATCGCCGCACTTCCCGGGTCCGGCCGCTACGAGCTGGAGTTCCGGTTCGGCGACGGGTCGCTCGGCACCGCGGTGGTCGAGGTGGGCGCCACCGGGATCCGCGCCGCGCCGGCGTCCTTGCCGCCGGCCTGGCACCCCGGATCGGAGCCGCTCGCGGCAGTCAGCGAGGCCGTCCTCGCGCTGCACCGGGCCCGCACCCGCGCCAGCGCGCTGCCCACGCTGCGCGACGTCCCCGGCGGCTGGGACGTCAGCATCGGCAACGTCGTCCTCACCGACGGCGTCCCGCACTGTCTCGCGCACGGACCCATGGCCGTGGCGGGCGACGTCTTCGCCTGCGAGCTCTGCGGGGCCAGGGCCGTCCTCGACCTCGGTGCCGACGGCGTGACCGATGCGGAAAGCAACGCCGCCTCGGGGTAGGACCACCGCCATGGACGATCCCCGGGCGCTGTTCGGCAGCGCCAAACATCCCGACCGCCCGGTTCAGCGGCCGCGGGTCGAGGGTCTCGACAACCCCACCGTGGCCGCGCTCGGCAAGCTGTCGAAAGCCTTCGAAGTGATCGAGAACGCGCGCGGGCTGCTGTACCAGTTCCATCGGATGTCCGGCACCGCCGACCTGACGCTGCAGGAGGCGATCGAGGACTTCCGCAAGGCGGGTCACGAGGACGTGGCCGGGCTCCTGGACGACGTTCTCGTCGGCCGCGACGTCCTGCCCGGGATGTGGACCTTCCAGATCGTCGACGCGTACGACGAGACGTACTACCGGGTGTTCAGGGGTATGGACCGGTGGGCGACCGAACGGTTCGCCGGCGGCACCAAACACGTATTCGAGGCGGAAATGAAGCAGCAGGAGCAAGGCGGTGCCTGACGCAGTGGTCGTCGGCGCCGGGCACAACGGACTGGTCGCCGCCAACGTCCTCGCCGACGCCGGCTGGGACGTCGTCGTCTGCGAGGCGAGGGCACACGCCGGAGGAGCGGTGCGCTCGGACGAGTCCGCGCACCCGGGATATGTCACCGACCTGTTCAGCGCCTTCTATCCACTGGGCGCTTCATCCCCGGCGTTGTCCGCACTCGACCTGCAGGAGTACGGGCTGAGCTGGTCGCACGCGCCGGCCGTGCTGGCCCACCTGCTGCCGGACGACCGCGCAGCGATGCTGTACCGCGAACCCGAGCGCACCATGGCGTCGCTCGAGACGTTCGCCGCCGGCGACGGCGCCGCATGGCGGACGATGGTCGACCAGTTCCAGCGGTTGCACGAGCCGGCGCTGCAGGCGCTGTTCCGCCCGTTCCCTCCGATCGGTCCCGCGCTGAAGCTCGTCCGCACGCTCGGCACGGCCGAGCTGATGCGGCTGGCCCGGTTCGCGCTGACCCCGGTGCGCCGCGCGGGGGAGGAACGCTTCCGCGGCGAGGGGGGCACGCTGCTGCTGGCCGGCAACGCCCTGCACACCGACCTGCCGCCGGAAGGCGCCGGAAGCGCCGTGTACGGCTGGATCCTCGCCATGCTGGGCCAGACGGTCGGCTTTCCCGTGCCGGTCGGCGGGTCCGGCGCGCTGATCGACGCGCTGGTGCGCCGGCTGGAGTCCCGCGGCGGACAGCTTCGGCTGAACGCTCCGGTCGAGGGCATCGAGATCGGAGTCGGCGGCGCCGACGGCGTCCGGCTGGCTGGCGGGGAGCGGATCGCGGCCCGCCGCGCCGTACTCGCGGACGTCGCTGCGCCCGCTCTTTACCGTTCGTTGGTGGGGCTCGACCGGCTGCCGCCCCGGATCGCGTCCGACCTGGACATGTTCGAGTGGGACATGGCCACCCTCAAGGTCAACTGGGCGGTCGGCACGAAGATCCCGTGGAAGAACCCGGAGGTGGGGGAGGCGGGAACGGTCCACCTGGGCGTCGACCTCGACGGTCTCACCCGCTACGCCGCCGACCTGGCCACGAAGACGATCCCGGAGCAGCCGTTCATCCTGCTCGGGCAGATGACCACGTCAGACCCGACCCGCTCGCCGGAGGGCACCGAATCGGCGTGGGCGTACACGCACCTTCCTGCCCGCCGCGGCTTCGACGCCGATGAGATCGCGGCTCAGGTCGAGCGCATGGAGCAGACCGTCGAGCGGCACGCGCCCGGCTTCATCGACCGGGTGGTGGGCCGGCACGTCCAGTCACCGTCCGAGTTGGAGGAGGACGACCCGAACCTGGTCGGCGGCGCGGTCAACGGCGGCACCGCCTCACTCCACCAACAGTTGATCTTCCGGCCCATCCCCGGGCTGGCCCGCCCCGAAACGCCGGTCGACCGGCTTTACCTGGCCAGCGCGTCGGCGCATCCCGGCGGCGGGGTGCACGGTGCCCCGGGCTGGAATGCGGCACACGTGGCGCTGTCCCGCGACAAGCTCCACGGACGCGCCCGAGCCGGGCTGATACGCGGCATCAACGCCCGGCTCTACGGACGCTCGTAACTGACGACGGGCCGGTTCTCCGCCAGTGCCGCAAGCCGGCCCAGCGACTCACGGTTGCGGGCGCGGAGCAGGGCGTCCATGAGCGGGTTGCGTCCCCACGCACCCGGGCCGCGCACCGGCCACTCCGCCATGGTGACCTCTGTGCCGTCGGGCACCGGTTCGAGCGTGATCTCGATGCGCGCCTCACCCACCGGCCAGGCCCGCGCGTTCAGCACCAGCCGCCGCGGCGGGTCGGCCTCCACCACCGTGGTGAAATCCTTGATCGTCAACGGCCAGGGCCCGACGGTGTGGTGCAGCTTGGATCCGGGCTCGGGCCAGCTGGCGTCGACATCGCGGATGTGCGTGGCGCCGACCACCCAGCTCGTGTACACCCAGGCGTCCGTCAGTTCGGTCCAGGCGCGCTCGGGCGAGACCCGCACAACTCGGGATACGGACATCTCTCGTCTCACATCGCCCATGTGTGCACGGTAACGGCTACCGAATCCGGCGCTGGGGTAGGCCGACAGCATGAGCGTTCCCACCGCCGTTCCCGGACACGTCGCCGTCGTCACCGGCGCGACGTCCGGCATCGGCTGGTTCCTGACCGAACAGCTCGCGGCCGCCGGCCACGACCTGCTGATCGTCGCCCGGACCGAGGATGACCTGCGCGACCGTGCTGCCGACCTGCGGGGCAGATATCCCGTCTCGGTCGAATTCGAGGCCCGCGACCTCGCCGCGCCGGACGACCTGTCGGCGTTCTGTGATCGGCTGGCGACGCTGCCCGTCAGCGTCCTGTGCGCCAACGCCGGACAGGGAACCTTCGGCAAGTACGCCGAAACGCCGCCGGACCGCCTGCACGATCAGGTGGCGCTGAACTGCGTGGGCACGCACGACACCGTGCGTGCGGTGCTGCCCGGGATGATCGGGCGTCGCGCCGGGCGGGTGCTCCTGGTCGGCTCCACGGCCGGCAACCAACCGGTGCCGGGCTCGGCGACCTACGCCGCGACGAAGGCGTTCATCAACTCTCTGGCCGACTCGCTGCACCAGGAGCTGCGGGGGACCGGTGTCACGACGACGCTGGTGCTTCCCGGGCCCGTACAGACCGGATTCGCCAAGCGCGCCGGACTGCAGGACGCGGCAAAGTCCATCCCCGGGCCGCTGTGGGTCAGCGCCGAGCAGGTGGCGTCGACGGCGCTGACCGGGCTCGCCCGTGGCCGCCGGCGCGTCGCGCCGGGGCTCGTGGGGAGCGTCCTGAGCGTCGGGGGCCTGGTCACGCCGAATCCGGTGCTGCTGCCGCTGGTCGACGCGGTGATCTCGCGGTTCGTCAGCAAGCAGGTAGAGGCCGACGCAGCCAAGAGTTGATGATCCTGTTCGGGCGGCGACGGCGGCCCGAATCCGCCGAGGACGGCAGGTAACCTCTGCCAGGCGGACAGGAGATCTGATGGTCGAGGACGAGCACGAGCCCGACTACCGCATGAGCCTTGCCGCTGAGCGGACATTCCTCGCCTACATCCGCACCGGCCTCGCGCTGGCGGCTGCCGGTGTCGCGGTGGCAGGCGCGTTGCCCGACGCCGGCGCCAAAGTGCTGCGGCAGATCATCGGTCTGGCCCTCGTCATATCAGGCGGGTTCGTGTTGGCTATGGCCCGGCCGCGGTGGAAGTCAGTGATGGCTGCGATGCGGGAAGGTCAACCTCTGCCGCCTTTCCGCTTGGGCGCGGTTTTGTCCGTAGCGCTGGTCGCCGCGATGGTGGGAGCGGCCGTCATCGTGGTACTGGCCTGATCCGTCCGTCTGTTGGTTGACCGGTTCTCCGGTGTTGTGTTGACGCGCCTGCGGCGGGTGAGTGCGGCGGGTGAGTGCGGAGGACGTGGCAGATCCCTAGGCACCGAGCACCTCCTCAAGCGCCGGATCCGGGGAGACGGCGGCCGGGAGATAAGACATTCTCCCGATGCGGTGAGCCTCCTCAGACGACGAATCTCAAGGCTGTCAACGACAGTCCCGAGGAGGATCCGATGTTCCAGTCCCCATACGTCAACCCCGACGCCGCCAGCGCCGAGTGGACCTACCGCATGGAGCGCCTGACCGCTCGCCGCGCCGGACGCCGCTCCGCTCCTGGTGAGCGCCGCTTCTCCCGCGGCCGCCGCGCCGTCTGAGCGGCAGGTCAGAGATGGCCAGAACCGTCGCCGTCGCCCTCGTCGGCGTCCGGCGGGCCGCACTGTCGAGTCCGCCGGGCGTCCGGCGTCGCTGGCGGCGCCCACGTAAATGAGCCCCACCGTTGTCGCAGTGCTCAGCGACAATCAGGCGGTGAGCCGGACCGTGGCGCCGCTGGTGGGCCGCTCCGCCGAACTGACGGAGCTGGTCGCGCTGCTCGATCGCGTCGCCACCGGCGCGCCGGCGGCCGCGGTCATCGGCGGCGACGCCGGCGTGGGCAAAACCCGCCTCGTCACCGAGTTGGTGTCCCAGGCAGGGGAGCGGGACATCCTCGTCCTGGTCGGTCACTGCGTCGATCTGGGCGACGCTCCGCCGCCCTATCTGCCGTTCGCCGAGGCGTTCGCGCGGCTGGCTGCCGAGCGCCCCGAGATCATCGAGCAGCTGCTCGTCGAGCTGCCCGCCATCGGGCGACTGTTGCCCGGGCGCTCCGGATCCGACCCGGACGACCGGCTCGGGCGCGGCGAGCTGTTCGAGTCGGTGCTGGCGGCGCTCACAGTCCTGTCGCGTTCGAGGCCCGTTCTTCTCGTCGTCGAGG
>JAICIE010000129.1 GCA_025924515.1 Jatrophihabitans sp. | reverse complement strand
TCAACAGACGATTGGTGCTGCTATCACAGCGCGCGCGGTCTGTTGATCACGTGCGCCGGTTCGGGCCGGACCTCGGCGCCGGTGATCAACAGACGATAGGTGCTGCTATCACAGCGCGCGCTGTCTGTTGATCACGCGCGTCGGTCGGGGTGGCGAGCACCGTCGGTCGGAGTGGCGAGCACCGTCGGCCGGTGGTGGCCCGGCTGCCCGCTGGCCCGGATGCCCGGCCCCCGGCTCCGCGGAACGAGTACGGTCCCTGCGTGCGTCTTCCGGAAACAGATGACGAGCTCCTGGACGAGATTTTCCGCCTAGCCCGGCGGGGACCAGCGGCCGCGGCCGACTTCTGCCAGGCGTGCTCGACTCCGGGACCCTGCCGAAGGGCACCACCCGCGTCAGCCCTGCTCGTGCAGGTCGGTGAGTACGCGGAGATGGCCGGCGACATCACTCGCGCCGAGCGCGCCTTCCGTCAAGCTGTCGCCGAACCACCGGACGACGAGCGGTCAGCGCCGGATCCGCGCTGCTACCTCGGCGGTTGGTGCGTCAAACACGGCGATCCAGTCGAGGGCCGCCGCGTGCTCGACGAGCTCTGGCGTTCGCGCCCTCGCGGCGTTGCGACCTACGTCGAGGTCGGCGAGCTGCTCGAGGAACTCGGTGACGGATCCGGTGCCATCAAGTGGCTCACCGCCGGAGCGCTGCGGAGCCTGCGCGACGACGATCAGCCTCTGCAGGATGTGCAATTCATCCTGGCCGTGCGCCGCCGAGTGCGGCTGACGCAGGGCTTCGACGAGGTCGATTACGACGTGATGGCCGGCGAGCTCGGCGATCGCCTTTATCCCGACTTCGCCGACGACTTCCCGGCGTAGCCTCGGGGCGTGACGCTGCCCGACCTGCCGCAATTTCCGTCTTTCCGGCCGCGCCGACTGCGGCGCACGCCGGCGCTGCGGCGGCTGGTGAGCGACATTGCAGTACGGCCGTCGGACCTCGTCCTGCCGATGTTCGTGCGCGAGGGCGTCGGGGAGCCGGTCCCCATTTCCTCGATGCCCGGCGTCGTGCAGCACTCGTACGAGTCCCTGATCAAGGCAGCGGTCGAAGCCGTGGAGGCAGGTGTCGGCGGACTGATGATTTTCGGTGTGCCCCAGCGCAAGGACGCTCGGGGCTCCGGCGCCGACGACCCCGGCGGGGTCCTCAACGTCGCCTTGCGGCGACTCTCGGCCGAGCTCGGCGACAGCACCGTGCTGATGGGCGATCTGTGCCTGGACGAGTTCACCGACCACGGTCACTGCGGCGTGCTCGACGCGAACGGCGCCGTCGACAACGACGCGACCCTGGAGCGCTACGCGGCCATGGGCCTGGCGCAGGCCGAGAGCGGAGTACATGTCGTCGGCACGAGCGGGATGATGGACGGCCAGGTCGCGACCGTCCGCGCCGCCCTCGACGCGGCAGGACATATCGACGTGGGCATCCTCGGCTACGCGCCGAAATTCGCGTCGGGGTTCTACGGCCCCTTCCGCGAGGCCGTCAATTCCTCCTTGACCGGGGACAGAAAGTCCTACCAACAGGATCCCGCACGACCGGTGCGAGAGGCCCTCGCCGAGGTCGCACAGGACGTGGCCGAGGGCGCCGACCTCGTCATGGTGAAGCCGGCGCTGCCCTACCTCGACGTACTCCGTGCGGTGTCCGACGCCTGCCCGGTTCCGGTGGCGGCGTACCAGATCAGCGGTGAGTACGCGATGGTCGAGGCAGCCGCCGAGCGCGGATGGCTCGAGCGCGACCGGGTGATCGCCGAGACCTTGACGTCCATCAAACGGGCGGGGGCCTCGGTGATCCTCACGTATTGGGCCGCGGAGGTCGCGCGCTCGGACCTCGGCTGACCGAGCGCCGGCTGACCGAGCGCCGCCTCGACCGAGCGCCGCCTCGACCGAGCGCCGCCTCGACCGAGCGCCGCCTCGACCGAGCGCCGGCTGGAGGATGCCATCGGTCCGCGTTGCCGCTGAGCCGTCCGATCTGCTGCGCACGATGCTGCGCCGGTTCCTCGTGGCCGCCGGCGGCTGAACGCGCTCGAGCAACCGGTTAGGCGCCGCTTCGCCGGCGGTTCAAGACTTCGCGCAGGACGAGGGTCAGGACACCGGCAGCGACGATCCCGGCCAGGTTGATCGCGAGCTGCGCCAGGGACAGCCCGGTCTCCGGCCACTTGCCGAGCACGCCGGCCACCGCGGCGTTGCCGGCGGCTGGAATCGTCGTGACGGAGATGAAGACGCCCACCAACGCGGCGGATTTGCTCGACGTCAGGGACAGCATCCCCGCCGCGCCAGCCACCAACGCCGTGATCAGCGAGAACCACCCCGGGTGGTAGATGAACTCCGTCTCGCGGTGACCGGCCAGGTCGGAGGGGTGGATCAGCCCGGCCGCCCGCGCCGCAAGTGACAGCAGCAGCGTGATCGCTATGGCGAGCGGGAACCCGACCAGGAGCGCCGCAGCCGCGCGGCGCACGACCTTCATCCGCCGCCGCACCAGTCCGACGGCGATGCTGGCGAGCGGGCCGAATTCCGGCCCGACGACCATCGCGCCGACCACGGTCACCTGCGAGTCGGTCACCACGCCGATCGACGCCAGCAGCGTCGCCAGGGTCATGAACCCCAGGAACGTCGCGGTCAGCGACGAGTCCTCGCCGGTACGCGACGCCAGCTCGTCCCAGATCAGCGCATCAGCGCCTTCGCCGGGCGCGTCGCGCTCGGCCTTCTCCGCCAGGGGCCCCACGGCCGTGTCGACCGGGTCGAGCGTCACCATCCCGGCGCCCAGCGCACCGCTGCCGTGCAGCTGCCGGAGGATGTCGTCAGCGCACTCGCGGGCCAGGTCGGCGGTGACGACCGCGCCGTCGGACGACTGCGCCTGGGTTATCGCGACGACGCCGGGGCGGTTGCGGAGAGCCGTGAGGACGGAGGGCACCGACTCGGCGGGACACACGACCCGGAGATGCAGCAGGGCCACTAACGCGGCGCCATCCGGATCGCACCGTCGAGCCGGATGACCTCGCCGTTGAGCATCGGGTTCCTGACGATGTGCTCGACGAGCATGGCGTACTCGGACGGATCGCCCAGCCGCGACGGATGCGGGATCTGCTTGGCCAAGGAGTCCTGAGCATCCTGCGGCAGGCCGGCCATCATCGGCGTCTTGAATATGCCGGGCGCGATGGCGGCGACCCGGATCAGTTTGTCGGCCAGGTCTCGGGCGAGTGGCAGCGTCATGCCGGCCACCCCACCCTTCGACGCCGAATACGCTGCCTGGCCGATCTGGCCGTCGAACGCCGCGACCGAGGCGGTGTTGACGATGACCCCGCGCTCCTCGCCCGCCGGCTCGGTCGCGACCATCCGCTCGACCGCCAGCCGGACGACGTTGAACGTGCCGATGAGGTTGACCGAGACGACCCGGGCGAACTCTTCCAGCGGCAGGACGCCGCGCTTGCCGATCACCCGGCCCGGCGTGGCGATCCCGGCACAGTTGACGACGATCCGCAGCGGCGCCAGGCCGGCGGCAGTGTCGACGGCACGCTGCACCGCGTCCTGGTCGGTGACATCCGCGGGGGCGAAGACGGCCCCGAGCTCCTGCGCCGCCTGTTCCCCGGCGTCGCTGGGCAGATCGAGGACGACCACCCGGGCGCCCGCGTCGGCGAGCCGCCCCGCAGTCGCCCGGCCGAGCCCTGACGCGCCACCCGTTACCAGCGCCGCGCTGCCGTCGATGTCCATGCGCACCTCCTCCTGGCACCGATCCTGCCGCATCCTCATCGGGAGCTCGGCGACTGCGACACTGGAGGCGTGGGATCACCCGACACCTCCGCCGCTCTCTTCGACCGCGCCCAGCAGGTCATTCCGGGTGGGGTGAACTCACCGGTGCGGGCCTTCCGCGCGGTAGGCGGCGTGCCACGGTTCATGGTCAGCGGCTCCGGCGCCTATCTCACCGATGCCGACGGCGCCGAGTACGTCGACCTGGTCGGCTCCTGGGGACCGATGATCCTGGGTCACGCCCATCCGGCGGTGGTCGAGGCCGTGCAGCGCGCAGCCGCGAAGGGGCTGTCCTTCGGGACCCCCACCGAAGGTGAGATCGAGCTCGCCGAGGAGATCGCCGGCCGAGTCGCGCCGGTGCAGCAGGTGCGGCTGGTGAACTCGGGCACCGAGGCCACCATGTCGGCGATCCGGCTGGCCCGCGGGTTCACCGGACGTCACCGCGTGGTGAAGTTCGCCGGCTGCTACCACGGCCACGTCGACGCGCTTCTGGCAGCGGCAGGGTCGGGCGTGGCGACGTTCGGCCTTCCGGACACGCCCGGAGTCACCGGCACGCAGACGGCCGAAACGATCGTCCTGCCGTACAACGACCTGGAAGCGGTCAAGGCTTGCTTCGCCGAGTTCGGTGACGACATCGCCTGCCTGATCACCGAAGCCGCGGCCGGCAACATGGGCGCTGTCGCGCCGCTGCCGGGCTTCAACGCCGGCCTGCGGGAGATCACCCGGTCCTATGGCTCCCTGCTGGTCGTCGACGAGGTGATGACCGGCTTCCGAGTGTCGTCGTCCGGGTGGTACGGGATCGACCCCGTCGCGGCGGACCTGTTCACCTTCGGCAAGGTGATGAGCGGTGGGCTCCCGGCCGCGGCGTTCGGCGGCCGCGAGGACGTGATGATGCACCTGGCGCCCGCCGGACCCGTGTATCAAGCGGGCACCCTCGCGGGCAATCCGGTGGCCGTCGCCGCCGGTCTCGCCACCCTGCGGGCCGCCGGGCCCGAGGTCTACGCCGCGCTGTACTCGAACGCCCGGACCATCGGCGCACTGCTCGACGAGGAACTGAGCGCGGCCGGCGTCGCTCACCAGGTGCAGTTCGCCGGCAACCTGTTCTCGGTCTTCTTCAGCGCGCAGCCGGTGATCGACTTCGCCGGCGCGTCAGCGGCGCAGACCTGGCGCTACCGAGCGTTCTTCCACGCGATGCTCGAGCGTGGGGTGTACCTGCCGCCGAGCGCGTACGAGGCCTGGTTCGTCAACGCGGCGATGGACGACGCCGCCATCGAGCGGATCGCCGAGGCGCTTCCCGCCGCCGCCCGGGCGGCCGCCGCGGCGAGCGATCCGCACGGACCCCCCGACGAGGCCCCGGCGCCGCCGTCCTCGCCCGGGTTCTGACGCCGTGCCCCACACGGTGCACCTGCTGCGCCACGGCGAGGTCTTCAACCCCGGCAGGGTGCTCTACGGGCGCCTGCCCGGCTACCACCTGTCCGAGCTCGGCGCCGCCCAGGCGGCCGTCGCGGCGAAGTACCTGGCCGAGCGACCGATCGGGTACCTCGTCTCGTCGCCCCTCGAGCGCGCCCAACAGACCGCCCAGGCGCTCGCCGAGCTCACCGGACTGCCGGTCGAGACCGACGAGCGACTGGTCGAGGCGGACAACCTCCTGCAAGGACGGCAGGTGGCCGGCGGGCGCGGGCTGTTTCGCGACCCGCGCAACTGGCGCTACCTCACCAACCCGCTGCGGCCCAGCTGGGGCGAGCCGTACGAACACATCGCCGCCCGGGTGCTGGCCGCCGTCCGCGACGCCCGGCAACGGGTTCCCGACGGCGCGGAGGCCGTCTGCGTCAGCCACCAGCTCCCGATCGTGATGGCGCGCCGCCGCGTCGAGGGACGACCGCTGTTCCACGATCCGCGCCGCCGGCAGTGCGCGCTGGCTTCGGTCACGTCCCTCGACTTCGAGGACGAGCGGATCGTCGGCGTCCGCTACGCCGAGCCGGCCGCGGCCGTCCTCCCTCAGGGCACCGGCACAGGCGCCTAGCAGGGCGCGCACAGCCGCTGAGGCCGGTACCGGACGGCGCCTCGCGCTGCCGCACACTGGTATCGATGTCCGCCGCTCGCCGTCTCGTCGCCGCGCTCGCCGCCGCGGCGCTGCTGGCGTCCGGCTGCACCGGAACGAGCGCCGTCGACCAGAGCGGCAACGACCAGTTCCGGTTCGTCGACGCGCAGAGGACCGGCGCGCTCATCCCGGCGGCCAAGCGCAAGCCCGCCGAACCGTTCTCGGGCAGCCTCCTCGACGGCGGCCGGTTCCGATCCTCGCTCGACTCCGGGCGGGTCACCCTGATCAATTTCTGGGCCACCTGGTGTGCCCCGTGCGTCATCGAGACCCCACAGCTCGACCGCGTCTACCGGCAGTACAAGAGCCGCGGCGTGCAGCTGGTCGGGATCGACACCAAGGAGGCGCTGCGGGACCAGCCGCGCTCGTTCGTCCGTGACCACCACATCAGCTACCCGATCGTCTTCGACGAGTCCGGGCGGGTCGCCACCGAACTCGGCAACCTCCCCGTGCAGGGGCTGCCGTTCAGCGTCCTCGTCGACAAGCGAGGACGGGTCGCCGCGGTCTACACCGGACGCCTCGCGCCCGCGGACCTCGAACCCGTCCTCAACCAATTGGTCGCCGAGAAGGTATGAGCACCTCCCGGAAGCACCCCGCATGACGAGCGCCAGCGCGTCGTTCGTGCACGCCGTGACCGACGGACCGCTCCTCGTGGCGGCGGGCGTGGCTGCCCTGGTCGGACTGCTGGGCTTCCTGTCCCC
The DNA here is from genome assembly GCA_025924515.1 of Jatrophihabitans sp. Classification (GTDB taxonomy): domain Bacteria; phylum Actinomycetota; class Actinomycetes; order Mycobacteriales; family Jatrophihabitantaceae; genus JAICIE01. The sequence continues at coordinate 2,276 of JAICIE010000129.1, read as the reverse complement.
GTGCGTGCTTCCGCTCGTCCCCGGCTACCTGTCCTACGTCGCCGGGCTCTCGGGCAGCGACGCCCGCCCGCGGCCCGGACGGATGGTCGTCGGTGCGCTGCTGTTCGTCCTCGGCTTCACCGTCATCTTCGTGGCCCAGGGCGCCGTCTTCGGTGAGCTCGGCGCGGCCATCCGCACCCACACGCTCGTGATCGAGCGGGTCCTCGGCGTCATCACCATCATCATGGGCGTCGTGTTCCTCGGCGGGATCGGCCCGCTGCAGCGCGAGTGGCGCATCCACAAGCTCCCCCGCGCGGGGCTCGTCGGAGCCCCGCTCCTCGGCGCGGCGTTCGGGCTGGCCTGGGCGCCGTGTCTCACGCCCACCTTCGGCGCGGTCTACAGCCTGTCGTTCCAGCAGGGAACCCTCGCCCGCGGCGCCTTCCTCTCGGCCTGCTACTGCCTGGGCCTCGGCGTCCCGTTCGTCCTCGTCGCGCTCGGATTCGGCTGGGTCACCGGCGCGCTGCGGTTCGTACGGCGCCACGCGCGGATCGTCAGCGCGGTCGGCGGCGCACTGCTCATCGCGATCGGCGCGCTGCTGTTGACCGGCGAGTGGAACACGCTGATGGACTGGCTGCGCACCCAGGCCGGCGGCAACACGGGGGTCGGGGCCGACCTGTGACAATCTCGCTGGTCCGGCCGCTGCGGGCAGCCTGGCGCCGCCTGACATCGATGCGGACGGCGCTCGTGCTGCTGTTCCTGCTGGCTGTCGCGGCCGTGCCCGGGTCGCTGCTGCCGCAGCGTCCGCTCAACCCCAGCGCCACCCGCGCCTACCTGTCCGCCCACGGTGGCTGGGGACGGTTCCTCGACGCGCTAGGGCTCTTCGACGTCTTCGGCTCGCCGTGGTTCGCGGCGATCTACCTGCTGCTGTTCGTGTCACTGGTCGGCTGCCTGGTCCCGCGGATCCGGGTGCACGCCCGAGCCCTGCGCCGAGCGCCGCTGCCGGCGCCGAAGAACCTGGACCGGTTGCCGGAGTCCGCCAGGTTCGAGACCGCCGACCCACCGGACCGGTCGGCGGCAGCCGCGCGCGCCGTCTTGGGGCGGCGGTGGCGGGTGATGCAGCGCCCCGAGGAGGACGGCGCGATCACCCTGTCGGCGGAGAAGGGCTACAGCCGCGAGACCGGAAACCTGATCTTCCACGTGTCCCTGCTGGCGGCGCTCGTCCTGATCGCCATCGGGCGTCTGTACACCTACGAGGGGAACCGGATCGTCGTGCAGGGCCACGGGTTCTGCAACGTCGTCTCGCAGTACGACAGCTGGAAGCCGGGTCGCTTCGCGGCCGAAGGGCGGATCAGTCCGGCGCCGTTCTGCATGGACGTCTCGCGGTTCAGCGCCACCTACACCGCGAGCGGCGAGCCGTCGCAGTTCCGCGCCGACGTGCAGTACCAACCCACGGTGCGGGCCCCGCTGCAGCCGGCGACGATCGAGGTGAACCACCCATTGCGCCTCGAGGGTGACCGCGTCTACCTGATCAGCCACGGCTTCGCCCCCGAGGTCACCATCAGGATGCCGGACGGCTCGGTGAAGCACGACCTGGAGGCGTTCGTCCCTACCGACGCGTCGACGCTGTTGTCGGAGGGCGCGTTCAAGGAGCAGGGGCCGGTCGGCAAGAAGCAGGACGTGGGCATCTCCGGGTTCTTCGCGCCGACCCCGGTCGACGAGGGCAACGGGATCATCAGCTCGGCCTCGCCCCGGGTCGACCATCCCGTCCTCGGCCTGATCGTGTACGTCGGCGACCTGAACTACACCGGCCTCGCACAGTCGGTCTACTCGCTCGACACGACCAAGATGCACAAGCTCGGCATGGTCAACCTGCGCGTCGGCCAAACGAAGGCGTTCGCCGACGGGGTGTCCGTACGCTTCGACGGCTGGCGGGCATGGGCCGGGCTGCAGGTCTCCCACGACCCGGCGCAGGGTTATTTGCTGATCGCCGCCGTCCTCATGGTGGCAGGGCTGCTGCTCTCGCTCGGCGTCCGGCGGCGGCGGGTCTGGCTGCGGCTCACCCCCGCGATCGCGGGAACGGCCGATTCCCCTACGGTGGTCGCCGTGGGCGGACTGGCCCGCAGCGACTCCGGCAACTTCACCGCCGAGTTCGCCGACCTGCTCGAGCGGCTGCGATCCGCCGGGCGGCCGGCGCACGAAGCACTCGTCGGAGCGGGAAGGGAGTGACGGTGGCTGGCATCGACGGCTCGGCGGCGCACCTGTCCGACACGCTGTTCACGACCGCCATCGCGGTGTAC
>JAICIE010000128.1 GCA_025924515.1 Jatrophihabitans sp. | reverse complement strand
GGCCGAGGACCTGACCGACTACCTGCTGGAGCACGGCATCCGGGTGCGCTACCTGCACTCCGAGGTTGACACGCTGCGCCGGGTCGAGCTGCTGCGCGAGCTGCGGATGGGCGAGTACGACGTCCTCGTCGGCATCAACCTGCTCCGCGAAGGGCTCGACCTGCCCGAGGTGTCGCTGGTGGCGATCCTCGACGCGGACAAGGAGGGCTTCCTGCGGTCCGGCACGTCACTCATCCAGACGATCGGCCGGGCCGCGCGCAACGTGTCCGGGCAGGTGCACATGTACGCCGACGTGGTGACCCCGTCGATGCACAACGCGATCGACGAGACGAACCGGCGGCGCGCGAAGCAGATCGCGTACAACCGCGAACGGGGTATCGACCCGCAGCCGCTGCGCAAGCGCATCGCCGACATCACCGATCTGCTCGCCCGCGAGGCCAGCGACACCGACGAGCTGCTGGGGGCCACCCCCGTCGGCGGGTCCGGCCGCTCCCAGTCGCGGGGCAAGTCCCCGGTGCCCGGCCGCAACGGACGCGGTAGCGCGGGTGTCGTCGGCGTGGGTGCGCATGCAGGCGGCGGCCTCGACGTCCATTCGATGCCGCGCGCCGAGCTCGCCGACCTGATCCAGCAGTTGAACGAGCAGATGCTCAACGCCGCCCGCGACCTGCAGTTCGAGGTCGCCGCGCGGCTGCGCGACGAGATCAGCGAGCTGAAGAAGGAGCTGCGGGGCATGGACGCGGCCGGCGTGGGGAGGCAGGTCGACGCCGACGGCGCCGACGAGCTCGCCCGGCGGCGGCAGCGGAAGGCCGCCAGCGGCTCGCGGCGTTGACCGGCTCAGCCGCCGATCCGGTGCGGCCGGTCGGCAGCCAGGTCGTCGTCGACGCGGCCCGTCCGGTGGAACTCGCGCGCTTCTGGGCCGAGGTCCTCGGCTACGTCGAGCCGCCCCCGCCTGACCGGTTCCCGAGCTGAAAGACGTTCTGGACCGTGCTGCAGGGTCCGGAGGGCAACGAGCTTTCCCTTTCCTAGCGTCAGCAGCGTCACGACCGGCCGGTGGCTTCCGCGCGGTGGCGGCGGGGCAGGGCGACACGCCGGTCCCGGCCTGCACGGCGCCACCCAGCGGTCCGGGTGAGCAAACCGATGCCGGTCGCTCAGCCGTCGACCCGCCAGCTGACCGAAACACCGAGGAACCGCCCGACGTCCGCGACCTCTCGGTCGAGCTGCGAGCGCACCGCACTCAGCGACTCGAACGGCGTCACCACGATCTCGGCACCGCGCCGCGCTCGCTGCAGGCGCCACCGGGCTGCTATTCGCCCGTCGCGCAGCACCGTCGGACGGATGATCCCGCCGACGTACACCTCGCCGCGCAGCTCCGGCCGCAGCAGCGCGTCGCGGTCGCGGTGCCCGAGCAGCGCGTTGTCGAATGCCGGCAACAGCCGCACGCCGCGTCCGGGCGGCCGGTCGCCGAGCCGGAAGCCGGCGCGGCCGCGCACCGACACCGGCGTGAGCTCGTCACGCACCAGGGCCACCGCCCGCGCCGACGGCAGGCCCGACCACGTGCTGAAGTCGGCAGCGGTGGCGGGCGAGAAGGCGGCGAAGTACCGTCGCGCCAGTTCGGCGAGGGCGTCGTCGCCGGACGGACCCCGCGGTGCCGACGGCAGCCACCGCGACACGAGGACGAAGGTGCTGTCCCGTCCTCGCTGGGGGCCGCGGCAGACCAGCCCGACGGTGCTGAGGAAGAGAGCGACGTGGGTGGCGACCTCCGGGGTGACCGGCACGTCGAGCCCCCGCGCGACGAGTCCACGCAGCAACTGCGTGCGGCCGAGCGGCCCGTCGGCGAGCACGTCGAGCGCCAGGTCGCCGGCCCGGTCGAGGACGGACGGGGTCAGCCCGAGCTGCGCCCACCGGACGGTCTCGAACCGTCGCCGGATCCGCGGGCCGAGCACGCGGGTCGTCCAGCGCAGGTCCGCGGCGTCGAGCAGGTGCACCGTCGCCCGCATCGCCCAGGTGCGGACGACCGTCCGATCGTCTCGAGGGCGACGACAACCGCGTGATCAGACGTTTTCGACGACCGAGCCCGCACGCCGAGCCGGGCGGCGGGTGCGTCCTGCGCCTGCAGCCCCGCGCCGCAGCGGACGGCGTCGACGACCGACCGCGCCGAGCGGCGCGCCAGCCCCTGGCGCGCCATCCGCTCCTGCAAGATCTCCTGGTCCGTCGGGATGGGGACGACAGCGGACACGAACGGGATTGTCGATGACGAGGAGCCGAGGATGAGCCACCCGGGCGGGGCGCCCACCCTCTACGCACGGCCACGGCGGCGACGCTGGCCGCTGCGGCTGCTGATCGCACTGGTCGTCCTCGTCCTGCTGGCCGTCGCCGCGGACCGGGTGGCTCTCGTGGTGGCCGAACGGCTGGCGGCCGACGCCTTCCAGCACTCACAGAACCTGCCGCGGCGCCCGTCGGTGTCGATCGCCGGGTTTCCCTTCCTCACCCAGTTCGCGTCCGGCGACTACGACAACGTGCACGTCGACGCCGCCGGACTCGTCCTCGGCCATGCCGACCATCCGCTGCGGTTGTCGAACCTGGACGTGCACCTGCACGACGTCGTGGTGACCAACCGCTACCACGACTTCCACGCCCGTACGGCGCAGGCGGCCGCCAGGGTGACGTATCCGCAGCTCTCGAAGACCCTCGGTACGCGGATCCGCTATGCCGGGAGCGGCAGGATCCGGGCGTCGAAGACGGTGCAGGTGTTCGGCAGGTCGGTGACCGCCAGCGCGTCGGCCGTTCCCCGGGCGAGCTCCGCGCACGGGCTGACCTTCCAGGACATCCACGTCAGCGTCGTGGGAATCTCGCTGCCCAGCGAGGTCAACCAGGCCTTCGACGCGGTCTTCGCGATCCCGATCCCGCTGGGCAACCTGCCGTTCGGCATCACGGTCCAGCGGGTCGAGACGACCTCGACCGGCATCGTGATCCACCTGGCCGGATCGGACCTGAGCTACCGGCGCGCCTGACGGGGAGGCCGCCCGCCCGTCTCCCGCATCGCCGACGCCGCCAGTTCCGCGCCGCGCCGCAGCTGCGCGGCGATGCCCTGGGCCGACGACCGTGCCGCCAACATCCCGGCGGCGAACGCGTCGCCCGCCCCGGTGCTGTCGAGCGATCCGGCAACGGGAAGAGCGGGAACCGTGACGTCGTCCGTGCCGTCCGACCAGGCGGCTCCGGCCGCGCCGTCCTTCACCACCGCTTCGGCGCAGTGGTCGCACAGCCGCCGTGCCAGCTCCGCGGCCGGCAGCCCCGGGGACCCGGCCAGGAGTTCCGCCTCCTCGCGGTTGGCGAACAACAGCACCCCCGCGGCCGCGTCGAGGAACCGGGAAAGACCGAACCGCTCCAGCGGACCGCTCGACGCGGCGTCGAGGGACACCGGCAGGCCCGCCGCCAGCGCGCGCGTCCGCGACCCGAGCGCCACCTCCCGCGCGGCCTCGGCGAACAGCGCGTAGCCGGACAGGTGCAGGCCGGTGGCGCCCTCGAGCAGGTCCGGTGCCGCGGTGAGCGCCGAGCCGGCCCCGGGCGACGGCATCATCGTCCGCTCGCCGTCCGGGTCGACGAGGACGATGCAGATCCCGGTGGCGCGATCGGGGTCAACCGTCAACTTGAGGTCGATGCCTCTGCTGACGAGTTCGGCCGTAACCCAGTTCCCGAGGACGTCCGCTCCGACCGTGCCGACCAACCGGACCGTGCTCCCGGCCGCGCGGATCCAGGAGGCTGTGTTGGCCGCCGACCCGCCTCCGACCAGCGCGACCGGAGCCGGCGTGTCGGTGCCTCGCCGAAGGGGCCCGGGAAGGCGTGCGATGACATCCACCAGGACGTCGCCGAGAACGACGATCGTCACGCCGAAGCTGCCGCGACCTCAGCGGCGAGCCTGGCATTGGCGAGGACGAGCGCAACGTTGGCCCGTAGCGACTCCCCAGCAGTCTCGCGATGGAACCAGTCGAGCAGGAACGGCGTCACGTCCTTGCCGGTTACCCCGGCGGCGTCGGCCGCCGCCAGCCCGGACCGCAGCGCCTGCTCGTGCAGCGCCGGGTCCAGCTCGTCCTCGGCGCTGATCGGGTTGGCCAGCACAATCCCGTAGCCGTCGAGGCCCAGCTCTCGTCGAGCGCGCAACACCGTGGCCACCTCCGCCGGCGAGTCGACCCGCCAGTGCAGCGGGAAACCGGAGTCCGCGAGGTAGAAGCCCGGAAAGCGATCGGTGCGGTAGCCGAGGACCGCGACGTTGAGGGTCTCCAACCGTTCCAGTGTGGCGGCCACATCGAGGATGGACTTGGCCCCCGCGCAGACCACGAGGATCGCGGTGCGGGACAGCGTGGTGAGGTCCGCCGACTCGTCCCAGGTCGCACTGGCCCCACGGTGCACGCCGCCGAGCCCGCCGGTGGCGAAGACGGGGATCCCGGCCCGGGCCGCGAGCGCCGCGGTCGCGGCCACTGTGGTCGCCCCGGTGCCACCGCTGGCGACGACCGCCGCGAGGTCGCGGACGCTCGCCTTCACGACGCCCGGCCGGGTGGCGACGAAGGCCAGTGCCGCGTCGTCGAGTCCGACCCGGACGACGCCGTCCACCACGGCGATGGTCGCCGGAACGGCGCCGCCGTCGCGCACCGCGCGCTCGATCTCGCGGGCTATCCGAAGGTTGTCCGGGCGCGGCAGGCCATGGCTGATGATCGTGCTCTCGAGCGCCACGACCGGACCGCCGGACCGCAGCGCGTCCTCGACCTCGGCGTCGATCACGAGCGCCGCAGGCACCGCCGCACCTTACCGAGCCGCGGAGGACCGGCGCTCCGCGGCCAGCCCGAGCGGCAGCGCGAGGGCCGCGGCGACGACGAACGACAGGATCGACGCGCTCATCCACGAGCTCGGCGCGAAGTGCACCGCGGAGCCGACATGCTGCCAGAGCGAGGCCCACCAGCCGATGTAGCCGGGATTGACGAGCTGATAGGCGACGAACCCGAGCAGCCACGGCAGGAGCGTCGACCAGCGCAGCCGGGACGACTCGCTGAGGTCCCACCGCCCCCGCCGCACGAGGTAGTAATCGACGACGAGGACGCCCAGCAGCGGCACGAACACCGATCCGAGCAGGACGAGGAAGTTCTCGTAGGCGCGGATGTCGAGGGCCAGGCCGACGGCCGTGGCGATAGCGCCCACGACGACAGCGAGCCAGCGCCGGTCCCAACGCGGGCGGATGTTCTGCACCGACACCGCCGTGGAGTAGGCGTCGACGAAGGACTGGTCGACCTCCCGGGCGGCCAGGACGGCGAAGGCCACCGCGCCCACCGGGACGGCGATGAACGACCCGAAGATCTTGTTGGCGTCGCTGTGCGCCACCGTCACCAGGGTGATCAGGCCGAGCAGATAGCAGGCGATCTGGGTCACGGAGTACCCGACGAACGCGGTCAGGAAGGCGCCGCGCGCGTTGCGGGCGTGCCGGGTGTAATCCGACGCCACCGGCACCCACGAGACGGCCACCGCGATCACCGTGTCGACCCCGAGCCAGAAGTCGTGGAACCCGCCGCGGGTCAGCGGCGGCAGCGGGTGGCGCAGCAGTTGCACGAACAGGTACACCAGCACCACGACCACCAGGACGGTGACGTAGCGCCGTAGCACCCGGATCCATCCCAGCGGCCGCAGCGCCAGGACGGTCGTGACGACCCCGGCGGCGAGCACGTACGTGTCCTGCGGAACCGACGGGGTCAGCTGGTGGAGGGCCAGCGCGATCGTGAAGATCTCGAACGTCGTCCATCCCAGAAGCTGCACGATGTTGAGGACGGTCGGCAGGTACGACGCACGCGCGCCGAACAGTCCGCGCAGCAACACCATCGCCGGAGCTCCGGTGCGTGCGCCCGGCACCGCCGCGGCGGCCACACCGAGGGTCCCGAGCAGGGTGCCGAGGACGAGTGCGAGCAGGGCGGCGCCCAACGACATGGCGCGGTCGGACGGGATCAGGACGTAGAGCGCGCCAGTGAAGCCGAGCAGGCTGACACCGAGGTTGGCCCACAGGCCGAGCTGGTCGGCGATCCCGAGCGCCCGCGGCGCCGGTCGGTCGAGGGTGAGCGGCGCTTCGCCGGCTTTTTGCGCGGTCGCCGTCACGCGTGGTCCCCGCGAAAGTGCCGAGCGCCCGCCGCGAAGCGATTTCGGAGGGTGCTCATAGGACGGGCATCCCTTCGGTCGGTGAGGACGCTCGGGCGTGGTGGCGGCGGGGGATGCGGCCGGCTAGGCGGGCGAGCCGGCCTGCCTCGACGCCGGCGGCCATCGCCCGGGCCATCCGCACCGGGTCGTGCGCCCGGGTGACCGCGGAGGCGAGCAGGACGGCGTCGCAGCCCAGTTCCATCGCGAGCGCGGCGTCGGAGGCGGTGCCGATCCCGGCGTCGAGGATCACCGGGACGTGGGCCTCGGCCACGATGAGCTCCACGTTGTGGGGATTGCGGATGCCCAGGCCGGTGCCGATCGGCGACCCGAGCGGCATCACCGCGGCACAGCCGGCCTGCTGGAGGCGACGGGCGACAACCGGATCGTCGTTGGTGTACGGGAGCACCGTGAACCCGAGTCCGACCAGCTGCTGAGCCGCGTCGAGCAGCTCGACCGGATCGGGCAGGAGCGTGCGTTCGTCCGCCACGACCTCGAGCTTGACCCAGTCGGTCTCCAGCGCCTCGCGGGCCAACTCAGCGGTGCGCACGGCCTCGCGCGCCGTGCGGCAGCCCGCCGTGTTCGGCAGCACTCTGACCCCGCGCCGATCGATCACGTCGAGGATCGAGCCCTGGACCGCCGCGTCGAGGCGCCGCATCGCGACCGTGCAGAGCGCGGTACCCGACGCTTCGAGAACCTCGTCGACCACGCGCAGGCTGGGCGCGCCGCCGGTGCCCATGATCAACCGCGACGACAAGGTCACGTCGGCGAGGACGAACGCGTCCGCCGTCACCTCTTCAGCAAGCGTGGTGATGTCAGCCTCCCTGAACCGCAGTGATTAGTTCGACTACCTGACCGTCGCGGAGCGCAAACGTCTGCCACTGACCACGCGGGACGACCGCCCCGTCGACGACGACTGCGCTGCCGCGTGTCGTCCCGGCGAGCGCTTCGATCAGGACGGCGACGGTCGCCGGCTCGGTGACTTCCTGTCGCAGGCCGTTGACGATCACCGCTGTCATCGCGGCGCCGCCCCCGCGAAACGGTCCGGGCTGAACGGCGCCAGGACGTCAGGAATCCTGCCGGTGTCGAGGAATTCCGCGATCCCGTCCGCGGTGACCGGCGTCAGCAGCACGCCGTTGCGGTAGTGGCCCGTGGCGAGGACGAGGCCGTCCGTGGCCGATGGCCCGACAAGTGGTGCGTTGTCCGGTGACCCCGGTCTCAACCCCGTGCTGATCTCGACGAACGCCGCCTCGCTGAGTTCCGGGTACACGGTCTGGGCGTCACGGAGCAGCTCGTAGACCGCGCCGGCGCGCGGCGTCGTGTCGAAGGCGAGCTCCTCGCTCGATGCGCCGACCACGATCTCGCCGTCGGTTCGGGGCAGGAGGTAGATCGGCGCGCCGCGCACCGACCCGCGCACCACGTGTGCCAGCGCGCACCGTCCCGGCAGGCGCAGTCGCAGGGTCGAGCCGTGGACCGGACGCACGGGAACCGCCACGTCCGCCGAGACCGTGCCGGACCACGCCCCGGCGGCGAGGACGGTGACGGCAGCCGACAGGGCGGAGCCGTCGTCGAGAAGCACGCCGTCGGCGTGGCCGCCGACGGTCCGAAGCCGCGCCGACGACCGGTGCTGGACGACACCGAGCCGGGCGCATGCGGCGGTGAGCACGGTGTGCAGCAGCCGGGGGTCCACCTGGTGGTCGTATTCGGCGAGCAGCGCGCCGGGTAGGCCCGGTGCGAGCGCCGGCTCCGCCGCCCGCAGCTCCTGCGCGCTGAGCAGTTGCGACCGCAGCCCGAGCGAGGCGCCGAACTGGTGCAGGTCGCGCAGCGCCGCGAGATCGGCGCCGTCCCACGCCACCTCAACGGTGCCGCACTGCCGGTAGCCGGTCGGCAGTCCGGTGGCGTCGGTGAGCTCCGCGACGAAATCCGGATAGCGCGCGTTCGACTCCAGGTTCAGGCGGAGCAGCGGCGACTCGGTGTAATGCAGCTCGGTGACCGGCGCAAGCATCCCGGCAGCCGTGCGCCAGGCACCGCGATCGGGTCGCGGATCGACGACCGCGACAGTCCTGCCCCGCTGTGCGCAGCGCCAGGCGATCGCCGTGCCGATGAGGCCGGCGCCCACGACGGCGACGTCGAAACTTGCCACGGATGCGCTCCCTTCGCCGGCATGACCCGGATCAGGTTCGACGGTCGGCTTTCGCCCTCTCAGCCCGTCCGTACGGGCTCCCGTGCGCTTCCAACAGTACGCTCGGGCCCCGATGGACGATCTCGACGGCGCCCGGCTGTACCTCTGCACGGACTCCCGGCGCCGCACCGGAGATCTGGCGGACTTTCTCGACGCGGTGCTCGCGGCCGGCGTCGACGTGGTGCAGCTTCGCGAGAAAGGCCTCGAGGCTCGGGAGGAGCTGCGCGTGCTGGCGGAGTTCGCGGCGGCGGCCCAGCGCCACGGCGCGTTGTGGGCGGTCAACGACCGGGCCGACGTGGCGCGGGCGGCGGGCGCGCCGGTCCTGCATCTCGGCCAGGACGATCTGCCGGTGGCGGTGGCCCGGGGGATCGTCGGGGACGACGTCCTGATCGGGCGGTCGACCCATACCCCGGCGCAGTGCGACGCCGCGCGCACCGAGCCCGGCGTGGCCTACTACTGCTGCGGGCCGACCTGGACGACACCGACCAAGCCGGGGCGTCCGGCGGCGGGACCCGCGTTGCTGCGACACGCCGCGCGGCACGACGACGGCCGGCCGTGGTTC
>JAICIE010000127.1 GCA_025924515.1 Jatrophihabitans sp. | reverse complement strand
CTGCGCGCCAACCGCATCCCGACCGCACCGGCCCCTGCCGACCTCGAGAGGAACGGGCACGACGCCGCCCGGATCCTCGTCGGACCGGCAGCCACCGGCGCGGTGTCCACCGACCGCGTCGAAGTCACCGTTTCGGTGTGGGTCACCACCCGCGGCGGCGCGGAGCCCGTGCTGCACGCGGCCGTCAGCAGGACCGTCCCCAGCGCGAGGACGGGGCACCGGTGCACGAGCCGGAACGCTACTTGGCGCCCGAGCAAGCATGTCGCACCCGTTTGCCACCATGGGACGGTGACGTTCCGGTCCGGCTTCGCCTGCTTCGTCGGCCGCCCCAACGCGGGCAAGTCGACGTTGACGAACGCGCTCGTCGGGCACAAGGTCGTGATCACGAGCGACAAGCCGCAGACCACCCGGCACGCGGTGCGCGGCATCCTCACGCGCGGCGACGCGCAGCTCATCGTCGTCGACACCCCGGGACTCCACCGGCCGCGCACCCTGCTCGGCGAGCGGCTCAACGACGTCGTCCGCTCGACGCTCGCCGACGTCGACGTCATCGGATTCTGCGTCCCGGCCGACCAGCGCATCGGACCGGGTGACCGGTTCATCGCCGACGAGCTGAAAGCCGTCAGGGCGCCGGTCGTCGCGATCGTCACCAAGACCGACGCAGTAACCCGCGGGGCGGTCGCGGAACAGCTGCTGGAGCTCAGCCGGCTCGGCGACTTCCGGGATGTGGTGCCGGTTTCTGCGGCGGCCGACCACCAGGTCGACACGCTCGCCGACGTCCTGATCGGGCATCTGCCCGAGGGACCGCAGCTCTACCCCGGCGACCTGGCGACCGACACCGAGCTCGAGACGCGGATCGCCGAGCTGATCCGCGAGGCCGCGCTCGCCGACGTCCGCGACGAGCTGCCGCACTCCATCGCTGTCACCGTCGACGAAATGGGTCCGCACGACACCAGAGCCGATATCACGGCGGTGTACGCAACCATCCACCTCGAGCGCCCCAGCCAGAAGGCGATCGTGATAGGACGAGGCGGGCAGCGGTTGAAGCAGATCGGCACGTCCGCGCGCCTCGGGATCGAGGAGCTTCTCGGGGCACGGGTGCACCTCGACCTGCACGTCGCCGTGGAGCGCGACTGGCAACGCGATCCGAAGAAGCTGGACAGGCTGGGCTTCTGAACGATGCTCGACACCTATCGGACCGTGTTCCGGGCACCGGGCACCAGGTCCTTCGCTTCCGCCGGGTTCGTGATGCGGCTGCCGATCGCGATCCTGCCGCTCGGGATCGTTCTGATCATCTCCGCGCGCACCGGCCACTACGGGTTCGCCGGCGTGCTCAGCGCGACCTACGTCCTCGGCGCCGCGCCCGGCAACCCGCTGCTGGCACGCCTGGTCGACCGGCACGGGCAGCGGCGGGTGCTGCTCCCGGCGACGGTGGTCACGTTGGCGGCCATCGGCCTGCTCGCTGTCCTGCTCAAGGCCGGCGCGCCCGATCCGGCACTCCTGGCACCGACCTTCCTGATCGGGTTCAGCTACGTCTCCGTCGGGTCGCTGGTCCGGGCGCGCTGGTCGCTCGTCCTGGCCGGACGCCCGGAGCTGTCGACCGCCTACTCGGTCGAGTCGGTCGTCGACGAGGTGATCTTCGTGGTCGGCCCGCTGATCGCCACCCTGGTGGCGACCCGGGCCGACCCGGTCGACGTCCTCTATGTCAGTGTCGTGCTGATCGGTGCGGGCGCGATCTGGCTCGCGACCCGGCGCGACACCGAACCACCGCCGCACCCGGCGGACGCGCCGCGGCACCCGTCGGCGGTCCGCGCGGCGGGGATGCCGTTGCTCATCGCGGCGGCGGCAGCGATGGGTGCCCTGTTCGCCAGCGCCGAGTTGTCGATGGTGGCGTTCTGCGGGCAGCACGGCTCCCGGGCGCTCAGCGGCGTCGTCCTCGCCCTGTTCGCCGGCGGCAGCGCGACCGCCGGCCTGCTCTACGGCGCGCGGCACTGGCGGTCCGACGTCCTGGCGCGGTACCGGCTGCAGTCGGTCGTGTTCGCGGTCGTGCCGGCGCTGTTCTTCCTGGCCACGAACGTGACCGTCCTGGCCTGCTGCGCGTTCGTGGTGGGCCTGGCGATCTCGCCGACGCTCATCACCGCGTTCGGACTCGTCGAGCGGCTGGTGCCGTCCGCGGGTCTCACCGAGGGGCTGGCCTGGCTGCTCACCGGCCTCAACATCGGCTACGGCGCCGGGTCGGCCGTGGTCGGCGGGATCGCCGACGCGCACGGGGCCCGCACGGCGTTCGCGGTGACGGTCGTGGCCGCGCTGGCGATGGGCGCGCTGGCGATCGTCCTTTCCCGGCGACTGACCCTGCGGCGGTGCGCCGAGCCGCTCGCGGTCATCCACTGAGCGGAGGACGATCGAGCGATGCCGCTCTACCGCGACGAGGCGGTCGTGCTCCGGGTGCACAAGCTGGGGGAGGCCGATCGCATCGTCACCCTGCTCACCCGCCGCCACGGCCGGGTGCGGGCGGTCGGCAAGGGCGTGCGGCGCACCACCTCGCGCTTCGGCGCCCGCCTCGAACCGGGCAGCCACATCGACGTCCAGCTGCACAGCCGCCTTGCCGACGGGCAGGCGCCGCCGGGCGGGCAGCGCGGCCTCGACCTGGTGACGCAGACCGAGTCCATCGGCGCCTACGGCGCCGAACTGGCCGGCGACTACGCCCGCTGGACGGCGGGTTCGGCGATCTGCGAGACGGCCGAACGGCTCACCGAGGAGGGTGAGCCGGCGCTGCGCCTGTATCTGCTGGTCGTCGGCGCCTTACGGGCGCTGGTGGCGGGCGAGCACGATCCCGGGCTCGTCCTCGACGCCTTTCTCCTGCGCTCCATGTCCGTCGCCGGCTGGCAGCCCGCGTTGCAGGAATGCGCCCTGTGCTCGGCGCCCGGACCGCACGCGGCCTTCAACGTCGCGGCCGGCGGTGCGGTCTGCGAGAGCTGCCGCCCGTCCGGATCGGCGCGTCCGGCGGCGGAGACGGTCGGCCTGATGCTGGCGTTGCTGACCGCGGACTGGGCCAGCGCTGACGCGAGCGGGCCCAGCGCGCGGCGGGCGGCGAGTGGGCTGGTCGCCGCCCATCTGCAGTGGCATCTCGAGCGCGGGTTGCGGTCCCTGCCGCTCGTCGACCGCGGCGCGCCCGGGCTGATGGAGACGCCCTGAACGAGCGTCTACGTCCCGACGGGCTTCACCGGCGAGGTCGCCAGGACCGATCCGTCCGCAGCCAGTGCCTGCACCCGCACGTAAGCCGGGCTGCCCGACACCGCCATCTGCGTTTCGAACCATTCCTTGGGATGCACGCCCGCCGGCGTGTCGACCGTCTTGGCGCTGCTCCCCGTCAACACCCGCCAGGACGCGACGTCGGTGGCCCCGTTCCAACTCGCCCAGACCGTCGTGCTCGACCCGCTGGCTGACGCGGCCAGGGCCGGACGCGTGCTCGGCGAGGCCTGCCACGCGAACCGGAACTCGCGATAGGTCTCGTTGCGGTCGGGCAGTGTCGACCGGTAGATCTCCCTGCCGCTGCGGTCGAACTCGGAGGCGGCCTGCACCTTGCCCCAGCCGACGAAGACGTCGCCGCCGGGGAGCACCTGGGTGCTGCCCTGGCTGGTGGCGACCCGCAACCCGACGGCCTGGTCCGTCCGGGTGAGCGAGGCGGTGTGCGCCGAGAAGTCGAGGTGGACGACGACGGCGCGCGAGGTCGACCGCGCCGCCGGGCCCACTCCGGCGCCGTTGTCGAAGACGCTGAGGTCGGTGGAGCTCAGGAACCGGGCGTCGTGCTGTGAGCTCAGGCCGGCGCCGGGGCCGGAGAAGCTGCTGTGCTTTCCGCCGAGCCGCCAGACGCTTCGGCCGGTGGCCTCCTCCACCTCGAAGATCGTGTGCGTGGCCCGGCTGGAGACCAGCACGTATCCGCGGTCACGGGAGTCGAGGGAGTTGATGTGGAAGTAGTCGAACCAGCCGCCGCCGTACGTGTAGTAGGTGTCGGTCAGCGCAACATGGTCCAGGGAGTGCCACTCGGCGAGCACGTTCCCCGTCGGGATGTCGATCTCCTGGAAGATCGAGTCGTAGGCGACACCGTCGGCCGGGCCTCCGACGGCGTGCAGATTCCAGTGCACCGGCTGGTAGCTGGTGATCAACGCGGTGTTCCACGGTGTGAGCTGGAACTCGTGGTGGTCGGCCCGATCGCCGTCGCCGGCGCGGACCTCGGCGATCCGGGTGTAGGACGAGTCGGCGATGATGTCGACGCCCTGGCTGTGCCCGCTGGCCGGCACACCGCGGAACCAGGTGAGCACCCGCCGGCCCCGATAGGTCTGCACCCGGAAGTCGTCGGTGCGGTTGTGACCGGCCACCGGCTGGAACCAGACGAGGGACCCGTTCGGCTGAATGATCTGAGGGCCGTCGCTGCCCGAGCCGCCTCTCGCGGCCAGGAAGAGGTCTCCAGCGGCCGCGTCGAGCGAGCCCGTCACAACCCGGACGATGGGGGCGTTCAGCTTGGGCGCCGAATGGAAGTGGGTGTCGTCGGCGGGATCCTCATAGTCGGTGTACGGGGTGAGCGGGTCCGCGACGGGACGCGCCACTGTGAAGGAGATCGAGGTGCCTGCGGTCGCAGTGGAGCCGAGCAGGCGGTGTCGGGACACGACGGTGACCCTCTCGCCGGCCAGAAAGGCGCGGTCGGGGCGGAAGGTCTCGCCCTTGCGGTCGGAATCCGCGCGGACGTGACCGGTATGACTGCCGGAGCGGGAGCCGCGGACGGAGATCGGGCCGATCTGCGCAGCGGCGAGACCCCGCAGCGAGATCCACGTCTTGGGCAGGGCGGTACGGGAGTCCGCGGTGGGATAGATCGCGAGAGCGGGGGCTGTAGTCTGCCGCGCTGCGGAGGCGGCCGCTGCGGACGGTGGCCCTGCGGGGGCCGAGAGCACCAGCAGTCCCGGCGCGGCGGCGGCCAGGATCAACGGTCGGATCACAACGCTTCTCACTCGAGCCCCCTCAGGTCCGCGACATTAGATCAGTGTCAAGCGAGAAGATCAACGAACTTGGGGGCCCGGCGAGGCTGCGGATCGCGTTAGCCTGACGCGATGACTTCGACGAGCGCTGTCGCTGCGCAGCGCCGTCGCTGGCCGGACCCGCCGCCGCATCCCTCCGGGGCCGAGCCGCCGCAGCTGCCCGCCCGGGCGGTCCCGCGCCACGTCGCGGTCGTCATGGACGGCAACGGCCGGTGGGCACACGCGCGTGGGCTGCCGCGCACGGAGGGCCATCGGGCCGGCGAGGCAGCGCTGATGGACGTCCTCTACGGCGCGATGCAAGTCGGCGTCGGCACCGTCTCGGCGTATGCCTTCTCCACGGAGAACTGGCGACGCACCCCGGAGGAGGTCCGCTTTCTCATGGGGTTCAACAAGGAGGTCATCCGCCGGCGGCGCGACGAACTGGCCGCTCTCGGCGTGCGCATCCGGTGGGCCGGACGCCGCCCGCGGCTGTGGCGCAGCGTCATCGACCAATTGGAGGACGCCGAGGCCTACACCCGCGCGAACGACCGGCTCACCCTCCAGTTCTGCGTGAACTACGGCGGGCGCGCGGAGCTCGTCGACGCGACCCGATCGATCGCCCGCGAGGTCGCCGCCGGACGGCTGAACCCGGCGAAGATCGACGAGAGGACGATCGCCGCGCACCTGGACGAGCCGGGTCTCCCGGACGTCGACCTGTTCATCCGCACGTCCGGCGAGCAGCGCACCTCGAACTTTCTGCTCTGGCAGGCCGCCTACGCCGAGCTCGCCTTCGTGGACACGCCCTGGCCGGAGTTCGATCGGCGCCACCTCTGGCAGGCCTGCGTCGACTACGCCCGGCGCAACAGGCGGTTCGGCGGGGCAGGCCCGGTCGAGCCGGAGGGACCGTCGTGATCTCCGTGGCCCACTTCCACACCGCCGAGGACGACTTCCCGGCGCGCGCACAGCAGGCCTTGGCGGTGCTCGGGGCCCGTCCGGGGTTCCTGCGGGGCAGCCTGTCCCGCAGCGTCGACGACGAGTCCGACTGGGTCCTGATCACCGAGTGGCGGGACATCGGCTCCTACCGCCGGGCACTGGGCAGCTATGACGTGAAGCTGGCCGCGACGCCGGTGCTCGGCACGGCGCTGGACGTTCCGAGCGGGTTCGAGGTCCTCGCCGAGCTGCAGCCCGGAGGCCGGCTCGCGCTGCATGCCAGCGACCGGGAGCCGTCGCCGTGATCACGACCGCCGGTCGGACGGCTGGCGCCGACTGCCGATGAGAGCGCGGGTGCGCCGGCCGCGCTGGCTCAGCGATTCCGTGCTGAGGGCGCTGCGGCGGGCCCTGGTCGCCGGCTGGGCGTGCGCCCTCGCGATCTTTATCTACGCCGACGGGGTCCCGTTCGACCGCGAAGGCCTGCTGCTCTGGATCGCGACCGGCGTGGCCGCGGCGAGTGTCGGCAAGCGGGCGGTCGCGCACGTCGTGCTCGACTTTCTGCCGTTCGCGCTCGTCCTGATCGTCTACGACCACCTGCGCGGCCTGTCGGACAGCCTCGGCATGCCCACCTGGTGGACGCCCCAGCTCGACCTGGACCGAGCGCTCGGCTTCGGACACGTCCCGACCGTCTGGCTGCAGGAGCACCTGAAGTTCCGCGGCGTGCGCTGGTGGGACGTCGCCGTATGCGTCTGCTACATCTCGTTCTTCTTCCTGCCCTACCTGACCGCCGGGGTGCTGTGGCTGCGCAACCGCGCGGACTTCCACCGCTGGGCCGGACGATTCGTCGCGCTGTCCTTTCTGGGGTTCGCGTTCTTCTCGCTCGTCCCGGCCGCGCCGCCGTGGGCCGCCGCGTCCTGCACCGGTCAGGAGGTGTCGGGCCATCCGGCCGACCCGACCTGCCTGCAGCGGTCTCCCGCGCTGACCCCGCACGGTGGCCTGCTCGGCCCGGGCGCGGGCTGGCGGCCCGGCGCGGACCCGTGGATCGAGCGGCTCTCGTTCAAGGGCTGGAGCGAGTTGCACCTGCAGATCGCCGCCACGGTGCTCAAGCAGGGGCAGTCGGTCGTCGACCAGGTCGCGGCGGTGCCGTCGCTGCACGCCGGCGGAACCCTGCTCTTCGTCCTGTTCGTGTGGCGCCGGGCGCGCCGGTGGACCCGCCCGCTGCTCCTGGTCTACGTCGGCTTCATGACCTTCGCCCTCGTCTATTCCGCCGAGCACTATGTGGTCGACTGCATCGCCGGATGGCTGGCCGCGGCCGCCGTGCACCGAACTGCCAACCGCATCGAGCGCAGAAGACGGTCCCTCCGGCTCGATACCCTGGGGCGGTCCCCGACCCACGGAGTGCACCTGTGCCCGCCGATGCCCTCGCAACCCGCAACGACGCCGTCGTCAACCTCTGCAAGCGCCGCGGGTTCGTCTTCCCGTCCAGCGAGATCTACGGCGGCACCCGCTCCGCCTGGGACTACGGCCCGCTCGGCGTCGAGCTGAAGGAGAACGTCCGCCGCCAGTGGTGGCGGGCCATGGTTACCAACCGTGACGACATCGTCGGACTCGACTCGGCCGTCGTCCTGGCCCCGCAGGTCTGGGTGGCGTCCGGCCACGTCGACGCGTTCGTCGACCCGCTCACCGAGTGCAAGAACTGTCACAACCGCTTCCGCGAGGACCAGCTTCTCGAGGCCTTCGAGGCGCGCAAGGGTCGACCGGCCGAGCACGGCCTCGCCGACGTCAACTGCCCGAGCTGCGGGGTGAAGGGTCAGTTCACCGAGCCGCGCATGTTCAACGGGCTGTTGAAGACCTACCTCGGTCCGGTCGAGGACGAATCGGGATTGCATTATCTGCGCCCCGAGACGGCGCAGGGCATCTTCGTCAATTTCTTGAACGTGATGAACTCCGCGCGGAAGAAGCCGCCGTTCGGGATCGCGCAGACGGGCAAGAGCTTCCGCAACGAGATCACGCCCGGCAATTTCATCTTCCGGACCCGCGAGTTCGAACAGATGGAGATGGAATACTTCGTCGAGCCCGGCACCGACGAGAAGTGGCACGAGTACTGGCTCGAGCAGCGCTGGAACTGGTACACCGACCTGGGGATCTCGCCGGACAACCTGCGGTTCTACGAGCATCCGCAGCAAAAGCTCTCCCACTACGCCAAGCGCACCGTCGACATCGAATACCGGTTCGGGTTCGGCGGAACGGATTTCGCCGAGCTCGAGGGAATCGCCAATCGCACGGACTTCGACCTCTCGACGCACAGCAAGCATTCCGGTGCCGACCTTTCGTACTTCGATCAGGAGAAGGGCGAGCGCTGGACCCCCTATGTCGTCGAGCCCGCGGCCGGCCTGACCCGTGCCGTGCTGGCGTTCCTGCTCGACGCCTACAACGAGGACGAGGCACCCAACGCCAAGGGAAAGCCGGAGAAGCGCACGGTGCTCCGCTTTGACAAAAGGTTGGCGCCGGTGAAGGCGGCCGTACTCCCGCTGTCGCGTAACGCCGACCTGTCCCCGATGGCGTTCGATCTCGCCGCGCGGCTGCGGCGCAACTGGAACGTGGACTTCGACGACGCGCAGGCGATCGGCCGGCGCTACCGCCGCCAGGACGAGATCGGCACGCCGTTCTGTGTCACCGTCGACTTCGACTCGCTCGACGATCGTGCGGTGACCGTGCGCGACCGCGACTCGATGGCACAGGAGCGGGTCTCACTCGACCAGGTGGAGTCGTACCTGGCGGCGCGCCTGCCGGGCTGCTGATACCGATGAGGTCTGCATTCGGATCGTGGACGGGACGACCGGCGCTCACCACGGTCGCGGCGTGAGATTCCCTAGGTCAACCTCAAGCGGCCTGGAGCATCACCGCCGCTCGGTGGAGCTGAGGGTTGTAGGCGGTGTGGTCGTGCCAGCAGCGCCAGATGACGCGGATCCAGGCGCG
>JAICIE010000126.1 GCA_025924515.1 Jatrophihabitans sp. | reverse complement strand
CGGCGGCCGCCGCACATCTCACGCAGGTCCTCGAGGGACAAGCACCCCTGGCGGTCGGCCGCCGGCCGGCGATTCAGCAGGAACCCTCACCGGTCCCGTCAGCCGATGGCGGTTGCCACACGGATGGTGGACCAATGAGCACCGCGGTCGAGGTCGCGCCGCTGCGGCTGGCTGAGCGCGTGGTCGCGGATCCACCGGTCGTCCTGGCGCCGATGGCCGGGATCACCAACACCGCCTTCCGGCGGCTGTGTCGGGAGGCGATGGCGACCCGGCTCGCGCCGGGCCGGGCCGGCGGCCTGTTCGTCTCGGAGATGATCACCAGCCGGGCACTGGTCGAGCGGAACGACAAAACCTTCCAGCTGATCCGCTTCGAAGCCGACGAGCGGCCTCGATCGGTCCAGTTGTACGGCGTCGACCCGGCGGTCGTCGGCCGCGCCGTCCGGATGATCGTCGAGCAGGACCTCGCCGACCACGTCGACCTGAACTTCGGCTGCCCGGTGCCGAAGGTCACGCGGCGCGGCGGCGGGTCGGCGCTGCCATGGCGGATCGACCTGTTCGGCGACCTGATCAACGCCGCGGTGCGCAACGCCCGGGGCGCCGTGCCGGTCACGGTCAAGATGCGGATCGGCATCGACGACGCCCACCGCACCTACCGCGAGGCGGCGCTCCGCGCCCAGGACGCCGGGGTCGCCGCGGTGGCCCTGCACGGGCGCACCGCCGCGCAGTTCTACGGCGGCAGCGCCGACTGGGAGCCGATCGCCGACCTGGTGGAGCTCCTCGACATCCCGGTCCTCGGCAACGGCGACCTGTGGGAGGCCGACGACGCGCTGCGGATGCTCGCCGAGACCGGTTGCGCCGGCGTCGTGATCGGCCGCGGCTGCCTGGGCCGGCCCTGGGTGTTCGCCGACCTCGCCGCGGCCTTCGCCGGGCACCCGGTGCGGGCGCGGCCGGCGCTCCGCGCGGTGGCGGCCACGATGTACCGGCACGCAGAACTGCTGGTGCGGTGGCTGCGCTCGGACCGGGGCGTCGTCGAGTTCCGCAAGCACGTCGCCTGGTACCTGAAAGGCTTCGCCGTCGGCACTAAGCTTCGGGGCCGGCTGGCGTCGGCGTCTTCGCTGGCCGAGCTCGCCGACCTCCTCGCCGAGCTCGATCCCGACCAGCCGTTCCCCGAGGCGGTCGTCGGCCAGCCGCGCGGACGAACCAGCGGCGCCCGCCCCGTCGCGCTGCCGGCGGGCTGGCTGGCCGACCGCGCCTCGCGAGCCGTCCCGTCCTCGGCCGAGTTGGACGACAGCGGCGGCTGAGGCGTGCGGCGACGAGCTGCCGATCGCTTGACGGTGGGCACGGGCGTCGGAGACACATAGGCTCCCAGCAATCACTCCAGGTCGATTCGGACGGAGAACGCCGGATGCCGAACAGGGTCAAGTACGTCTATGACTTCGCCGAGGGCGGCAAGGACATGAAGGACTTGCTGGGCGGCAAGGGCGCGAACCTGGCGGAGATGACGAATCTGGGCCTGCCGGTGCCGCCGGGTTTCACGATCACGACGGAGGCGTGCAAGGCGTATCTGCGCTCGGGGCGTGAGCCGGACGAGCTTGCCGATGAGGTGAGCGCGCATCTGGACAAGCTGGAGCAGGCGATGGGCAAGCGGCTGGGCCAGTCGGATGATCCGCTGCTGGTGTCGGTGCGCTCCGGGGCGAAGTTCTCGATGCCCGGGATGATGGAGACGGTCCTGAACGTGGGGCTGAACGACCAGTCGGTGCGGGGGCTGGCGAAGCAGGCCGGGGATGAGCGGTTCGCGTTCGACTCCTACCGCCGGTTGATCCAGATGTTCGGCAAGACGGTGCTGGGGATCGACGGCGAGCACTTCGACGACGCGCTCGAGGCCGCCAAGCAGGCCCGCGGCACGGGCAGCGACCTGGACCTGGACGCGGAGGATTTCCGCAAACTGGTGGAGACGTTCAAGCAGATCGTCGTCGAGCATGCCGGCCGCGCGTTCCCGCAGGAGCCGCGTGAGCAGATGGATCTGGCCGTCCGTGCGGTGTTCGACTCGTGGAACACCGAGCGGGCCGTCATCTACCGCCGGCAGGAACGGATCCCCGCCGATCTCGGCACCGCGGTGAACGTGGTCGCGATGGTGTTCGGCAACCTGGGGATGGACTCGGGCACCGGAGTGGCGTTCACCCGCGACCCGGCCAGCGGGGCGCAGGGCGTCTACGGCGACTATCTGCAGAACGCCCAGGGTGAGGACGTGGTCGCCGGGATCCGCAACACGGTGCCGCTGGCCGACCTGGAGAAGATCGACAAGCGGTGTTACGCCGAGCTGCTGAAGATCATGCAGACGCTGGAGGAGCACTACCGCGACCTGTGCGACATCGAGTTCACGATCGAGCGCACCAAGCTGTGGATGCTGCAGACCCGGGTCGGCAAGCGCACGGCGGCGGCGGCGTTCCGGATCGCCACCCAGCTCGTCGACCAGGGTCTGATCGACGAGGACGAGGCGCTGGCGCGGGTCACCGGCGCCCAGTTGGGGCAGTTGATGTTCCCCCGCTTCGACGAGGGCGCCGAGCGCACGCGGATCGCGAAAGGCATGAACGCCTCGCCGGGCGCGGCGGTGGGCAAGGTGGTGTTCGACTCCTACACCGCGGTCAAGTGGTCGCGGTCGGGGGAGCAGGTGATCCTGGTGCGTCGGGAGACCAACCCGGACGACCTGAACGGAATGATCGCCGCGGCCGGGATCCTGACCTCGCGGGGCGGCAAGACCTCGCACGCGGCGGTGGTGGCCCGGGGGATGGGCAAGACGTGCGTGTGCGGGGCGGAGGAGCTCGACGTTTCCACGAAGCAGCGGCGGTTCACCGGTCCGGGCGGGATCGTGGTCGAGGAGGGCGACGTCATCTCGATCGACGGCACCACCGGTGAGGTGTTCGTGGGTGAGGTGCCGGTGGTCGACTCGCCGGTGGTGCGGTACTTCGAGCACGAGCTGTCGGCCGGCGACGGCGACGCGGACGATCTGGTGAAGGCCGTGGACCGGCTGATGCGGCACGCCGACGGGGTGCGGCGGATGGGGGTGCGGGCCAACGCGGACACGGCCGAGGACGCGGCCCGGGCGCGCCGCTTCGGCGCTGAGGGCATCGGGCTGTGCCGCACCGAGCACATGTTCCTGGGGGAGCGCCGCCGGTTCATCGAGCGGCTCGTGCTGGCCGACACCCCGGAGGAGCGCGACGCGCAGCTGGCCGAGCTGCTGCCGCTGCAGCGCGAGGACTTCACCTCCATCCTGCAGGCGATGGACGGGCTGCCGGTGACGATCCGGCTGCTCGACCCGCCGCTGCACGAGTTCCTGCCCGACATCACCGAACTGTCGGTGCGGGTGGCGGTGGCCGAGGCGCGCGGCGAGGAGAACGAGAACGACCTGCGGCTGCTGCAGGCGGTGCACCGGCTGCACGAGCAGAACCCCATGCTCGGGCTGCGCGGGGTGCGCCTGGGAGTGGTGATCCCCGGGCTGTTCCAGATGCAGTCCCGCGCGATCCTCGAGGCGGCCGCCGAGCGGATGAAGGCCGGCGGGGTGCCCCGGGTCGAGATCATGGTGCCATTGGTGGCGAACGTGCAGGAACTCGAGACGGTCAAGCAGGACATCATCCAGGTCGCCAAGGACGTCCGCACCGAGACCGGATCGCACCTGGAGTTCCTGGTCGGCACGATGATCGAGCTGCCGCGCGCGGCGCTCACCGCCGACCAGATCGCCGATGCCGCCGAGTTCTTCTCCTTCGGCACCAACGACCTGACCCAGACCACCTGGGGATTCAGCCGCGACGACGTCGAAGCCGCGTTCTTCTCCGCCTACCTCGAAAAGGGCATCTTCGGGGTCAGCCCGTTCGAGTCGCTCGACGTCGAGGGCGTCGGCGAACTCGTCCGCATCGCCGCGGAGAAAGGACGCGCCCGCCGCCCCGGCCTCAAACTCGGCGTCTGCGGCGAACACGGCGGCGACCCCGACTCCGTCCACTTCTTCAACGCCACCGGCATCGACTACGTCTCCTGCTCACCCTTCCGGGTCCCCGTGGCGCGACTGGAGGCCGGGCGCTCGGCTCTCGGGGGTTAGGGTGCACGCGTGTTCTGGCGGCGCTCCCGTGAGGTCGTGGCCGACCCGCTGGCCTCGCGTCGACGTGATCCCGACGGCGGCACCCTGATCCTCCCCACGCTGCCCCTCGTGCAGCAGGTGCTCGACGAATACGGCCTCAGGCACAGCGTCGACGACGACGGCGACCTTGTTGTGCGGTGGGAGAAGTGCAGCGTGTTCTTCTTCTTCTACGGCGAGCGGAACGAGGTGTTGCAGGCGCGCCTTTACATGAACCGCCGCTTTCCCGTCGACAGCCGCACCGCTCTGGCGTTGCTGCTGGACGAGTGGAACCGGACCAAGCTGTTCCCGAAGGCGTACACCGTCCTGCCCGACGACGGCCTGGTCGGGGTGTGCGCCGAGCACTGCTACGACTTCGACGCCGGCGGAACGCGGGCGCAGTTAAAATACGCGATCGGGATGTGGATCGACACATTGCTTCGGTTCACCGAATGGATCGACGACCAGGGCCTCGTTACCCACGGATGACCGGTTTCGTTTATGCGGCCAGCGACCGGGAGCGGCGGATCGCCGAACCGCCGAAGCGCGCCGGCGCGGCGGCCGGGGCCTCTCGGCGCAGCGACTTCGCCCGCGACCGGGCGCGGGTCCTGCACTCGTACGCCTTCCGGCGGCTCGCCGACAAGACGCAGGTCGTCGTGCCGGGCGAGGACGACTTCCCGCGGACCCGGCTGACGCATTCGCTGGAGGTCGCCCAGATAGGACGGGAGATCGGGGCCGCGCTCGGCTGCGATCCGGACCTGGTCGACACCGCCGGGCTGGCCCACGACATCGGCCATCCGCCGTTCGGCCACAACGGTGAACAGGCCCTCGACGAGATCGCCGCCGAGTGCGGCGGATTCGAGGGCAACGCCCAGACGCTGCGGGTCTTGACCCGGCTCGAGGCGAAGGTGCTCGCCGCATCGGGCGAGCCGGCCGGCTTGAACCTCACCCGCGCCGCGCTCGATGCCACCTGCAAGTACCCGTGGCAACGCCGGCCGGGCCAGCGCAAGTTCGGCGTCTACGGCGAAGATCTTTCGGCCTTCGGCTGGTTCCGCGGGGGCGCGCCGCACGACGTTCGCTGCCTCGAGGCGCAGGTCATGGACTGGGCCGACGACGTCGCCTACTCCGTGCACGACGTCGAGGACGGCGTGCACGCCGGGCTGTTGCGGCTCGGCGCCGTCGACGACGAGTCCCGAGCGCTGCTTTGCGCGCTCGCGTCGGAGCACTACAGTCCGGACCCGCCGGAACGGCTCGGCCCCGTCCTCGACGATCTCCTGGAACTGCCGAGCGTGCGAGACCTGGCCGCGTACGACGGCAGCCTCGCGGCCCAAGCACTGGCCAAACGCGCGACCAGCGAACTCACCGGCCGGTTCGTCGGCGCGGCCGTCGTTGCTACCCGCGATCGGTTCGGCACCGCCCCGCTCGGCCGCTACGTAGCGTCGCTGGTCGTGCCGGCTCAGACCGCTGCCGAATGCGCCCTGCTCAAGGCGGTGGCGCTGCAGTACGTGATGCGCCGCCGGGGCGCAGCCGAGCGCCAGGCCCGGCAGCGTCGGTTGCTGACCGAACTCACCGAGGCCGTTCTCGCCGGCGCTCCCGGCACGTTGGACCGCGGCATGGCGGGTGCCTGGCAGGCGGCGGCCGGCGACGGCGCGCGACTGCGCGTCGTGATCGATCAGGTCGCCCAACTCACGGAGACCTCGGCGAAGGCGTGGCACCAGCGGCTCGTGGGCACAGGACCCTGAGATCAGCTGTGACGAGGGTTCAGCCTCCTTCACCGCGCCACTGCATCGCTGATCCGAGCCTCGACGGCTTCCGTCATCGGCTCGGTCTTGTTGTTAGGCGGGCCGCGGGCGCTGACCGAGATCGAAGAGATGATCACCGAGATCGTCGTCCCGGAGGAAGAACTCGAGGAGTGATCGCTGTCCACAGCGTCGGCGGGTCGGTCCGGCCGCGCGCATAGACTGCGCCCGTGTCAGGACGGATCCGCGACGAGGACATCGCGCTGGTCCGTGAGAAGACGGCGATCGCCGACGTGGTCGGCGAGCACGTCCAGTTGCGCAACGCCGGCGGCGGGAACCTGAAGGGCCTCTGCCCCTTTCACGAGGAGAAGTCGCCGTCGTTCTCCGTGACGCCGAGCCGCGGGCTCTACCACTGCTTCGGCTGCGGCGCGGGCGGCGACGTGATCCGGTTCGTGCAGAGCGTCGACTCGCTCGACTTCTCCGAGGCGGTCGAGCGGCTGGCTGCGCGCGCGGGGATCACGCTGCGCTACGAGGACGGGGCGGCTCCGGCGGTCCGGCAACCGGGGCAGCGCGCCCGGCTGGTCGCGGCTCATGTGGCTGCCGCCGAGTTCTACGCCGAGCAGCTGGCGTCCGTGGAGGCCGCTGCGGCCCGGGAGTTCCTGACCGCCCGTGGCTTCGACGCTGCCGCGGCGCAGCACTTCGGCTGCGGCTTCGCGCCGTCGTCCTGGGACGGGCTGACCCGGCACCTGCGCGGGCGCGGCTTCACTGCCGCGGAGCTCGTGGCGGGCGGGCTCGCCAAGGAGTCCGGGCGGGGCTCGCTCATCGACCGATTCCACCGCCGGCTGCTGTGGCCGATCAAGGACGTCAGTGGCGACGTGGTGGGGTTCGGGGCGCGCCGGTTGTTCGACGACGACCGCATCGAGGCCAAATACCTCAACACGCCAGAGACCCCGCTGTACAAGAAGAGTTCCGTCCTCTATGGCCTCGACCTGGCTCGGCGCGAGATCGCCCGGCAGCACCGCGCGGTCGTCGTGGAGGGCTACACCGACGTCATGGCCTGTCACCTCGCCGGCGTGACGACCGCGGTCGCGACCTGCGGCACCGCCTTCGGCGGTGAGCACGTCGCGCTGCTGCGCCGGCTGCTGATGGACTCGGACTCGTTCACCGGCGAAGTGATCTTCACCTTCGACGGCGACGCCGCGGGCATGCGGGCGGCGGAGCGGGCGTTCGGCGACGACCAGAAGTTCGTCGCCCAGACCTTCGTCGCGATCGAGCCGAGCGGCATGGATCCGTGCGAGCTGCGGATGAGCTCCGGCGACGCCGCCGTGCGTGACCTGGTGGCGTCGCGGATCCCGCTGGTCGAGTTCGTCCTGCGCTCGACGGTCGGGCGGTTCGACCTCGACACAGCCGAGGGACGCTCGGGCGCGCTCGACCGCGGGGTGCCGCTGGTCGCGCAGATCAAGGATCACGGGCTGCGCGACGAGTACGCCCGCCGGCTCGCCGGACTGGTCGGTGTCGACGACCCGATGCGGGTGGTGGCCCGGGTGCGGGGGTTGGTGCGGTCCGGGTCGCGGGGCCCGGCCGAGGGATCCCCGCAGCCGGCGGCGAAGCGGGAGGCGGTCGTCTCCGAGGCGGTGGCCCGCGTCGAGCGCGAGACGCTGAAGGTCGCGCTGCAGCTGCCGGCCGTCGCGGGTCCGCAGTTCGACGCGCTCTCCGCCGACGCGTTCCTCGTTCCGGCGCATCGCTCGCTGCGCAAGGCGATCGAGGCCGTCGGGGGAGCGGCCGGAAGCTCCGGCGGGCCCGGGTTCGTCGAGGCCGTCGAGCGGCAGTTGGAGGCGCCGCTGCGCAGCGGAGTCAGCGCGTTGGCGGTCGAGCCGCTGGCGGCCGGCAGCGACAGCTACGAGCGCTATGCCGACGCCGTCCTGGCCCGGATGCACGAGATCGTGACGGCCCGTCAGATCGCCGCGGTGAAGTCCAAGCTGCAACGAATGAACCCGCAGGACGAACCCGAGGAGCACGCCCGCCTCTTCGGCGAGCTCATCGCGCTCGAGAGCTACCGGCGCGGCCTGCGGGAGCGCGCCATCGGGGCGCCGTGAGGCTCTTCAGCCGGCGGGACGCGCCGCCACCGTCCGTCCTCTCCGCATTGCGCAAGGACGAGCGGGTCGTGTCGTGGGCCGACACGGCCGACGGGTCGGCGGTGCTGGCGACGCCGCTGGGGCTGTGGTGGCCCGACGACGCGGGCCCTCGGCTGATCGGCTGGCAGCTGGTCGACAAGGCGGTCTGGCACGAGGACGTGCTGACAGTGGTCGAGGCCGAGGTCGTCGAAGACGTCCTCCTCGTCGACCGGGCGCCGGTGTCGGCGGTGCTGAGCGTGCCGCGAGACCTTCCGCCGACGGTCCGGAAGCGGGTGCAGAGCAACATCGTACGGTCGGAGCTGGCGACGGTCGGCGGTGCCGCGGCGCGGTTCGTCGCCCGTCGGGTGCCCGGCCGCAACGGGATCACCTGGTGGGCGCGGCTGGAGCCGGGCACGGCTGACAGCCCGGAGGTCCGGGCGGCCGTGCGGGCCCGGGTGCTCCTCCTGCGGCGCAGCGCCGAGGAGGAGCAGCGCGCTCAGTAGGTGGTGGTGCTGCCGTTAGGGGGCAGTGTGGTGGCCGCGCTGTGCTCGCCGCCCCCGGCGATGCGGGTGCCGAGCAGCTGGCGGGCGCGCTGTGTTGCGGCGTCGATCTGCCCCTGCAGTACCCCCGCCGTGGACTGCACCGTCTGGCTGCCGCCGAGGCGGCGCGCCATGCTGACAATCTGTTCGTAGCGCTCGCGGCCCGCCTTGGTGCCGAGCACGTAGCCGGCGGCGCCGCCGAGCAGGAGTGACAACTTCATGTCCTGGCCTTCCGTAGCTGGATGTCTGACCGTATCGATGACCTACCCGGGCGGGGGCGTGGGCTAAGCTGGCGGGGCTGCCCGGGGCTGCGCCGTGGGTGGCTGCGGTGGTCCCCCGTAGCTCAATTGGCAGAGCATCCGACTGTTAATCGGAGGGTTACTGGTTCGAGTCCAGTCGGGGGAGCTTCGCTTCGGGCGCTTCGGTCGATGCGGCTGGGCCGGCGAGCCGGGCCGGTCCTCCTCGAACGTCAGGCGGCCGGTGCCGCGACGAAACTGCTGACCGCCGGCCGATCCTCGAGCCGGGCGCTCCCGGCAGTAGCCGCAGCGGACCCCGAGCCGTTCCGCTCCCCCGGCCGCCCTGTCGATGACCACTACGGCTTTGCTGTATCGGCAGTCGGTTGCCCGCGCGGCAGGTAGTTCGCGTGTTCACCAGGTGCATCGAGATTGACGGACGAGAGAACGAACTGCCGAGCACCATGCGCCCGAGCGGGGCAGCTCCCGTATGACGCCTAATACAGGGGTGATACTCGTGTCATACCGGGCGAGGTGGCGGGTTGCTGGCAGCGTGCCGTCATGACTCGTTTCCTCACCGCTGCGGCACCCTCGCCACCCAGGCCGTCAACCGCGGCATGCT
>JAICIE010000125.1 GCA_025924515.1 Jatrophihabitans sp. | reverse complement strand
GCGGGCCCGGGCCGGTCGCGCCTGCTCGCCGCCGGACAGGGTCTCGCCCGGCCCGGACGGAGCAACTGTTGCGGCGGTGCCGTTCGGCTTGGGCACCCCGTTGGTGGCCGGAGAGCTCGTCCGCTCGGCCGAGCCGGCGCGGGCGGCCTGGATGGCGGCGATCAGATCGCTCTTGCGGAGCTTGGCGGTGCTGATGCCCATGCCGGCGGCCAGCTGCTGCAGCTCCGGCAGGAGCATCGCTTGCAGCGAGCCCCTCCTCCGCCCGGCGGAGGCTGCTTGCTCGGGGGCAGCAGACGGAGCCTGCTCCTGAAGTTCTGTCACTGTGTTGTCGGATCCTTCCGAAAGTGCCGGCGCAGCGGATCGCGGGAGCGGTGGGCGCTGCGCCCGACCGATACGTGGGCCCAGGTCCGGCGGTTACCGGAAAAGGACCCGTCCTCCCCCTGAAAAATGCGTTGTGAGTCTCAGCGGCGGCGAAGCGCCCAGTGCTCGATGTCAGCGTGCCGACTCACAGCCGTACGGGCGGCGATACGGAAGGGATCGGGCTGGGCGCGCTCCGGGTGCTGATCGCATCGATCGGCTCGGTGGCGCCTGGCTGACGTTCCGAGCCTAGACCGAACGCCTACCGCCAGCAACATCGGCACGCCAGCGGATGTTCCCAAGCCTTATCGACCCGCTGATTTCAGAGCCGCCGCAGCGGTCACGACGGCACCCGAGACCGACACCGCCGGGGCGAGCGCGCGCCACCCGTCCGGCACGTCGGCCAGGGTCGCCTCGACCTCGAGTTGATCCCGAGCCAGGACGAGGACGGTCGGCCCCGCGCCGGAGAGCACCGCGGGCCGATCCGCCGCCCGCAACCGGCCGATCAGCGCCTGCGTTTCCGGGACCGCGCCAAGGCGGAACGGCTGGTGCAGCCGGTCGGCGGTTGCCGCCAGGAGGGCCTCCGGCACCCGGACGAGGGCAGCCACCAACAGCGCGCTGCGGGCTGCGTTGAAGACCGCGTCCCCGTGCGCGACGGAGGGCGGCAGCACTGCGCGCGCGGCGGAGGTCGATGAGGAGAAGGCCGGGATCAGAACCACCGGCCGCACCCGCGGATCGCAGTCCAGCCGCACGGCTCGGGCGGTCCCGTCCTCGTGCCACGCGATCGTGAGCCCGCCGAGCAGGCAGGCGGCGACATTGTCGGGATGTCCCTCGATGTCGGCGGCGAGGTCGAGCACGGCCTGGAGGTCCAGGCGCTGCTCGCCGTCGATGAGCAGAGCGCGGGCGAGCAGGACGCCCGCGACGATCGCGGCCGCTGACGACCCGAGCCCGCGTGCGTGCGGGATCCGGTTGCGACAGTGCAGGGAGAGCCCCGCCGGTCGCGCGCCGAGCCGGTCGAACCCGGCATGCATCGCCCGAACGACGAGGTTCTGCTCGGTGTCCGGGACCGGATCGTCGCCCTCGACCGAGATCGCCAGGCCGCCCGGCGTGACCTGTGCGGTGCAGTCGTCGTAGAGCTCGAGAGCGAGCCCCAACGCGTCGAACCCCGGTCCCAGGTTCGCGCTCGTCGCGGGGGCGCGCACGGTGACCGGACCGTCCCGGAACCCTGTCACCCGAGACCCAACGCGCCGGCCGCGGCCGCGGCGTCGACCGGGACCGTGATCGGCTTCGGCGCACCGGAGATCGCCCACTCGGGGTCCTTGAGCCCGTTGCCCGTCACCGTGCAGACAACCGTGGCACCCGCCGGCAGCCGGCCGTCGGCGGCCGCCGACAACAACCCGGCGACGCTCGCGGCGGAGGCCGGCTCGACGAAGACGGCCTCGCTGCGCGCGACCAGCCGATAGGCCTCGAGGATCTGCTTGTCGGAAACGGCTGCGATGAGCCCGCCCGATTCGTCCCTTGCCGCCTCGGCGAAACGCCACGAGGCCGGGTTGCCGATCCGAATGGCGGTCGCGATGGTCATCGGAGCGAGAACGGGCGCGCCGGCGACGATGGGCGCCGACCCCGCGGCCTGGAATCCGAACATCCGCGGCCGAGCGCCGACGACCCCGTCCTCGGCGTATTCGCTGTAGCCGCGCCAATAGGCGGTGATGTTGCCGGCGTTGCCGACCGGAATGCAGTGCACGTCGGGGGCGCGTCCGAGGGTGTCGCAGATCTCGAACGCCGCGGTCTTCTGCCCGGCCAGCCGGTGCGGGTTGACGGAGTTGACGAGCGCGACCGGATAGTCGACCGCCAACTTTCGGGCCAGTTCCAGGCAGTCGTCGAAGTTTCCGTCCACCTGCAGCAGCCGGGCGCCGTGCACGAGCGCCTGCGCCATCTTGCCGAGTGCGATCTTGCCCTGTGGCACCAGCACGGCGCAGGTCATCCCGGCGCGAACCGCATACGCGGCGGCGCTGGCCGAGGTGTTGCCGGTCGAGGCGCAGATCACCGCCTGAGCGCCGTCCTCGGCGGCCTTCGAAATGGCCACGGTCATGCCGCGGTCCTTGAACGACCCGGTCGGGTTGGCGCCCTCGACCTTCAGGTAGACCTCGCATCCGGTGCGCCGGGACAGTTCCCGGGCCGGGACGAGCGGGGTGCCGCCCTCGAACAGGGTGACGACCGGCGTGGCGTCGCTGACCGGGAGGCGGCGGCGGTAGGCCTCGATGACGCCCGGCCACACGGCGGCGCGCACGCTGTTCATCCGCGTGGCCTCATTCGGCGGCCATCCCTTCGACCCGAAGGACGCCGGCGACCCGGCGCACCGCAGCCATGTCGGACAACCGACGCACGGTTCGGGCCAGCGCGGCATCGCACGCGCCGTGGGTCACCAGGACGAGGGTCGCCGCGTCGCCGCGTCCTTCCTGCCGGACCGTGGAAATGCTGACGTGCTCGTCGGCGAACGCGCCCGCCACCGCCGCGAGCACACCCGGCTGGTCGGCGACGTCGAGCGCGAGATGGTAGCGGGTGCGGACATCGCCGATCGACAGGATCGGGAGATCGGCGTAGGCGCTCTCCCCCGCCCCCCGGCTGCCGGTGACGCGGTTGCGGGCGACGGCGACCAGATCGCCGAGCACCGCGCTCGCGGTGGGGGCACCGCCGGCGCCACGCCCGTAGAACATCAGCGAGCCCGCCGCCTCGGCCTCGACGAAGACTGCGTTGAAGGCGTCTCCGACGCCGGCGAGCGGATGGCTGCGCGGAATCATCGCCGGGTGCACCCGGGCCGAGACCTGGTCGCCCGACTCGGAGGTGACCCGCTCGCAGATCGCCAGCAGCTTGACCGTGCAGTCCATGGCCTTCGCGCCCGCGACGTCCGCGGCGGTCACGTCGCCGATCCCCTCCCGGTACACGTCGGCGGCCGTCACCCGCGTGTGGAAGGCCAGTCCGGCGAGGATGGCGGCCTTCGCCGCCGCGTCGAAGCCGTCGACGTCGGCGCTGGGATCCGCCTCGGCGTAGCCGAGGGCGGTGGCCTCGGCCAGGGCCTCGTCGAACCCCGCTCCGGTGGCGTCCATGCGCGACAGGATGAAGTTGGTGGTGCCGTTGACGATGCCGATCACCCGCAGGATGCGATCGCCGGCCAGCGACTCGCGCAGCGGCCGCAGCAACGGGATCGCCCCGGCCACCGAAGCCTCGTAGTAGAGGTCGACGCCGGCCTTGGCGGCGGCATCGTGCAGCGTCGCCCCGTCCTCCGCCAGCAGTGCCTTGTTCGCGGTGACGACGCTCTTGCCGCCCTCCAGCGCGCTGAGCAGCAGGGTACGAGCCGGCTCGATGCCACCGATCACCTCGACGACGAGGTCGATGTCATCGCGGGCGACGAGACCGGCGGCGTCGTCGGTGAGCAGGCCGGGAGGGACGTCGGCGTGCCGGTTCGGGCGCCGCACGGCGATGCCCGCCAGTTCGAGCGGCGCACCGATCCGCGCGGCGAGGTCGGCCGATTGCTCGTCGACCAGCCGGGCCACCTGGCTACCGACCACCCCGCAACCGAGCAGTGCGATCTTGAGCGGCTTCACCGGGTAAGCCCCTGATCGAGCCGCAGCAGGTCGTCGTCCGTTTCGCGGCGCAACAACACGGTGTCCTGACCATCACGAACGCTGACGACGGGAGGACGCGGCACGTAGTTGTAATTGCTCGCCATGCTTCGGCAATAGGCACCGGTCGCGGCCACCGCCAGCAGGTCGCCCGGCCGGACGTCGCTCGGCAGCCATACGTCCCGCACGACGATGTCGCCGCTCTCGCAGTGCTTGCCGACGACGCGGGACAGCGCCGGCGGGGCCTCGGACGAGCGTCCGGCGAGCGCGCAGGTGTAGTCGGCGTCGTACAGCGCCGTCCTGATGTTGTCGCTCATTCCACCGTCGACCGAGACGTAGCGTCGCACCGCGCCGCCGTCGAGCCGGACGTCCTTGACCGTGCCGACCTCGTACACCGTCACTGCGCTGGGCCCGACGAGAGCGCGACCGGGCTCCACGGCGATCCGGGGAGCTGGCAGCCGCATCGCCGCGCACTCGCGTTCGACGATGCCCAGGAGGCGCTCGAGGATCTGTTTCGGCGTCTCCGGGTCGTCGCCGTGCACATAGGCGATGCCGAGCCCGCCGCCGAGGTTGAGCTCGGGGATCTCGAGGCCCAACCCGTCGCGCAGCGAGGCGGCCAGCGCGACGAGCCGGTGCGCGGCGACCTCGAAGCCCGAGGTCTCGAAGATCTGCGAGCCGATGTGCGAGTGCAGGCCGCGCAGCTGCAGCGATTCCGCGGCGAGCACCTCCCCCACCGCCCGCGCGGCGTCACCGTCGCGAAGGGAGAATCCGAACTTCTGGTCCTCGTGCGCCGTGGCGATGAACTCGTGGGTGTGCGCCTCGACGCCCACGGTCACCCGCACCAGGACGGCTTGGCGAACCCCGGCGCGCGCGGCGGTGCGGGCCAACCGGTCGATCTCCTGGAACGAGTCCACGACGATGCGGCCGACGCCGGCGGCCACGGCCTGCTCGAGCTCGGCGCTGGACTTGTTGTTGCCGTGCACGGCTATCCGGGCGGCCGGGAACCCGGCGGCGCGGGCGACCGCGAGCTCCCCACCGGTGCAGACGTCCAGGCCCAGGCCTTCCTGCGCGATCCAGCGGGCCAAGGTGGTGCAGAGAAAGGCCTTGCCGGCGTAATAGACGTCGACCCCGTCGACCGCCCGATAGGCCCGGGCGCGGGTGCGGAGATCCTCCTCGTCCAGGAACAGCGCCGGGGTGCCGTGGCGGTCGGCCAGCGCCGGCACGGGAGTGCCCCCGAGTTCGAGGACACCGTTGACCCGCCGCGCCGACGAGGGCCAGATCGCCGGGTCGAGAAGATTGACGTCGTCGGGAACGGCGAGCGGGTGTGGGTCGGGCAGGACGTCGGCGTGCCGCGGTCCGGCCGGATGCGCTGATCGGGACACCGGCTACATCCGGTCCGGGGCGTGCACACCGAGCAGGCGCAGGCCGTTGGCCAGAACGACCCGGGTCGCCTCATTGACCCACGCCCGGGTGCGGTTGAGGTCGGTGACCGGGTCGTCGCCCTGTGGCGCGATCCGGCAGTGGTCGTACCAGCGGTGGTAGGTGCCGGCCAGATCCTCGAGATAGCGCGCGATCCGGTGCGGGGCACGCAGCTCCGCCGCTGTCGCGACGACGGCCGGGAAGTCACCGAGGGCGGTCAACAGGGCCGCCTCGTACGGGCTCGTCAGCAGCTCCGGCGCGAAGACGTCGAGCCCGATCCCGAACTGCTCGGCGTTGCGCCGGGCGTTGCGGGTCCGGGCGTGTGCGTACTGCACGTAGTACACCGGGTTGTCGTTCGACCGCCTGGTGATCTCGGCGATGTCGAGAGTGAGCGGGGTGTCGGCGGACCACCGCGCGAGCGAGTACCGGCCCGCGTCGACACCGACGAGGTCGACGAAGTCGTCGAGCGTGACGATCGTGCCCGCGCGCTTCGACAGCCGCACCTCCTCGCCGGCCCGGACCAGCTTGACCAGTTGCCCGATCAGCACCTCGAGGGTCAGGTCCGGGTCGTCGCCGGCGCAGGCCACGATCGCCCGCAGCCGCCCGACATAACCGTGATGGTCGGCGCCGAGCATGTATACACACGTGTCGAAGCCGCGCCCGCGCTTGTCGAGGTAGTAGGCGGCGTCGGCGGCGAAGTACGTCTTCTCGCCGTTCGATCGCACCAGCACGCGGTCCTTGTCGTCACCGAAGTCGGTGGTTCGCAGCCACACCGCGCCGTCGGCGTCGTACACGTGGCCCTGTTCGCGCAGGCGGGTCAGCGCGTCGTCGACCTTCCCGCTCGAATGCATGCTGCGCTCGGAGAACCAGACCTCGAACTCGACCCGGAACCGCGACAGCGACTCGCGGATCGAGCGGAGCATGAGCTCCTCGCCGAGGCCGGTGCACACGGCCACGGCGTCGTCCTCCGGCAGGTCGAGCAGGTCGGGGCGCTCGGCGAGCACGGCCTTGGCGACGTCGGCGACGTAGTCGCCGTGGTACCCGTCCTCGGGAACGGGGCGTCCTCGGGCCACGGCGTAGAGGGAAGCCCCGAACTTGGTCATCTGGGAGCCGAAGTCGTTGATGTAGTGCTCGGCGGCGACCTCGGCACCGGCGGCCTCGAGGATGCGGTGCAGGCTGTCGCCGATCGCCGCCCACCGGGTGTGTCCGAGATGCACCGGGCCCGTCGGGTTCGCCGAGACGAACTCCAGGTTGACCTTCCGGCCGGCGAGGGCGTCCGAGCGGCCGTATCCGTCCGCGGCCTCGACGATCGCCTGCGCGATCATCCCGAGCGAGTCGGCGGCCAGGGTGATGTTCAAGAACCCGGGACCGGCCACGTCGACCCCGGCGATGCCGTCGAACTGGCGCAGCCGGGCCGCGATCGCCTCTGCGACCTCGCGTGCCGGCCTGCCGGCGCTCTTCGCCATCCGGAGGGCGACGTTGGTCGCGTAGTCCCCGTGTTCACGGTTCTTCGGGCGCTCGACGACGACGGCATCGGGGGGCGTGCCGGCGAAGTCGCCGGCCGCCACGCCCGCGACGACGGCCCCGTGCACGACGGTGGCGAGTTCGGCCGGGGTCACCGTTCGATCGTAGTTGGGACCAATTGAGGACGATTACCGGCGAGAAGGGTCTATAGCCACAGCCTGCGCACACACGAATCGCACTTAGACTTCGTGCCGGATCGGCTCCAGCGGGAGCCGCACGGCAATCTTGTATAGGACGAAACAACCATGGCCCAGCGCAAGTCGCCTCCTCAGCCGGTGCGCAAGCCCGCGCGGCCTGCCGCCGGCGCGTCGGCGACCGGCCGGCCGCCGGTGAAGAAGAAGCCCGGCAAGTCGATCGTCAACCAGCGGCAGACGCCGTGGGGGCTGATCATCACGGCGGTCGTCCTGGTCGCGTTCGCGGCCGCGATCGTGGTGGTGGTCGTGTTGCACTCGGGCGGATCGAACGCGCACGTCAGCACCGGCGGCCAGCAGGTCGACGCCAGCGATCCCTGGCGCCAGCCTGAGCTGCCGGCCGCCAGGAACATCAAGGGGCTGACCTACAAGGTCGAGGGCTCGCACGACCATGTGAGCGGTCCCGTCAAGTACGACGCCTCGCCGCCCATCGGCGGCGACCACAACGGGTACTGGGCCGACTGCACCGGGACCGTCTACAGCCAGCCGATCGCGAACGAGAACGCGGTGCACATGCTGGAGCACGGCGCGATCTGGATCACCTACAACGCCAAGACGCTGCCGGCGAGCCAGCTGGCGGTCCTGACGAAACTGGTGGCCGGGCAGGACCGGATGGCCCTCTCGCCGTATCCGAACCTGAAGACGCCGATCTCGCTGCAGGCGTGGGGATACCAGCTGTTCGTCCAGAAGGCGTCCGATCCGCGGATCAAGCAGTTCATTTCGCTGCTGCGCTACAACAAGAAGACGACGCCCGAGTACGGCGCGAGCTGCTCGCAACCACAGTTCAAGGCGCACCCGAGCACGTTCGGTCACCCGGTCGACGGTCCGGGAATGTGACGTGAGCTCCGCCGTCGACGCCCCGGCCGCCCCGCCGCAGGCGCCGCGCCGGAGCCGGACCGCGGTCGTTCTCGTCGCGATCATCGCGGTCGCCGCCCTGGTGATCGCCTTCGCAGCGGGGTGGCTGTCGTCCTCTTCGTCGTCGTCTTCTTCGTCCTCGGCGGCGGTCCCGGCCAACTCGGTCGACGCCGGCTTCGCCCGCGACATGTCCACCCACCACACCCAGGCGGTGACGATGGCGGGTTACGAGCGCGACAACACGTCCGACCCGGAGCTGCGGGTGCTCGCCTTCGACATCGAGACCAGCCAGGAGATGCAGGTCGGTGAGATGCAGGGCTGGCTGGACTCCTGGGGATTGAGCCGCGAGTCCTCGCTGGCCGAGATGGGATGGATGGGGCATCCGACGGCCGCGGGCAGCCTGATGCCGGGGATGGCCACGCCGACCCAGATGAACACGCTGGAGAGCTCCCACGGCAGGGCGCTCGACCTGCTGTTCCTTCAGCTGATGATCCATCATCACCAGGGCGGCCTGCCGATGGCGCAGTACGCGCTGAACCACGCGACGGAGCCCTACGTCCGGTACCTGGCGGGGCGGATGTACAGCCTGCAGTCGTCGGAGCTGCAGCAGATGGAGCGGATGCTCGCCAAGCTCGGCGGGCACACGCTGCCGGCGCCGACGGACTGAGCGCGGCGGCGCGCGGTTGGCACGCGTCGTCACGGTGGTGGCGGCCGGGCGGCGGATGCGGCGGCGGATGCGGTGGGCGGGGTGGGTGCGGAGTGATGCGGCCGCGCGCTGGCCGGATGGGCCGCCGCGCTGGCCGGACGGGCCGCCGCAGCCCGCCCCGTTTGCACCCGGCAAACGGGTTCCGCAGCCGTTTGCCGGGTTTGCCGACCCGTATGCCGAATGCAAACCGTTCAGAACGGTTGGCCGCCTTCTGACGGCGGGACCCGGTGGAGACGGTTAGCGGCCTTCCGGTGGCCGGAACCGAGTGCGCCGCGCTGCTAGGCTGGCCAGGTTTGCGGCCCCCGTAGCTCAGGGGATAGAGCACCGCCCTCCGGAGGCGGGAGCGCAGGTTCGAATCCTGCCGGGGGCACTGCCGGGGGCACCGCTCGACAGGCCCCGTGTTTCTTGGCGTGTAGCCGTTTATCGAGCCAGTCCATGATCACGAAATCGATCGCGGGCACACATCGGTTACACATCAGGACCAAGCTAGGGGCGCTTGCTTTCCACGGCCGGGGGTCGACGGACCGCCTCGATCGAATATCGACTCGAGTCCAAATGGTCTTGACTACTGACGACCGTTCGATTTGACCGTAGGCTTGCGGCGAGCGGCCGCAATGTTCGGCGGCCACGTCGAGATCGCCGATTCTGGCACGTTCGCGGAGGCCGTCGGATGCCGGCCGCGCAACCTGATTCCGTGTTGCTATTCGTCGGCG
>JAICIE010000124.1 GCA_025924515.1 Jatrophihabitans sp. | reverse complement strand
TAGCCCGCGTTTGCCAGCACGACGGAAACGTAGGCCCGCAGGTCCGGATCGTCGTCGGCCACGAGCACCGTGCAGGGGACCGTCGTCGCCATGTCCCCCCTCGATGGTTCCTGTCTCGCGGGAACAGGAAGGCACGCCAGTCGACACCCCGTGCCTTACAACGATCGGCCGCCGGCTTAAGGAGCGGCGGGCCGCACAAGGCAAGATCGGCTCAAGGCCGGCGCAAGGTTAGGACGATCAGGAGACCAGCATGCGCACGCCGCCGGGAGTGCCGACGAGGTCGCGGCGGAGGAACAACAGCCGCACCCAGACCGCCGCGAAGAGGGCGGCGAGGACGAACAGCACCGGCAGCAGGATCCCGGTGAGGAAGAAGACGGCCTGCAGGGCCGTGCCGACACCGACCCCGAACGAGCGGCGGGCGAGCGCGGCGCCGGCGACGAGAAGCACCGCGATGCCGATCAGGACGACGGTCCTCGTCCCGCCGAGACCGGCGCTCGTGAAGGCCAGGGCTCGGGGCACGAGCAGCACCACGAGTCCCTCGAGGGCGAGGACGGCCGCCAGTGCCCCTCGCGTCGCACGGTCGGCGCGCCGGGCCCGTTCGGCGTGCTGCTCCGCGGTCGGCTCGCCGGCGCCGTCCGGAGCGGGTGCTTGCGGACCGTGTTCCGGGACGTCCGTCACGGCGCGGCGCCCAGTAGGACCCGAGCCTCACCGGCGGTCACGACCGAGCCGGTGACCAGGACCCCGGCACCGGACAGGACGTCCTCGCCGGACTCCTCCGCCACTCGGACGGCGGCTTCGAGAGCGTCGTCGAGACGGGGCTCGACCGTGACGCGGTCGGCGCCGAAGACGTCGACCGCGATCGCGGCGAGGGTGTCCGCGCTCATTCCGCGCTGCGACGAGTTCTGCGTGACCACCAGCTCGTCGGCGACCGGTTCGAGTTGCTCGAGGATCCCGCGGACGTCCTTGTCGCCGAGAACGGCGACGACCGCGACAAGTCGGCGGAAGTCGAACTCCTCGGTGATCGCCGCCGCGGTCGCCGCCATGCCGTGCGGGTTGTGCGCGCTGTCGACCAGGATGGTCGGCGCGGACCGCACGGCCTCGAGCCGGCCCGGGGAGCGGACGCCCGCGAAGGCCTGCCGCACGAACTCGACGTCGAGCGGCCCGGTGGCGGCGCCGACGCCGAAGAAGGCCTCCGCGGCGGCGAGGGCGCAGACGGCGTTCTGCGCCTGGTGGGCGCCGTGCAGCGGCAGGAACAGATCGTCGTACCGCCCGCCCAGACCCTGCAGCGCGAGCGACTGTCCTCCGACGGCGACCCGACGGTCGAGGACGCCGAACTCCAGCCCTTCCCGTGCCACCGAGGCTCCGACCTCGGCCGCCTGCCGCAGCAGCCGCTCCGCCGCCTCGGGCTGCTGCGCGGCGAGAATCGCCGTTGCGCCGGCCTTGATGATCCCTGCCTTCTCGGTGGCGATCGTCGCCACGTCCTCGCCCAGGAACTGGGTGTGGTCGAGGTCTACCGGGGTGACCACGGCGACGTCGGCGTCGATGACGTTGGTGGCGTCCCATGTGCCGCCGAGGCCCACCTCCACCACCGCGACGTCGACCGGGGTATCGGCGAAGATCGAATACCCGAGCGCGACGAGCACCTCGAAGAACGACAGCCTGACGTCGAACTGGCCGTCGACGAGCTCGAGGTACGGCGCCAGCTCGGCGTAGGCGTCGACGAACGTCCGGTCGGACACCGGCGCGCCGTCGACCACGATCCGCTCGGTGATCGACGACAGGTGCGGGCTGGTGAATCGGCCGACCCGCAGTCCGGTCGCCCGCAGCAGCTCGTCGATCATCCGCGCCGTCGTGGTCTTGCCGTTCGTGCCGGTGAGGTGGACGGCGCGGTAGTTGCGCTGCGGGGAGCCGAGGAGGTCGACGAGCGCGGCGATCCGCTCGGTGGTCGGGTGCATGCGGCCCTCGCCCCACCGCGCGGTGACCTCGGCCTCGACCTTGCGCAGCAGCGCTGCGTAGCGTTCCCGCTCTGACCCGGCCACGTCAGGCGTCCGGGAGTGCGGCCAGCGCCGCCGTGATCCGCGCGATGTCGGCCTCCGCGGCTGCCAGCCGGTCGCGCGCCTTGGCGACGACGGCCTCCGGCGCCTTGCTGGTGAACGACTCGTTGGCCAGCTTGGCGGTCGTCGCCTCGAATTCCTTGCGGGCCGCCGCGAGGTCCTTGCCGAGCCGCGTGCGCTCGGCCGCGAGGTCGATCGTCCCGGAGAGATCGAGCTCGACGAGGATCCCGCCGGACGTCGTGAGCGACGCCGTCGGCGCGAATTGGGCCTCCGGTCGGTCCAGGCGCAGCAGCGTGCGCGCCGCGCCCTCCGCCTGCACCCCGGTGAGTCGCGCGGGCACCCGCTGCGCCGGTTTCACGCCCTGGTCCGAGCGGAACCGCCGCACCTCGGTGACGACGGCCTGCAGTTCGGTGATCTCCGCCTCCGCGGCGGGGTTCGCCAGCGCGGGATCGGCGACCGGCCAGGAGGCGACGACGACGGAGTCCCCGCCGGTGAGCGCCGTCCACAGCGCGTCGGTGACGAAGGGGATCATCGGCTGCAGCAGCCGCAGCAGCGTGTCGAGGACCTCGCCGAGGACCCGCCGCGTCGTGGCGCC
Organism: Jatrophihabitans sp.; assembly: GCA_025924515.1. Taxonomy (GTDB): domain Bacteria; phylum Actinomycetota; class Actinomycetes; order Mycobacteriales; family Jatrophihabitantaceae; genus JAICIE01. The sequence continues at coordinate 6,740 of JAICIE010000124.1, read as the reverse complement.
GTCCCCGCCGGAAAGGGACAGCTTCGCAAGCTCGATGTACCAGTCGCAGACCTCGTCCCAGGCGAAGTGATAGAGGACGTCAGCGATCTTGGCGAACTCGAACCGCTCGTACAGCGCGTCGACGTCCTGAATGACTTTCTGCAGGCGGGACAGGATCCACGCGTCGGGTCCTGAGACCTCGCGCGGCAGTGGCCCGTCGACGCTCGCACCGCTCATCAGGGCGAAGCGGGTCGCGTTCCACAGCTTCGTGCAGAAATTGCGCGCGCCGACGACCCATTCCTCGTTGATGGCCTGGTCGGCACCGGGATTCGCGCCCTGCAGCAGCGAGAACCGCACCGCGTCCGCGCCGTACCTGTCCATCCAGAGCAACGGGTCGATCACATTGCCGCGCGACTTCGACATCTTCTTGCCGTGGGCATCACGCACGAGTCCGTGCAGAAGCACCGTTCGGAACGGCACGGAATCCTGAGGACCGCGGTCGGCCATCGCGTACACGCCGAACAACATCATCCGCACGACCCAGAAGAACAGGATGTCGTAACCCGTGACGAGAACCGTCGTCGGGTAGTAGCGCCGCAGGTCCGCGGTGGAATCGGGCCAGCCCAGGGTGGAGAACGGCCACAGCGCCGATGAGAACCAGGTGTCGAGGACGTCCGGATCCTGCGTCCAGCCGGGCGGTGCCTGCTCGTCCGGGCCGAAGCATGCTTGCGCGCCGTCCGGCGAGTACCACACCGGGATGCGGTGACCCCACCACAACTGACGGCTGATGCACCAGTCGCGCAGGTTGTCGACCCACTGGAAGTAGCGCGGCGCGATCGAGGCTGGTTCGATCACAACCCGGCCGTCGCGCACGGCCGCACCGGCGGCCTTGGCCAGTGATTCGACCCGCACGAACCACTGCAGCGACAGCCTCGGCTCCACCACGGTGTCGCAGCGCTGACAGTGCCCCACCGCGTGCAGGTAGGGGCGCTTTTCCGCGACGATGCGCCCCTCCTCGCGCAGCGCCGCGACGACCGCCACCCGCGCCTCCAGCCGGTCGAGGCCTTGGAACGGCCCGGGCACGGTGATCACTGCGCGCTCGTCCATGATCGTAAGGCTGGGCAGGCGGTGGCGTCGGCCGATCTCGAAGTCGTTCGGATCGTGTGCCGGCGTGACCTTCACCGCACCCGTGCCGAACGCCGGGTCTACGTGCTCGTCGGCCACGACGGGAATGCGCCGGTTGGTCAACGGAAGCGCGACCTCGCGGCCGACCAGGTGCGCGTAGCGCGGGTCGTCGGGATGCACAGCCACCGCGGTGTCACCGAGCATGGTCTCGGCGCGGGTGGTGGCCACCACGATCGACTCGTCGCCGTCCCCGTAGCGCACGGACACCAGTTCGCCCGGCTCGTCGGCGTGCTCGACCTCGATGTCCGACAGCGCGGTCAGGTCGCGCGGACACCAGTTGATGATCCGTTCGGCCCGGTAGATCAGGTTGTCGTCGAAGAGGCGCTTGAAGATCGTCTGGACCGCGCGGGACAGCCCGTCGTCCATGGTGAACCGCTCGCGGGTCCAGTCGACGCCGTCACCCAGGCGTCGCATCTGCCCCAGGATCTGCCCGCCGTAACGGTTCTTCCACGCCCACGCCTTGGCGATGAACTCCTCGCGCGTGTAGTCCGAGCGGCCCTTGCCCTCGGTCTCGGCGAGATGGCGTTCGACCAGGTTCTGCACCGCGATGCTGGCATGGTCCATCCCGGGCAGCCACAGCACGTCCTTGCCGCGCATCCGCTCCCGGCGGGTGAGCGAGTCCATCATCGACTGCTCGAGCGCGTGGCCGAGGTGCAGGCTCCCGGTCACGTTGGGCGGCGGGATGACCAGGGAGAACGGCGGCTTGCCGCTCGTCGGGTCGGCCGTGAAGTAACCGCGCTCGACCCAGCGCTCGTACAGCGGGCCCTCGACCTCCGCCGGCGCGTACGTCGGCGGGAGGGTCGGGCGCGGACGCTGCGGATCGCTCACGCGCCGATTCTAGGAAGCGCGTCCGTGGCGTATTCGCTGGTGCGCGCGGCGATCATCAGTCCATGGACCTGTCGGTGAGCACCGCGGACGCCGACGTGCGCGCGGCCTGCGCCCGCGCCCTGGCCGCGGACCCCGTCGGAAACACCGCGCTCTCGAGCGTCGCCGCCTGGTTGCAGCCGGGGGACGGGTGGTCCGCGGTCTCGGCGGACGGTGCGGTCGCCGCTCGGTCGCAGCCGTCGACGCCGCTGGCGCTGAGCAGCGAGTGGAGCGACGTGAGCCGGTTGATCCCCGCCGTGGCCGCCCTCGCCTCGATCGCCAAGATCAACGGTCCGGTGGCGGCCGTCGAGGCGGTCGTCGCCGGGCTCCGGATCGAACCGGTCGGGCTGATACGCGAGCGGCTGTTCCGATGCGACGTCCTGCACCCGCCGTCGGGCGTGGCAGGAGCGGGGCGGCCCGCAGGCGGCCAGGACCGGGCACTGCTGCTGGACTGGTTCGCCGCGTTCCAGCACGAAGCCATAGGCGGGGCACCGCCGAGCCGGGAGACGGCGGCAGCGGTCGATCGGGCGCTCTCCGGGGATCGGGTGTGGCTGTGGCTCGACTCCTCCGGCGCGCCGGTCTCGTTGGCGCGGCGTCAGAGCCCCGCCTACGGCGTCGCGCGGATCGGCCCGGTGTACACGCCGCCAGAGTCGCGCGGTCACGGCTACGCATCTGCCGTCACTGCCGCGGCGACCCGCGACGCGCAGGAGCGCGAGGCCGTTCCCGTCCTCTTCACGGATCTGGCCAACCCGACGTCGAATGCGATCTACCGACGGCTGGGATACCGGCCCGTTTCCGATTACCTGTTTGTCAGGTTTCCGTACTGATCGGTCGCGGTGCACGCGCCAGCCAGGCTTGGAACGCGTCGAAGGCGAACGGCCGGCCCAGGAAGTCGCGCACCAGGTCCGCGGCGTCGGCGCTCCCGCCCCGCGCCAGGATGGCGTCGCGGTATCGCGCCGCGATCGTTTCGTCGAGCAGGTTCCCGGCGTCGAAGGCGGAGAAGAGGTCCTTCGCGATGACCAGGCTCCAGAGATAGGTGTAGTAGGCGGAGGTGTACCCGGCCAGGTGGCCGAAAGAAGCGTGGAAGTGGGTGTCGGGCACGTAGGAGAAGACGTCGTACGCGGCCTGGAGTTCGCGCACCAGCGCGGTCGTGTCCTCGGGGCGGTCGCGGTGCAGCCGGTAGGCCAGCGCCGCATAGAAACTCTGCGTGGTGATGAGATAGCCGGCGCCGAAATCGCGCGCCGCACGCATCCTGCCTACCAGTTCTGCAGGGATGGGTTCACCGGCGTCGTCCTTGGCGAAGCTGTGCAGGACGTCGGCGTCCCACGCCCACTCCTCCAGCAGTTGCGACGGCGCCTCCACGAAGTCCCACTCCGTCGCGACCCCGGTGAAGCGGACCAACCGTTGCCGGCCGCCGAGCACGTGGTGCACCAAGTGGCCGAACTCGTGGAAGAGCGTGACCACGTCGCTGTGTTCCATGACCCCGCGGGAGAAATTGCAGACCAGCACGCCCTCAGGTGGCTGTCGGTCGACGAGGCCGGGACGCAGGTCGAACTGCGCCGCATGCTTGAACTTGCCCTCGCGTGGGTGCAGGTCGAGGTAGATCCGGCCGCGAAGTTCACCGTCGGCGGCGACGTCGTAGACGGCCACGTCCTCGTGCCACGTCGGAAGGTCCGGACGCGGCTGATACTCGACGCCGAACAACCGCCCGGTGATGTTGAGCAGCCCTGCACGTACGCCGGCGAAGTCGAAGTATCGCCGCACCTGTTGCGCGTCGACGTCGAAATTCTCGCGGCGGATCAGTTCGGCGTAGTAGGCGGTGTCGGCCGCATCGATGGTCTGGGCATCCGGCTCGTCCTGACGGCGCCGCTGGAGCAGGACGTCTCGGTCGCGGAGCGCGTACTCGCGCGCGGCCGACGAGACCCTGTCGACGAATTCGCCGATCCCCTTCCCGGTTCCGACCATCTTTATCTCGGCGTCGTAATCGGGCCAGCTCTGGTAGCCGAGCAACTTGGCCTTCTCATTTCGCAGGTACAGCATTTCGCGCAGCACGTCGTCGTTCTGCGGCCACGCTCGGTTGAGGAATGCGGTCGTCAGTTCGCGGCGCGCTCCGGCGTCGCGTGCGAAGGTCCGGAACGGCACGTAATCCGGATAGTCGGTCGTCACCGCGACGAGCCCGTCGGCGTCCGGTGGGTGGGCGGCCCGGTAGTCGTCAGGAAGCCCGTCGAGTTGGTCGGCACGCAACCGCACCGACCGGACGTCGTCGCGGATGGCCCGAGCGAACTGCTGATCGAGGACGGTGAGGCGCTCGGACAGTTCGCGCAGCCGCTGCCGGGTCTGTTCGTCGCGGTCGACGCCGCTTCGCCGGAAGTCCCGCAGGACCCGTTCACGCAGGCGCAACGCCACTCCGGTGAGCCCGCCGGGGTCGGTGCCGACCCAGGTGTCGTAGAGCTCCCGGTCGAGGTCGCGCTCGGTGAGCTCCCGGCTGACCTGCTGCTGCAGGTCCTCGGCTGCGGTGCGGACCTCCTCGTCCGGATGGACCTCGGCGAGCAGGCTCACGACCGACCCGGCGTTGCCGAAGCCGAGGTCGGCCTCGTTCCACAGTCGGACGACCTCGCTCGCGTCGCGGTGGCGTCCGTCCTTGAGCGCATCGAGCGCCTGGCGTGCGGCGGCGAGCTGCCGCTCGGCCTGCTCGTGGACGAACGCGAGCCACTCGCCGCGGTCGTCCGGCAGCGTCAGGAAGTCGGTCATCGAGCCGACCTTAGTCGGCCCGGCCGGGGCAGCCCGGGGCGTCGGCTCTGGGGTTCGCGAGCAGGGCGACCCCGACGCTGATGCGTTGGCGTCGAGACGCGCCGACGCCGCCCCCGCAAACGCTTCAGGGTCGTAATGCACCGGGCACTACTGAACGCGCTTGGTGAGAACTGTGCACAAGGACGCTGACCGCGTCGCGAAGTCGGCAGGATTCCTCCGGTGCGCGCGGAAATAGATGAGGTCCTGGACCGCTTGGGTGGCGTCGGATCTCGGGAACAACTGCTGCGAGTAGTGACCCGGAACCAGCTGGACAACGAGGTTCGCAAGGGCCACCTGCTCGCCAGGTTCACCGGCGCGTACTGCCGGCCCTGGGACGCTGACCGGCTCGCTGAGCAGGCGGCACTCGTCAGCCTCGGCCCCGATGCCGTCCTGAGCCACTTCACCGCGCTGCGGATGTGGAACCTCCCGGCACCCGCCGCGTCGGCGGACGCGGTGGATGTGACGGTCCCCGCGCGGCGCTGCCCCCGCTCCCAGCCAGGACTGCGAATTCACCGGGTCGCGACACCCCCGCCGTCCGGTCCGAGCGGGCGCGTCCGACTCGTCACGCCCGCGGAGGCGGTGGTGACGACCTGGCCCCTTCTCGGCCGCGCACACCAGCGGGCGCCGGCTATCGCCGCAGTCCGGCAACGCATCGTGAAGCCCGACGAGCTTCGCAAGCGCATCGGCGCACACACCCGGCTGGCGGGTCGCCAGCAGCTGGAGCGGCTGACCGCGCTACTGGCCGCGGGGTGCGAGAGCGAGCTCGAGATTTGGGGGTTGCTTCAGGTGTTCGACGTTCCAGGGCTGCGCCACGGTAAGCGGCAGCTGGTTCTGCGAACCCCGGCGGGGTCCTTCCGCGTCGACCTGGGATTCGAGGCCGAGCGGGTGGCGTTCGAACTCGATGGACGCCGGTTCCACAGCAGCCCGGCGGATCGCGAACGAGATCTCCGACGGGATGCGGCGCTGGCCACTATCGACTGGCTTACGGTGCGGCTGTCGTGGGAACGGATGCACGACGACGTCGTCGGCTGCCGGCGCGACGCCTTGGCGATCCTCGCCGCTCGGCGGGGCTCACCTGGCCGTCGACGCTGAAGCAGTTGCGGCGACTGCCCGGGCGTGTCTCGACGCGAACGCTTCAGCGTCGGCAAGCGGTCAGGCCGACTTCTCCCGTGGCTGCCGCTTCGTCGTGGAGACCTCCCGCGGCACCAGCGTCGGGTAGACGTGGTCGAGGACGGTCTCGCGGGTGATGACCACCCGGGCCACGTCCTCGCGCGAGGGCACCTCGTACATCACCGACAGCAGGACCTCTTCCATGATCGCCCGGAGGCCGCGGGCGCCCGTGCCGCGGAGCACCGCCTGGTCAGCGATCGCCTCCAGCGCCGAGGAATCGAAATCCAGTTCGACGTTGTCGAGCTCGAACAACTTGGCGTACTGCTTGACCAGCGCGTTGCGTGGCTCGGTGAGGATCTGGACCAGCGCGTCGCGGTCGAGCGGCCGGACCGACGTGATGACCGGCAGCCGGCCGATGAACTCCGGGATCAGCCCGAACTTGATGAGATCCTCCGGCATGACCTCGGAGAAGACGTCGCGCTGCTCGCGGTCGAACTTGCTGTGCAGTTCCGCGCCGAACCCGAGGCCCTTCTTGCCGATACGCGCCTCGATGATGGTGTCGAGCCCGGCGAAGGCGCCGCCGACGATGAACAGCACGTTCGTCGTGTCGATCTGGATGAACTCCTGGTGCGGGTGCTTGCGGCCGCCCTGCGGGGGCACCGAGGCCGTCGTGCCCTCGAGGATCTTCAGCAGCGCCTGTTGCACACCCTCGCCGGAGACGTCGCGCGTGATCGACGGGTTCTCGGCCTTGCGGGCGATCTTGTCGACCTCGTCGATGTACACGATCCCGGTCTCGGCCCGCTTGACGTCGT
>JAICIE010000123.1 GCA_025924515.1 Jatrophihabitans sp. | reverse complement strand
TCGAACCCACGACCTACGCATTACGAGTGCGTCGCTCTGGCCGACTGAGCTAAGGCGGCGTCCCGCGCCGGCGACCGGCGCGAACCCGACGAGTCTATCGGGTCGCGCCGGCCCCGAAGGCCAGAGCGCCAAGCGGCAGACCCGACCTACTGGGCGTCCTGGTTCGCGTACGGCGACATCACGAAGAACATTGCCCCCTGCGGGTCGGTGACGTCGGCCCAGCGCCCGTACGGCATGTCCTCCGCCGGCTTGATAACGCTCCCGCCGAGCTTGACCAGGTGGTCGACGGCGTCGTCGCAGTTGTCGACCGCGAAGTAGATCCGCCAGTGCGCCGGGACCTCTTCCGGCACGTCCGGCGGCAGCAGACCGAGCCCGCCGACCGTATTGCCGTCAACGGCCACCGTGGAGTACCGGAACCCGCCGTCGCCGATCTCGGTGTAGGTGTATCCGAACACCTCGGCGTAGAACCGCTGGGCCAGCTCGTAGTCGCGGGTCATGATCTCGTTCCAGATCAGCCCGCCCGGCTCGTTCGCCAGCTGGACGCCGATGTGGGTGCCGGACTGCCACAGCCCGGTCACGGCGCCGGTCGGATCGGTGAACACCGCGGACCGACCGAAGTCCATGACGTCCATCGGCCCGGCCAGGATCGTCCCGCCCGCGTCGCGGATCTTCTGCACCGTGGCGTCGATGTCCGAGGTCTCCAGGTAGGTCGTCCAGACAGGCCGCTGCATCCCCTCCTGCAGGCCGCCGACGCCGGCGACCTCCTTGCCCCGCAGCGTGGCCAACCCGTAGTGGCCGGTCTCCGGACCGCCGACGTCGAACTCCCACCCGAACAGCTCCGAGTAGAACCCGCGCGACGAGTCGGGATCGGTCGTCTGCAGATCGACCCAGCTCGGCGTCCCGGGCGGCCAGGGCGTGTTCCGTTCCACCATTGCGATCTCCCTCCGGTTGAGGATCCGGCGGCGTCCGGTGCGCCGCCGGCGAGCTCAGCTCTGGTGCCGCTCCTCGTACGCGCGGCGCGACCCGCACACGGACGCCAGCGCGCACGCCGTCCTGCGCCCGTCCGCCGCCATCCGCACGACGACCTGTTCGGCCGGCACCGAATGGCCGACCACGGTCCCCTCGCCGTCCGGGGTCTCCACCTCCGCGCCGATCCCCGGCGCCTTGTCGGCGAAGTCCTGGTACAGCGGGTGCTCGTACTTCAGGCAGCACATCAGCCGCCCGCACGCGCCGGAGATCCGCAGCGGGTTCAGCGGCAGGTCCTGGTCCTTGGCCATCCGGACGCTCACCGGCTCGAAGTCCACGAGGAACGTCGAACAGCACAGCTCCCGGCCGCACGAGCCGATCCCGCCGATGAGCCGCGCCTCGTCGCGCGCCGACAACTGGCGCAGCTCGACCCGGCCGTGCAGCGTCGCGGACAGGTCGCGCACCAGCGCCCGGAAGTCGACCCGGTGCGGTGCGGTGAAATAGATCGTCGTCTCGTTCGCCGCGACGACGTAGTCGACGCCGCTGAGCTTCATCGGCAGCGCGTGCTCGCGGATCAGTCGCTTGGCGGCGACGCGCGCGGCGGCACGCTTCTTGCGCGAGATCTCGGCGGCCTCCTTGTCGCCGTCGCTCGCCATGCCCTCGAGGACGGGCAGCCCGCCGATCTCGTCGTCGACCCACTGCGGCGCCCACATGACCTCGGCGATCTCCGGGCCCTTGTCGGTCGGGTACCGGACGAGATCGCCCACCCGCAGCGCCAGGCCGCCAGGATCGGCGTAGTACAGCCGGCCCTGGCGTTGGAAGGTGACCGCGCAGACCAGGCTCACGGCGGCCACAGTAGCGCCGGTGCATGACAACGACCTAGGGCAACCTCAGCGCCGCCATCAACGCTTCGATCGCGATCCGCGGCTTGACGTTGGCCTCCAGCGCCTGGCGGCAGGCGAGGACGGCGTCGAGGCGCCGCAGCGCGTCCGCCGGCCCGACGCAACCCGCCACGACGCCCACCTGCGCTGCGAAGTCCGGATGCGACCGGGCCAGCGGCGAACCCGCCAGGTCCAGCAGGACGTCGCGGTAGAAGCCGGCCAGGTCGACCAGCGCCCGGTCGAGCGCGTCGCGCTGCGTGCGCGTCGCCCGCGACTTCTGCCGCCGTTCCAGTTCCTTGAGCGCTCCGGCCGCGCCGCGGGCGACCCCCGCGGTGCCCTTGCCGGTGCCGCCGGCGCCCAGCGCGGTCTGCAGCGCCTCGGTCTCCCCCGCGTCGAGCCCCTCCGACAGCGCGGCCGCCTCCGCCTCGGCCGCGCTCACGAGGTGATCGGCAGCGTCGAGGCAGGCCCGCAACGACGTCAGCGACGCCGGGATCTCGAGGACGGCCGCCCGCCGCCCTGCCGCGGAGACGTCCCGGGCCAACCGGCGGGAGCGGCCGACGTGCCCCTGGCCGGCCGCCGCCGCCCAGAAGGCGGTCGCCTCGTCCACGCCGGAGCTGCGCAGCACCTGCGCGACCGCCGCCGCCGGCGGGATCCGCAGGCTCACCAGCCGGCAGCGCGAGCGGATCGTCACCGACACGTCGTCCGGATGCGTGGAAGGCGCGCAGAGCAGGAAGACGGTGCGCTCCGGCGGCTCCTCGACGGCTTTCAGCAGCGCGTTCGCCGCCGCCTCGGTGAGCCGGTCGGCGTCCTCGATCACCACGATCTGCCAGTGGCCCAGCACCGGACGCCGCGCCGCGCCCGCCACCACGGCCCGCATGTCGCTCACCGATATCGACAGTCCCTCCGGCACGACCGACCGGACGTCGGGATGGGTGCCGATGAGCACGGTCCGGCACCCGGCGCACTCGCCGCAGCCCTTCACCGGACGCTCGCACTGCAGCGCAGCCGCGAACGCCCGCGCCGCGACCGACCGCCCCGACCCCGCCGGACCCGTGAACAGCCACGCGTGGGTCATCGCGCCCGGCGGCAGCGCCCGGCCGGCCACCGCCTCGGCGGCCGCGGCAGCCGCGGTCCGCAGGATCGACACCGTCTCGTCCTGGCCGACGAGGTCGTCCCACACGCTCATCCCCGTCCTCGCGTCGCTCCGGGCGCGGATGAGGCTTGGAACGCGCTGCGACACTGATTCGCTCGCCGAGGCTCGCTCATCGCACGTCCTGCTGCTCGAGCTGCTCCAAGGACGCGCGGGTCGGCGGCTGCCCGGCCGCCGGGAGATCCGGAATGACGCGCGGCGTCCTCGCGTGCTGGTGGAACAGCGTGCGGCGCGGCGGCGACACCAGCCGCGCCACCGCGTCGAACACGAGCGAGGCGATCTCCTCCGGTGACCGGCGCGCGTCGATCACCAGATAGCGCCGCGGCGAGGACTCCGCGAGCACGCGGAACGCGCCGCGCACCCGCTCGTGGAACAGCACGGACTCCTGCTCGAGCTTGTCGGCTTCGCCCCGGCCCAAGGCGCGGGCCAGCCCCTCGGCCACCGGGACGTCGAGCAGCACGGTGAGGTCGGCCCGCAGGCCCTGCGTGGCCCACCGCGAGATCCGCTGCACGTCCTCGATCGACAGGTCGCGGCCGACCCCCTGGTAGGCCAAGGACGAGTCGACGAAGCGGTCGGTGATCACGACCTTGCCGGCCTCGAGCGCCGGGCGGATGACGGCGTCGACGTGCTGGGCCCGGTCGGCGGCGAACAGCAGCGCCTCGGCTCGCGCGCTGAGCGGCTCGCGGTGGTGCAGCAGCAGGTGCCGGATCTCCGCGCCGACGGGCGTGCCTCCCGGCTCGTGGGTGACCACGACGGAGTGCCCGGCGGCGCGGAAGGCCTCGGCGAGCAGCCGGACCTGGGTCGACTTGCCGGACCCCTCGCCGCCCTCGAAGGCCACCAGCAGGCCGCCGGTGCGCATCCGGCGCCGCGACGCGCTGTCGCCGCGCAGCGCGGTCTTCAGGTCGGTCCAGATGCCGACCTCCTGCCGGTCGTCCATCTTCCGGTACGCGAAGACGCCGGCGAAGACGGCGAGGATCCCGCCGGCGAGCAGCACCACGCGGGTGCCGTCGACCACGTAGACGAACGAGCCGACATGCAGCCGGTGCGGGCCGACCTGCGCGACCAGGAACGGCACGGCCGCCAGCGCGAGGATCAGCACCACCCGCATCAGCGACTGCAGCAGCGCGAAGATCCGCCCGCGCAGTTGGTCCTCGACGTCGGTGCCGAGCAGCGTCATCCCGGCCAGATAGGCCGTTCCGCCGCCGAATCCGATGCCGATGACGAAGACGGTCGCCAGCGCGATCTGCGGCATGATCGCCGTGGCGAACAGGCAGCCGCCGGCGAAGACGATCGCCAGCCCGAACAGCCGCCGCCGCGACAGGTCCCGGGCGATGCGCGGACCGACGGCCATGCCCGTGCCGAGCCCGACGAACACCGACCCGAAGAGGACGCCGTACGCGGCGTTGCCGCCGGCGAGCGTCGCCACGAAGGTCCGTCCGGCGCCGATGACCGCTCCGGCCGCGGCGAACGCGCCCAGCAGTCCGGTGATCAGCCCGCCGATGAGCGCGGAGCCCCGGACGAACGCCGCCCCCTCGCGGACCAGCGAGCGCAGGCTCGGCTGCTCGTCGGACGCCTGGGCGCGCCGGGCGGCGGTGCGCCCGCCGATCTCGCGCACGAACACGACCACCAGCGCGCCGACGAGGAACGTGACCGCGTTGAAGTACAGCGCGAGCTGCGTGGGTTGGTTGGCGAAGAAGTGGACGTGCCGCGCGAGAACGTTCGTGATCAGCGACAGCACCGAGAACAGCCCCGCGCCCGCGACCGGGGTGAGCCCGTAGGTCGTCACCAGGCTCAGCTGGTTGGCGGCCTCGACCTGGTCGCGCCGCACCAGGTTGGGCACCGACGCGTCCTTCGCGGGAAGCCAGAACAGGCTCACGCATTCGATGACGAACGTGATGGCGATCAGCCAGACCAGGGTTTGGTCGTGGCTCACGAACAGCGGCGCCAAGGGAATCGTCAGGAAGAGGACGAACCGCACGAAGTCGGAGATGATCATGGTGCGGCGGCGGTCGAACCGGTCGGCGAACACGCCGGCCAGGGGCCCCAGGATCATCGCCGGCAGCAGCCGGACGACCAGCACGCCGCCGAGCGCGTAGTTCTGCGCCTGGTAGCCGGTCGCGAGCGAGGCCGCCATCGAGGTGGTGGCCAACAGCCCCAACCAGTCGCCCAGGCTCGACAGCGCGGTGGCGTACCACAGCCGCCGGAATGCCGTGACCTGCAGGACGCCCCGGATCGCCGCGGTCGATGACATTCCCGACCGGGCGGCCGACTGCGGGTCCTCGTCCTCGATCATGTGCTCCTAGCGCGCGGACGGACGCCCTCCGCTTCCGTCCTGGGGAAGCCTAGCCGCGGCACCTGTCGACGCGCCGCTTGTTACGTCGTCGCGGGAATCTCGTCGCCGCTGTGCCCGGCGGCCAGCAGCAGGTTGCGCAGCGCATCGGCGAGAGCGGTCAGGGTCTCGTCGTCGAGCGCGCGGAGCAACTGCCGCTCGCCGTCGAGAAGCGCGGCGAACGCGGCGTCGACCCGCTCGCGTCCCTCGGCGGTGAGCCGCACCCGCACCAGGCGCCCGTCGGACGGGTCTGCGCGGCGGTCGACGAAGCCGCGGGCCTCCAGCCGGTCGAGCCGACTGGTCATGGTTCCGGACGTGACGTGCGTCAGGCCCGCCAGCTCACCGGCCGTCAGCTCGAACGGCTCGCCGCTGCGCCGCAAGGCGCTCAGCACGTCGAACTCGTGACCCTGCAGGGCGTGCTCGACGAAGGCGGCGGCGCGGCGGTCGTCGAGGACCGCGGCGAGCCGCGCGACCCGGGACAGCACGTGCAGCGGCTCCACATCGAGGTCCGGCCGCTCGCGGCGCCAGGCCGCGACGATCGCGTCGACCTCGTCCGGCACGCCCTCATGATGCCATATCTCTTGATATCAAGATATCTTGTCGGGCATGCGATGGGACCCCTCCGAGTACGGGCAGTTCGGCGGCCAACGCTCGCGGCCGTTCTTCGACCTGGTGGCGCGGATCGACGCGCCGGCGCCACGGCGGGTGGTCGATCTCGGCTGCGGATCCGGCGAGCTCACCGCTGCGCTCGCCCGCCGGTGGCCGTCCGCGGCCGTCGAGGGGATCGACTCGTCGCCGGAGATGATCGCCGCCGCCGGGCCCGAGGTAGGGGTGCGGTTCTCGGTTCAGGACGTCGCGCAGTGGGTCATGCCGCCGGACACGGACGTGGTGGTCAGCAACGCCGCGCTGCAGTGGGTGCCCTCGCACCGGGCCATGCTGGCGTCGTGGGCCGAGGCGCTGCCGCCCGGCGGGTGGCTGGCCTTCCAGGTGCCCGGGAACTTCGACGCGCCGTCGCACGCGCTGATGCGGCGGCTGGCCGCGACGCCGCAGTGGGAGCCGCGGCTGTCCGGCGTGTTGCGCCATCACGACGGCGTTGCCTCGCCCGAGGAGTACGCGCGGCTGCTGCTCGACTGCGGGATGCGGGTCGACGCCTGGGAGACGACGTACCTGCACCTGCTGTCCGGCGAGGATCCGGTGCTGCGGTGGCTGCGCGGCACCGGGCTGCGGCCGGTACTCGCCGCGCTGTCGCCTCCGGAGGCCGAACGGTTCCAGGCGGAGTTCGCGGCGGCCCTGCGGTCGGCCTATCCGGCCACGCCGCACGGGACGTTCCTGCCCTACCGGCGGGTCTTCGTCGTCGCGGACAAGCCGTAGCACCCGATCGGGTTTGCCCCGCCGCCGCTCACGGAGCGCGGGTCAACCGGTCAGGAGCGGGACAGACCCGATCAACTTCCGTAGCCGCAGGACACTCAGCCGCGCGTGGCCTTCGCGGGCGCCTTCTGAGCCGCCGCATTCTTCGCCGCCGCCTTCGCCGGGGCCTTCTTCGCCGGCGCCTTGCGCGGCGCCTTCTTGGCCGGGCCCCGCGCCCGGCGGTCCGCCAGCAGCTCGGCCGCCCGCTCCGTGCTGAGCTCCTCGATCGCGTCGCCGCGCCGCAGCGACGCGTTGGTCTCCCCGTCGGTCACGTACGGACCGAAGCGCCCCTCCTTGACCACCATCGGACGCCCGGACACCGGGTCGTCGCCCAGTTCTTTCAGCGGCGGCGCCGCGGCCGCGCGCCGGCCGCGGGTCTTCGGCTGCGCGTAGATCTCGCGCGCCTGGTCGAGGGTGACCGTGAACAGCTCCTCCTCGGACGCCAGCGACCGCGAGTCGGAGCCCTTCTTCAGATAGGGGCCGTACCGGCCGTTCTGTGCAGTGACCTCCTCGTCGTCGAGGACGCCGACCACTCGCGGCAGGGTCAGCAACCGCTCGGCGTCCTCGATCGTCACGGTGTCCAGCGACATCGTCTTGAACAGCGACGCCGACTTCTCGCCGTCGGTGACGTAGGGCCCGTACCGGCCCGCCCGGGCGGTGATCTCCCGCCCGTCGGCCGTCGTGCCGAGCACCCGGTCGCCCGACGGCGCGGACAGCAGCTCGTCGACCTTGGCGGGGGTGAGTTCGTCCGGCGGTAGGTCCTCGGGTAGCGACGCCCGGTCCTCGCCGCGCTGCAGGTACGGCCCGTACCGTCCGACCCGGACGACCGCGTCGGTGTCGGGCACCGAGATCGAGTTGATCCCCCGCGCGTCGATCTCCTCCAGCCGCGACTCGATGAGCCGCTTCAACCCGCCCTGCGCGGATATCCGGTTCGGGTCGGCGGCCGCGCCGCCGTTGGCGCCGAAGTAGAACCGCCGCAGCCACTCGACCCGGGACAGGTCGCCGTTGGCGATGCCGTCGAGGTCGTTCTCGACCGACGCGGTGAACCCGTAGTCGACCAGCCGGCCGAAGTACGACTCGAGCAGATTGATCACCGCGAAGGCCGTCCACGACGGCACGAGGGCGGGGCCCTTCTTCCAGACGTAACCGCGGTCCTGGATCGTCTGCATGATCGACGCGTAGGTCGACGGACGCCCGACGCCAAGCTCCTCCATCGCCTTGACCAGCGACGGTTCGGTGTACCGGGCCGGCGGCGTGGTGGCGTGACCCAGCGGCTCGAACCTGCGGGCGGCCAGCGCGTCGCCGCGCGAGAGGCGGGGCAGCCGCTTCTCCGCGTCGTCCTTCGTGGAGTCGGACTCGTCGAGATCCTCGACGTAGGCGCGCAGGAAGCCGGGGAAGGTGATCGTCCGGCCGCTGGTCGTGAAGACCACCGACTCACCCGCGGTGGAGGTGCCGCCCAGCCGCACCGAGACCGTGGTGCCGACCGCGTCGGCCATCTGCGAGGCCAGGGTGCGCTGCCAGATCAGCTCGTAGAGCCGGAACTCCTCGCTCGACAGCTGGCCCGCCACCTCGCCCGGCGTGCGGAAGCTGTCCCCGGCCGGACGGATCGCCTCGTGCGCCTCCTGGGCGTTCTTCACCTTCCGGCTGTAGACCCGCGGCTCGGCGGGGACGTACGCGTCGCCGTACAGCTCCCGGGCCTGGCTGCGCGCGGCCGACAGCGCGGTCTCGGACAGGTTGGTCGAGTCCGTCCTCATATACGTGATGAAGCCGTTCTCGTACAGCCGCTGCGCGCTGCGCATGACCTGCTGCGCCGACCAGCGGAACTTGCGACCGGCCTCCTGCTGCAGGGTCGAGGTCATGAACGGCGCGTACGGGCGGCGGCGGTAGGGCTTCTCCTCGACGCCCTGCACCGCGAAGTCCCGCCCGGCGAGGCGGGCGGCGAGCCCGCGGGCGCCGTCCTCGTCCAGGTGCAGGACCCCGGCGGGGGCGCGCCCGGTAGCCGGATCGAAGTCACGGCCGGTGGCCAGGCGCACGTCGTCGACGCCGACCAATGTGGCCGAGAAGGTCTCCGGGTCGTTCGGCTGGGGCCGCGCCGGCGCGAAGGTGCCCTCGACGTTCCAGTAGGACGCGCCGTGGAAGGCCATCCGCTCGCGCTCGCGTTCGACGACCATTCGGGTCGCCACCGATTGCACGCGCCCGGCGGAGAGCCTGGGCAGCACCTTCTTCCAGAGGACGGGGCTGACCTCGTAGCCGTAGAGCCGGTCGAGGATCTGCCGGGTCCGCTGCGCGTCGACCAGCTTGTCGTCGATCTCGCGCGGGTTCTCGACGGCCGCAGCGATGGCCCGCGGCGTGATCTCGTGGAAGACCATCCGGCGCACCGGGACCTTCGGATTGAGGGTCTGCACGAGATGCCACGCGATCGCCTCGCCCTCGCGGTCCTCGTCGGTCGCGAGATAGAGCTCGTCGGCGTCCTTGATCAGCGTCTTGAGTTTGCTCACCTGTTGCTTGCGGTCAGCGCTGACCACGTAGAGCGGCTCGAAGTCGTGGTCGACGTCCACGCCGAGGCGCGCCCACGGCAGGCCCTTGTACTGCGCGGGCACGGCGGCGGCGTTGGGCGGCAGCTCGCGGATGTGCCCGATCGACGCCTCGACGACGTACCCCGCGCCGAGGTAGCCGCCGATCGTCTTCGCCTTGGCAGGCGACTCGACGATGACGAGCTTTCTGCCCGTCTTGGA
>JAICIE010000122.1 GCA_025924515.1 Jatrophihabitans sp. | reverse complement strand
CCCTGCCGGAGTCCGAGCGCAGCTCCGTGCACCGCCGCGACGACCTGAGGCTGACCCGGTGAGGACGGGCGGATGAGCGTCCCGCCGATGCGGCGCACCGGCCCGGTCGACCTGCTTGCTCCGCTGGTCGTCGTGGGCCTGCTGGCGTACCTCCTGCTGGGGCTCACGTACGCCAGCCTGCCGCCGTTCGACTATCTTCTGCCGGCGCCCATCGCGGCGCTCGCGGCGGTCGAGCTGGTGATGGCTCGGCGGGTGCGCGCCGCGGTGCGGCACGAGCCCGGCTCGCGTCCGATGACGGCGATCACCGTGGCGCGCAGCGTCGCCCTCGGCAAGGCGTCCTCGCTGGTCGGGTCCGGCGTGCTCGGCGCCGCCATCGCGCTGCTGCTTCGGGTCGGTCCGCGGGCGGGGACGGTCACCGCCGCCGGGCACGACACGCGGGTGGCCGTCGTGCTGATGGTCGGATCGGGACTGCTGGTCGTCGCGGGGCTGGTGCTCGAACGCGCGGGGATCGACCCCAACCGAGACCGCGACGATCCGCAACATTCGGACTGAAGGCGCCCCGCTGCAGCTGCCGTCTCTGCATTCCGGGTCTAGCGCCGGACGGGTCCGCCTCCAGCATCCCGGCCCGGGTGGCGCGGCTGCGATCCTGGCGCGGCTCGCGGGCCGGTGAGGTCACGGCCCCGTCGCCCAGCGGGGCGGGCGCTTTTCGAGGAAGGCCCGCATCCCCTCCCGCGCCTCTTCCGACTCGAACAACCGCTGGCTCAGCCGCTGCATCTCGCCCGCGGCGGCCTCGACGCGGTCGCGCACCCCCGCGGCCAGCAGCGCCTTCGTCTCCGCCAGCGCCTGCGGCGGGCAGCGCCGCAAGGCGTCGCTCAGGGCCGCGACCTCAGCGTCGAGGTCGGGCACGGCGACGGTGACCAGGCCCGCGGCCGCCGCGGCGGCCGCGTCGAACGTGTCCCCGGTGAGGTAGTAACGGGCGGCTGCCCGCTCGGACATCCGACCCAGCGTCGTCAGGGAGATGATTGCCGGCGCCAGTCCCAGCCGGACCTCCGTGAACGCGAAGGACGCCGCCGGGCCGGCGAGCGCCAGGTCGCAGGCGCCGACGAGGCCGATCCCGCCGGCGCGGACGTGCCCGTCGATGCGTGCGATGACCGGTTTCGGCAGCTCGACGACTCGGCGCAGCAGCTCGAGCATCCGGGTCGTCCCGCGCGCCGGGCCCCCTTCCGCCGACTGCTCCTTCAGGTCGGCCCCGGCGCAGAAGGCCGAGCCGGTGTGGCTGAGGACGACCGCCCGCACGCTCGCGTCCTCGGCCGCGGCCGCCAACGAGTCGGTCAGTGCGCCGACGAGCGCGGCCGAGAGCGCATTGCGGTTCTCCGGCGAGTCGAGGACGACCGTCGCGATGCCCCGGTCGACCTCGTAGATGACGGCCATCAGTACGACTTCGGCAGGCCGAGGCTGAACTGGGCGACGACGTTCCCGACGCGCAGCACGCCTGGCTCCGCGGGCATCGCGCCAGCGTGTCACCGTCCTCGCGCGGGATCAACCGGGCTGCTCGTTTCAGGGCCGCACGGGCGACGGCGCCTCACGCGGAGCGGTTGCTGTCCCGGCCGGGACCGGCGGGACCGGCGAAGGCCTGCGCGATGTCGAGCCAGGCGTCCGCGTCAGCGCCGGTGGCGAGCAGACCGAGATCGGCGCGGTGGCGGCGCTGGGTGACCAGCAGGGCGAAGTCGAGGGCCGGCCCGGTGACCCGCTGGTCGGCGTCGGCGGGCCCGAACTCCCAGGTCTCGTCCGCGGGCGCGCTCAGTTCGACGCGGATGGGCTGCGTCGGGCCGGCCCGGCCGTGCACTCGGAACGACCAGTCCCGGGTGCGGATCCCGAGGTAGGCGATGTGCCGCAGCCGGACCGTCGGCAGCCGGACGACCCCCAACGCGTCGGCGACGTCCTGCCCGTGCGCCCAGGTCTCCATCAGCCGGGCGGTGGCCATCGTCGCCGGACCCATCGAGGGACCGAACCAGGGCAGCTTGGTGCCGGGCGCGACCGCGGCCAGCACCCTGCGCAGCGCGACCCGGCCGCGCCGCCAGTCGGTCAGCAGCTCGGCGGGTTCGCCAGCCGCACGGGCAGCCGCGGCGCGGTCGACGGCGGCGGGGTCGGCGGAGACCCGGGCCGCGATCCCGGCGAACGCTGCGGGATCGACTGCCGCGGTGCCGGCTACCTCGTCCGACCAGGCGAGATGGGCGATCTGGGTGGCGATCGTCCAGCCCGGTGCCGGGGTCGGTCGACGCCACTCGCCGGCGGGCAGGTCGCGAACGAGCGCGTCGAGCTCGTCGCCCTCGGCGGTGAGGTCGCGCAGCAGCGGGTCGAGCCCGGTCACCGGCGTGCGGGATGGGCACCGACGGGCCGGTCGGCCGCCTGCTGGCCGCGGCTGCGCACGGCGGCCGCCGTGGCCGCGACGGCTCGTGTCAGGTCCACGCCGGTCTGGTCGGCGAGCAGATAGACCCCGTAGGCCAGTTCACCCAGCCGCGGCGGCCAGTCCGGGCCCGGGCGGAACGGACGCCGGCCGCGGTCGGTGTCGGCGGCGACGGTCGCGGCCAGGCCGCCGAGCAGCGTCTGCAGCTCCAGCAGCAAGGTGGGGACCGGGGCGTGCAGTTCGGCGGCGTCAGCACTGTGGGCAACCACGTGCCCGAGGTCGGCGCAGTCGGCACTCACACCGTCGTAACTTACGCGTTCCGCGGGCGCTGCTCAGTACGCTTCGCCGGGATGACCTCGGACGATGTCGGCAGCCGACCGGCCCGGCTGCGCGTGGGCGTCGTGGGCGCCGGCCGGGTGGGCAGCGCCCTCGGAGCGGCGCTGCAGCGGGCGGGCCACTCGGTCGTGGCCGTCACGGCGGTCTCCGCGCAGACCCGGGCCCGCGTGCAGCGGCTACTGCCGAACGCGCGGATCCTGGCGGCCGACGAGGTCGTCGGCGCCGCCGAACTCGTCCTCGTCGCCGTGCCGGACGATGCGTTGCGTCCGCTCGTTGCCGGGCTGGCCCAGACCGGGGCGTGGCGCCCCGGCCAGCTCGTCGCCCACACCTCAGGGGCGCACGGCATCGACGTCCTCGACCCGGCCGCGGCGCGCGGTGTCATCGCGCTGGCGCTCCATCCGGCCATGACCTTCGCCGGCCGCCCGGAGGACGTCGACCGGCTGGTCGGCGCGAGCTTCGGGATCACGGCCCCGGAGGAACTGCGTCCGGTGGCCGAGTCGCTCGTCCTCGAGATGGGCGGCGAGCCGGTGTGGGTGCCGGAGCCGGCGCGGGCGCTCTATCACGCGTCCCTGACCGTGGGCGCCAACCACCTGGTCACCCTGGTCAACGACGCGCTTTCGCTGCTGGGCGACGCCGGGGTGGCCGATCCCGGGCGGCTGCTCGCGCCGCTGCTCTCGGCCGCGCTCGACAACACCCTGCGCCTGGGCGACGCCGCGCTCACCGGTCCGGTGTCCAGGGGCGACGCCGCCACGCTCGCCGCGCACCTGCGCACCCTGCGGACGGCGGCGCCCGACGTCGTCGAGTCCTACGTCGCGCTCGCCCGCCGAACCGCGGAGCGGGCGCACGCGTCCGGACGGCTCCCCGCGGACGGATATGCCGCGGTGTTGGAGACGTTGCGGAAGGCCTGACCCGGGGCTTGCCAGGATGGAAGCCGAAGGAGGTGCCCGTTGCAGGTCGCGCGCACGCGCCCCGAGCTGGCTTCCGCACGGTCCGGACTGTCGGGAGCGGTCGGCCTTGTCCCGACGATGGGGGCGCTGCATGCCGGGCACGAGGCGCTGATCGGCGAAGCTGTGCGGCGCTGCTCCGCGGTCGTCGTCTCGATCTTCGTCAACCCGCTGCAGTTCGGCCCCGACGAGGATCTCGACCGCTATCCGCGCACGCTCGACGACGACCTGGCCCGCTGCGAAAGCGCCGCAGTCGACGTGGTCTGGGTGCCGGAGGTGGAGGACGTCTACCCGGACGGGCCGGCGCGCGTCCGGATCGACCCCGGCCCGCTCGGACGCGAGCTCGAGGGCGCCAGCCGTCCCGGCCACTTCTCCGGTTCGCTGACCGTGGTCGCGAAGCTGCTGAACCAGGTCGGTCCGCACACCGCCGTCTTCGGCGAGAAGGATTACCAGCAACTCGTCCTCGTCCGCCGGATGGTCCGCGATCTCGACCTTCCGGTCGACGTCGCCTCGGTGTCGACGGTCCGGGAGCCGGGCGGGCTGGCACTGTCGTCGCGGAACAGATACCTCACCGAGGACGAGCGGGAGCGGGCGTCGAGCCTCTGGCGGGCGCTGTCCGCAGGTCGGGCGGCGGCCGGGACGGGCCAGGCCGCGGTGCTCACCGCCGCCCAGGCCGCGCTCGCCGGGGTGGAGGTCGAGTACCTGGAGCTGCGCGCGCCCGATCTCGGGGCGGCGCCGCCGAGCGGTCCGGCGCGACTGCTGGTGGCGGCGCGGATCGGCGTGACCCGGCTCATCGACAACGTGGCGGTGGACTTGTGAACCGAGAACCGGTGCCCGGCGTCTCGCGGGCCATCGTGGCCGAACTCGTCGACCGCGCGCTCGAGGAGGACCTCGGCGCCCGCGGGGACGTCACGACGCTCGCGACGGTTCCGGGCGCGCTCCTTGGCGCCGCCGACCTCGTCGCCAGACGCGACGGCGTGGTCGCCGGATTGCCGGTGGCCGCGATCGTCTTCGAGACGGTCGGCCAGGGCCGGGTGCGTACCGAGTACGGCACCGCCGACGGAGCGCCCGTGAGCGCCGGCGAGGTGCTGGCGACGGTGCGGGGGCCGGTCCGCGACCTGCTGACGGCCGAACGGACGGCACTGAACCTCGTCGGGCACCTGTCCGGGATCGCCACGCTGACCCGGGCCTGGGTCGAGGCGGTCGCGGGCACCGGCGCGCGGATCCGCGACACCCGCAAGACGCTGCCCGGCCTGCGGTCGCTGGAGAAGTACGCGGTCCGGTGCGGTGGTGGGGTGAACCACCGGATGTCGCTCTCCGACGCGGCCCTGGTCAAGGACAACCATGTGGCTGCCGCCGGCGGGGTCGTCGAGGCATTCCGGTTGGTCCGCGAGCGCTACCCGGATCTGCCGCTGGAGGTCGAGGCCGACACCGTCGCCCAGGCGTGCGCGGTCGTCGACGCGGGGGCCGACCTCGTCCTGCTCGACAACATGTCCCCGGACGAGATGCGGGCGGTGGTGGCGCACGCTCGAGGTCGGGCGCGGCTGGAAGCATCCGGCGGCCTGCAGCTGGCCGGCGCCCGGGCGGTCGCCGAAACCGGCGTCGACTTCCTGGCCGTCGGCGCCCTGACCCACTCGGCCCCGGTGCTCGACATCGGCCTCGACATCCACAGCGTTATGGAAGGCTGATTATCGGTGTTGCTGGCTATAGATATCGGCAACACGAACACCGTGGTCGGGGTGTTCGAGGGCGATCGCCTGGAGCGGTCGTGGCGCATCAAGACCGACGCGCGCAACACCGCGGACGAGCTGGCGCTGACGTTCCGCGGGCTGCTGGCAGGCTTCCAGATCACCGGCACCGCCGCATGCTCGACGGTTCCGGCGGCGTTGCGCGAGCTGCGGACGATGCTCGCCGAGTACTACGCCCACCTGCCGACCGTCCTTGTCGAGCCGGGGATCCGCACCGGTGTGAGCCTCCAGTACGAGAATCCCAAGGAGATCGGTGCGGACCGGATCGTGAACACCGTGGCCGCGCACGAGCTGGTCGGCGAGCAACCGGCGATCGTGGTGGACTTCGGCACGACCACGAACTTCGACGTGGTGAGCCCGCGCGGTGACTTCCTCGGCGGGGCGCTCGCGCCCGGCATCGAGATCTCGCTCGACGCGCTCGCCGCCCGCGCCGCGCA
The DNA here is from genome assembly GCA_025924515.1 of Jatrophihabitans sp. GTDB lineage: Bacteria > Actinomycetota > Actinomycetes > Mycobacteriales > Jatrophihabitantaceae > JAICIE01. The sequence continues at coordinate 3,703 of JAICIE010000122.1, read as the reverse complement.
GCTGCGCAAGGTTGAGCTGGTCGCGCCCCGCGGCCCGATCGGCAAGAGCACGGTCGAGGCCTTGCAGTCAGGCATCCTTTACGGCTTCGCCGGCCAGGTGGACGGACTGGTGCGCCGGCTCAGCGCGGCGCTGTCGCCGGATGACCCGGCCGCGGTGCAGGTCATCGCCACCGGCGGGCTGGCTCCGCTGCTGATCGAGCACTGTGAGACGGTCAAGCGGCACGAGCCGGACCTCACCTTGCTGGGCCTGCGGCTGATCTACGAACGCAATCTCTGAGTACGTTCGCCCCATGGACCTGCGCATCTTCACCGAGCCGCAGCAGGGGGCGTCCTACGGCGATCTGCTGCGGGTGGCCCGGGCCGGCGAGGACCTGGGCTTCGACGCGTTCTTCCGGTCCGATCACTACCTCGCGATGGACACCGACGGTCTGCCGGGACCGACCGACGCGTGGGTGACCCTGGGCGCCCTGGCGCGGGAGACGTCGCGGATCCGACTCGGCACGCTGGTCAGCTCCGCCACCTTCCGCCTGCCGGGTCCGCTGGCGATCAGCGTCGCCCAGGTCGACGAGATGAGCGGAGGACGGGTCGAGCTCGGTCTCGGCGCCGGTTGGTACGAGGCCGAGCACCGCGCGTACGGCATTGCGTTCCTTCCGACGCCCGATCGCTTCGACCGGTTCGCCGAGCAGGTCGAGATCATCGACGGGTTGCTGACCACGGCACCGGGCCAGACCTACTCCTTCGCCGGGCGGCACTACCGGCTCGAGGACTCACCGGCGTTGCCGAAGCCGGTGCAGGCTCCGCGCCCGCCGCTCATCCTCGGTGGGGCGGCCCGCAAGCGGGGCGCGGCTCTCGCGGCCCGCTTCGCCGACGAGTACAACGTCGCCTTCGACCGCGCGGGCGCTCCCGCCGCCTTCGACCGGGTACGGGCGGCGGCGGCCGAGTCCGGGCGCTCGCTGGTTTACTCGGTGGCTCAGGTGCTCTGCGTCGGTAAGGACGAGAGCGAGTTGCGCCGCCGCGCCGAGGCTATCGGTCGCGAGCCGGCGGACCTGCGCGCCACCGAGCTCGCCGGCACGCCCGAGGAGGTCGTCGACCGGATCGGCGAGTTCGCCGACCTGGGAGTGAGCCGGGTCTACCTGCAGGTCCTCGACCTCAACGACCTCGATCACCTCGAGCTGGTCGCCGGCAAGATCGCACCGCAGCTGTGACCGCCGCGGCCCAGGAGCCGGTCGATAGTCTGGCCCGGTGAGTGACGGCCCAGCCACCGAGGCCGCGGAAGACGACCTGCCGCAGCAGCTGCGCGTCCGGCGGGCCAAGTACGACCGGCTGCTGGCGGACCCCGAGCGGGCGCCGTTCCCGGTGCGGGTGCCGCGAACGACCACGTTGAGCGAGGTCCGTGCCAAGTACCCGGACCTGCCCGCTGGCGCGGAGACGGGAGAGATCGTCGGCGTCACCGGACGGGTGATTTTCGTCCGCAACACCGGCAAGCTGTGTTTCGCCACGCTGCGCGAAGGCGGCGTCGAGCTGCAGGCGATGCTCTCCCTCGACCGGATCGGCGGCGATCGGCTGGCGGCGTGGAAGGCCGACGTGGACCTCGGCGACCTGGTCTTCGTGCACGGCGAGGTCATCTCGTCCAAGCGCGGCGAGCTGTCCGTCCTCGCCGACGACTGGCGGATCACCGCAAAGGCGCTGCGCCCGCTCCCGGTCGCGCACCGCCCGTTGTCGGAGGAGACCCGGGTCCGGCAGCGCTACGTCGACCTCATCGTTCGGCCGGAAGCCCGTGACATGGTGCGCGTGCGCGCGGACGTGATCCGCGCACTGCGCGAGGAACTGCACCGGCGCGCCTATGTGGAGGTGGAGACGCCGATACTTCAGACGGTGCACGGGGGAGCGGCCGCGCGTCCGTTCCACACCCACCTCAATGCCTTCGACCTCGACATGTCGCTTCGCATCGCGACCGAGCTGTATCTCAAACGGTGCATCGTCGGTGGCTTGGACAAGGTGTACGAGCTCGGGCGGACCTTCCGCAACGAGGGCGTCGATTCCTCGCACTCCCCGGAATTCACCGAACTCGAGGCCTACGAGAGCTACAGCGACTACGACGGGATGGCCGAATTGACGCGCGCACTTGTTCTGTGCGCCGCCGACGCCACCGGCATCGACACCCCGGTCACCGCAGACGGCACCGAGATCGACCTGCGCGGCGAGTGGCGGTCGGTGCCCGTGCACGACCTCGTCGGCGCGGCGCTGGGCGAGGAGGTCACCCCGGACACGGACGCCCGCGACATGCATGGCTACGCCGAGCGGGCCGGCGTCGGGGTCAAACCCGACTGGAGCGCCGGCGAGGTGCTCCTGGAGCTCTACGAGAAGCTGGTCGAGCACACGCTGGTGCAGCCGACGTTCGTGCGGGACTATCCCGCCGAGGTCCGGCCGCTGGCGCGGCCGCACCGGCTCGACCCGCGCCTCGGCGAGGCCTGGGACCTGGTGATCGGCGGCGTGGAGCTCGCCCCGGCGTACACCGAGCTCGCCGACCCGGTCGAGCAGCGGCGCCGCCTCGTTGATCAGTCGCTCGCTGCGGCCGACGGCGACCCGGAGGCGATGGAACTCGACGAGGACTTCCTGCGGGCGCTGGAATACGGCATGCCCCCGACCGGCGGAATGGGCATGGGCGTCGACCGGCTGCTGATGATCCTCACCGGGAAGGGAATCCGGGAAACGATCCTGTTCCCGCTACTGCGGCCGCTCGAGGACCGATAGGCGTTTTCGGTACACGGCGTAGCGACCGAGGCCGTGCGTCCCGGCATAATGAATGCCGCGCGTCGGGCGCTATCGGGTGAAACCGGCAGAAAGGCGAGAACGGCACCATGTCGCAGAAGACGATCGTGCAATTGATCGACGACCTCGACGGCGAGCAGGCCGCCGAGACGATCACTTTCGGCCTCGACGGAGCGCAGTACGAGATCGACTTGAGCGAGGAGAACGCTGCCGCTCTGCGCGACGTGCTCGCCACCTACATCGCCCACGCCCGCAGGGCCGGGCGGGCCAGCACCCGCGCCGCGAGCGGCAACGGCTCGGCGAGCACGCCGACCCGCCGCGCGCGTTCGGCGACCCGCACCGACCGCGAGCAGACCGCACAGATTCGCGAGTGGGCCCGCGGCAACGGCTACAAGGTGGGGGAGAAGGGCCGCATCCCGGCCGACATCCTGGCCGCCTGGGAGGCCGCTCACTAGCCGGACGGCGCGCTGCGGGGCCGCCGTCCTCGCGCTCGCTCGAGCCCGCGTTCGCTCTCAGCGGACGCGCCGGGCGGCATGTCCGAGGGTTGCCGGTCGTTGGGACCTACGACACCACGCACCGCGCCCGATGGTGTTAATAGCGCCGATCGACCGAAGCTCGTTGGTCAGCAGCGGGAAGCCCTGCGGTCTACAGTCGATCGGAGAGCGATAAGAGGCGCGGAAGGAGCTGCATAGATGTTCGAGAGGTTCACCGACCGCGCGCGTCGGGTCGTCGTCCTGGCTCAAGAAGAAGCCCGGATGCTCAACCACAACTACATCGGCACCGAGCACATCCTGCTCGGGCTGATCCACGAGGGCGAAGGCGTCGCCGCCAAGGCCCTCGAGTCGCTCGGCATCTCCCTCGATGCCGTGCGCCAGCAGGTCGAGGAGATCATCGGCCAGGGTCAGCAGGCCCCGAGCGGGCACATCCCGTT
>JAICIE010000121.1 GCA_025924515.1 Jatrophihabitans sp. | reverse complement strand
TTACTCTGGCGCGCCGTCCGGTGGATCCCGCGCCGACGCGCCGGATCGGCCGCCGCCGCGTCCCGAATTGTCGCTCGTTACGGTGCGTCCCGCGGGCGATCGGGGCCGTCCGGCACCGTTTCGAGCGACGAACCGCGCGGGCCTATTGGTTCGGCGGGTCGTACGGCGCCGGTTGTTCGTAGCCCGGGCCGCCCGGTCCGTAGCCGGGACCCGTCGGGCCGCCGGCGCCGGAAGTTCCCGCTCCCGGCGGCTGGTATCCGGCCGGGCCCGGCGGTTGGTATCCGGCCGGGCCCGTCGGGTGGTAACCGCCGGGTCCCGAAGCTCCGTTCGGGTTCGCGGGGCCGCCGAAGCCCGGACGTCCGGTACCGCCGCCGAACCCGGCCATCCGGCCCGGCAGCTGACCGCCGGTCTGCTGGAACCGGAGAAGCGACAGCGCCAGACCGGCCCCGATGGCGATCAGTGTGACCCAGTAGCCGAAGCCGTGTGCCACGCCGGCGTGGATGTGACAGCCGCCGACAGTCTCGTGGTAGTTCCCGCCGGGCGTGACGAACAGCGCCAGCAGGATGCTCAGCGCAGCCAGCGCGTACGCGGCCAGCCCGATCAAGCGTGCCGGCGCGGGAGGACGGACGTGCGGCGCGAACAGGCTCAGCCCCACCGCGGCCGACCCGACCACGGCGAGCAGCACGGCGAACCAGCCGAAGAAGCCGTGCCAGGCCGATCCCGTGGCGACCAGGCCGCCTTGGTAGCCGAAGCAGGCGCCCGACGTGTCGACGCCGGCCGTGTAGAAGTTGATGAAGGAGAAGATGAAGGCGACAAGGCCGGCGGCGAGGATTCCCCAGTCGAGCCGGTCCACCGTCCTGGGGTCGACGGACTTGCGCGGAGCGCCGTATTGCCACGACGGCGGGCCGCCCCAGCCGGACTGCCCGGGCGACGGCGCACCGTAGCCGGGTGGCGGCGGGGTCCATTGCTGCCCCGCTGGTCCGGGCGGCGGCGGGGGCGGCGCAGACCCGGAAGGCGGCGGTGGGGGTTCGAACGTCATGGCGCTCTCCTCTGCGGGGAACCTGACGGTCCCGCGGGAAAGTTAAACGCAGCTGAGGCAGCTGAGCACGGCGAAACGCCTACGTCAGGACGCAGCCACCCGGCCCGTCCACCGGAGTCTGCCCTCAGCCGCCGATGATGTCGCGCATGAGGCGGGCTGTCTCGCTCGGGGTCTTCCCCACCTTGACGCCGGCCGCTTCGAGCGCCTCCTTCTTCGCCTGGGCGGTGCCGGACGATCCCGAGACGATGGCCCCGGCGTGGCCCATGGTCTTGCCCTCCGGAGCGGTGAACCCGGCGACGTAACCGACCACGGGCTTGGTCATGTTGTCCTTGACGAACGCCGCGGCACGTTCCTCGGCGTCGCCGCCGATCTCGCCGATCATCACGATGGCGTCCGTCTCCGGGTCGTCCTGGAATGCCGCGAGACAGTCGATGTGAGTGGTACCGATGATGGGGTCGCCGCCGATGCCCACGCAGGTGGAGAAGCCGAAGTCGCGCAGCTCGTACATCATCTGATAGGTCAGGGTGCCGGACTTCGAGACCAGACCGATGCGGCCCGCCTTGGTGATATCGGCGGGAATGATGCCGGCGTTGGACTTGCCAGGGCTGATCAGCCCCGGGCAGTTGGGTCCGATGATGCGGGTCGACTTGCCCTGGGCGTAGGACCAGAAGGCGGCGGTGTCGTGCACCGGGATTCCCTCGGTGATCACCACTGCGAGAGGGATCCCGGCGTCTACCGCCTCGATGACCGAGTCCTTGGTGAATGCGGGCGGCACGAATCCGACGGTGACGTTCGCCCCGGTCTCGGACATGGCCTCGGTCACCGTGCTGAAGACCGGAAGGCTCCTCGCTTCGATCTCGACGCTCGTCCCGGCCTTGCGCGCGTTGACGCCGCCGACGACCCGCGCTCCGGACGCGAGCATCCGGCGGGTGTGCTTGGTGCCTTCCGACCCGGTCATGCCCTGGACGATGATCGTCGAATTCTCATCGAGGAAGATGGCCATCGTTCAGGACTCCTTATTTCGGGCCGGATGCGGCCAGCTCGGCGGCGCGGTCAGCGGCCTCGTCCATGGTGTCGACCAAGGTCACCAAGGGATGCGCGGCGTTGGTGAGGATCCGTCGTCCTTCGACCACGTTGTTGCCGTCGAGCCGCACCACCAGCGGCTTGCTCGCCTCGTCGCCCAGCATCTGCAGCGCACCGACGATCCCGTTGGCGACGGCGTCGCACGCGGTGATGCCGCCGAAGACGTTGACGAAGACCGATCGAACGGACGGGTCGTTGAGGACGATGTCCAGTCCGTTCGCCATGACCTCGGCGGACGCGCCGCCACCGATGTCGAGGAAGTTCGCCGGCTTGACGCCGCCGTGCTTCTCACCGGCGTACGCGACGACGTCCAATGTCGACATCACCAATCCGGCGCCGTTACCGATGATGCCGACCTCACCGTCGAGCTTCACGTAGTTGAGGTGCTTCTCCTTCGCCTTCTGCTCGAGCGGGTCGGTGCTGGCCACGTCGACGAACTCGGCGTTCTCCGGGTGCCGGAAATTGGCGTTGTCGTCCAGCGTCACCTTGCCGTCGAGAGCCACGACGCTGCCGTCGCCGACGCGCGCCAGCGGATTGACCTCGACCAGCGTGGCGTCGGCCTCGGTGAACACCGCCCAGAGCTTCGTCAGGACGTCGGCGACCGGTCCGACGAGCTCGTCCGGAAACCGCGCCGCGTTGGCAATGCCGCGCGCGGCCTGCTCGTCGACGCCCGTCAGCGGGTCGACCGGCACTCGCGCCAACGCGTCGGGACGCTCCGCCGCCAGCTGCTCGATCTCCATGCCCCCCTCGTAGGACGCCATGGCCAGGAACCGCCGGTTCGTGCGATCGAGGAGGTAGGAGACGTAGTACTCGTCCTTGATGTCCGCGCCCGGGTCGACGAGGACGCGGTGCACGCGGTGGCCCTTGATGTCCATGCCGAGGATCTGCTCGGCGTGAGCCCGCGCCTCGTCGGGAGACTTCGCGACCTTCACTCCACCCGCCTTGCCGCGGCCGCCCGTCTTGACCTGGGCCTTGACGACCGTGACGCCACCGATCCGCTCGGCGATTGCCAGCGCCTCCTCCGGGCTGGTCGCGACCTCGCCGAGGCTCACCGGGACGCCGTGCTTGGCGAACAGCTGTTTGGCTTGGTACTCGAACAGATCCACGCTGACCGTCCTCGTCGCGAACTAGCCCGTCCAGGCAACCCTATGAGGACGGATCAGGCCGTCCCGACGTGGGTGCGCACCCAGTCGACGACCGCGTCGATCGGCGTGCCGGGCGTGAAGATCTTCGCTACGCCGGCGTTCTCGAGGACCGGGATGTCCTCGTCCGGGACGATACCGCCCCCGAAGACGACGATGTCGTCGGCGCCGCGCTCCTTCATCAGCTCCAGGGTGCGGGTGAACAGGGTCATGTGCGCCCCGGAGAGGATCGACAGGCCAACCGCGTCGGCGTCCTCCTGAATGGCTGTCTGCACGATCTGCTCGGGCGTCTGGTGCAGGCCGGTGTAGACGACCTCCATGCCGGCGTCCCGTAGCGCGCGGGCGATCACCTTGGCGCCGCGGTCGTGACCGTCCAGCCCCGGCTTGGCGATGATGATGCGCAGGCGCTGGTTGCGGGGCTCGGCCACGTCGAGCAGCGTAGGACGGCCGTGGCGCTCCCGCGACCGTGGCGACGGCCCAGGTCAGGAGGAGGGCCGGCGCCTTCTCACGCGGGCAGCACCTGGCTCTTGAGGCCCTTGCCCGCCTTGAACGCTTCAAGCGCGCCGACGTAGTCGTCCAGCGGCACGCGATCGGTGATGAACACGTTGGGGTCGATCACGCCGGACGCGAAGAGGTCGGCTGCGCGCTCGTACGAGTGAAGTACGGCCATCGAGCCGGTGATGGTGATTTCCTTGTTGTAAATCCGGTACGGCTCGATGGTGGCTCGGGTCGCGTAGTCCGCGACGCCGAACTGCAGGTACGTGCCGCCGGGCCCGGTCCGGTCGATGCCGTCCTGGATCGCCTTCGCGTTTCCGGTCGCGTCGATGACCACTTCCCAGCCGTACGGCCGCTCCACCTCGTCGGCCGACGTAACGCTGTTCGTGGCGCCGAGCTGCGCGGCGCGTCCGAGCCGGTCGGGATTGGTGTCGACCACGTCGACGCTGGCGGCACCGACGCGCTGGGCCAGGGCCAGCATCATCAGCCCCATCGTGCCCGCCCCGTAGATGAGGACGTGCGCCCCGAGCCGGCTCTGCAGTACGTCATAGCCGCGGATCGCACAAGACAGCGGCTCGATGAGGGCGGCGTCGCGGGTGGCGACGTGATCCGGGAGGACGACGCAGTTGGCCGCCGGCACCGCGACGTACTCGGCGGCGGCTCCCGGGTGACTGACCCCGATCGCCGCGAACCGCTCACACAGGTTGTTGCGCCCCAGGCGGCAGTAGTGGCACTCGAAGCAGTAGAGCGACGGGTCGACTGCGACGCGGTCGCCCTCGCGCACGCCTTTCACGTCCGGACCGCACGCGACCACCTCACCGGCGAATTCATGCCCGGGAATGACGGGCAGCCTGGGCGCGAACTCGCCCTGCAGAATGTGCAGGTCGGTGCCGCAGAGCCCACAGGCCGCCACCTTGACGACGACCTCGCGCGAGCCCGGGGCCGGATCGTCGACCGTCTCGACCCGGGCCTCGCCGATGGACGCCACCACAGCAGCTTTCATGTGCGCTCCTCACTCTGCCGCCCGAGGGACCAGGCCCGCGGACAGAAGGACGGGTCCGAGGCGCCTTCGGGCGCGCTGCCCGACCCGAAAGCCGGTCCTGCACCGGCCTGCCGGAGACTAGTCGTCCGTGGCGAGTGAGCGCGAGCGGCGGCGACGGCGTGCCGGGACGGACCGTATCTCCGCCGCCTGCGTGGGCTAGGTTGTCCTGCGTTGCGAACCGCCCCGCCCACATCCCCGCCGCGAGAGGCCAGCATCATGCCCACTAACCGCCGCATCGTCGTGACGGGCGTCCGGACGATGGAAATGCGCGAAGAGCAGACGCCCACACCCGCGCCGGGCGAGGTGCGGGCTCGCAGCACCTATGTCGGGGTTTGCGGATCGGATACTCACGCGTTTCACGGGCGGCACCCCTTCATCCCCATCCCGTACCTGCCTGGCCACGAGGCGACCGGCGTCGTCGAGGAACTCGGTGCGGGCGTCACGTCGGTCGCCGTCGGTGACCGCATCGTTGTCGAGCCAACCCTGCCGTGCTGGAACTGCAAGCCTTGCCGCACTGGGTCGGAGAACCTGTGCGAGAACCTGCAGTTCTTCGGGTGCGGCTATCCCTCTGGTGGAATGGCGGACCAGTTCGTGGTGCGCGCCGATCGGTTGCACGTGGTACCTGACGACATCAGCGATCTCGGTGCGGCGCTCATCGAGCCACTGTCGACCCCGGTGCACGCGGGACGCATCACTGGGCCGCTGCAGGGTCGCGCGGTTGCGGTGCTGGGGGCAGGAACGATCGGACTGCTCATGCTGGCGGTGGCCCGGTGGTCCGGCGCCGCCAAGGTCGTCGTCACAGACCCGTTGCCCGGCAAGCGCGAGAAGGCCCTTAAGCTCGGCGCCGACGCCGTTGTCGACGCGACGGCCCCCGATGTGGCGGCCCAGGTTCGAGCCGCACTGGGCGAGAGCGCCGACGTCGTCTTCGACTGTGTCGCGGTCCGGTCTACCACGCTCGCGGCGATCGACATGGCGCTCAAGGGCGGCACGGTTGCCATCGTGGGCGTTCCGTCTGCCGACTTCGAGTTGCCGATCAGCATCATGCAAGATCAGCAGATCCGCGTTCAGGGCTGCGCGACCTACGTCTCGCAGGACTTCGCCACTGCCATCGAGATGATCCGGACCGGGGCCGTCCGCGCTGAGGACTTCATCACTGCACAGTTCCCGCTGGAGGAGGCCGAGCAGGCGTTCGACGCGTCGACCAGCGGGGCGCACATCAAGGTCCTCATTCACCCGTGACGCCGCCCACCTTGTGAGGTGAGCAGGACCGCGCGAACCGGTAGCCGTGCTCGTCGACCGGGACAGGGAAGGCCTCAGCGATGTCGAAAATGGTCCTCACGGTCGGTGAGATCCTCGTCGAGATCATGGCCACGACGAAGGGGGACGGGTTCCTGGAAGCCCAACCCCTGATCGGTCCGTTTCCCTCCGGCGCGCCGGCCATCTTCATCGATCAACTAGGACGGTTGGGCACGCCGGCGGCCATCGTGTCCCGTGTCGGCGACGACGACTTCGGTCGGGTCAACCTGACTCGGCTGGCAGCGGACCGTGTCGACGTCTCTGGCATCGAGGTGGCGAAGGGCGAGGCCACGGGGTCGGCCTTCGTGCGCTACCGAACTGACGGCTCGCGCGCGTTCGTCTACAACATTGCCCACAGCGCGACCGGCAAGTTGAGTCTCACGCCGGAATCCGAGGCGCTGATGGCGCAGTGCGACCACATGCATGTCATGGGAACCGCGCTCTCGGCGCCCGGTCTCGCCGAGGTAGCGCGAGAGGCCGTCGAACGCATCACTGCCCGGGGCGGGACGTTGAGTTTCGATCCGAACCTGCGGCCCGAGATCCTCGACAGCCCGGGATTGCGGGAAGCGCTCGACGAGGTGCTCGCCCGTACCGACATCTTCCTGCCGTCGGGCGAGGAGATCTATCTGTTCACCCAGGCGGACGACGAGGACGCGGCGGTCCAGGAGCTCCTGGACCGCGGAGTCCGCGAGGTCGTCGTCAAGCGCGGTAACCAGGGAGCCAGCCACTTCAGCCGGAGCGGCCGCGCCGATGCGGCACCGATATCAGTGGACGAAGTCGATCCGACCGGCGCGGGTGACTGTTTCGGTGGAGCCTTCGTGAGCTTCTGGCTGGCCGGCGCCTCCCCCGAAACGGCCCTTCGCTACGCCAATGCGGCCGGGGCGCATGCAGTGACCAAGATGGGCCCGATGGAGGGCGCCGCGACCCGAGACCAACTCGATGCCCTGCTGTCGCAAGCGGAAGGATGATCCCTATGCCGCAGAACCCGCTGCAGGACATCGCGACCTGGCGGCACCGCATCGGTCCGTCCGGGATTCCCTCCATCTGCTCCGCGCATCCCATGGTGCTGGAAGCGTCGATGCGCGCCACGCTCCCGACCAGGCTGCCGCTGCTGATCGAAGCCACCTGTAACCAGGTGAATCAGGATGGCGGCTACACCGGCATGACCCCGAGGGACTTCCGCCAGTTCGTCGAGCGGATCGCCGCCGACCAGGGATTTCCTACCGAGCGGATCATTTTCGGTGGCGACCACCTCGGCCCCAATCCGTGGAAGAGCCTGCCCGCAGAGGCTGCGCTCGAGAAGGCCGAGGGCATGATCGAGGCCTTCGCGGACGCCGGATTCACCAAGTTGCACCTCGACTGCTCGATGGGATGTCAAGGCGAGCCGGTGGCACTGAAGGACGAGGAGACGGCCGCTCGCGCGGCGCGACTGGCCGCAGCCGCGGAGTCCGCACTGCCGGGCGGGGACGTTCCTGAACCGGTTTACGTCATCGGCACGGAGGTCCCAATCCCCGGCGGCGCCATGCACGCGCTGGACGAGCTCGAGCTGACCACGCCGGAGGACGCCCGCACGACGGTCCAGATCCATGAAGAGGCCTTCCAGCGCGCCGGACAATCGGACGCCTTCGCGCGCGTGGTTGCCGCAGTCGTCCAGCCGGGCGTGGAGTTCGGCAGCCACAACGTGATCGACTACAACAGCGCCAAGGCCCAAGGCCTGAGCGCCGCGCTGAAGGACATGCCCGGCCTGGTCTTCGAAGCGCACTCCACCGACTACCAGACCCGCGCCAACCTCACCGCCCTGGTACAGGACGGCTTCGCCATCCTCAAGGTCGGGCCGGGTCTGACCTTCGTCCTGCGTGAAGCCCTTTACGGACTCGACGCCATCGCCGAGGAACTGTTCCCCGGGAGCCGAGGTGAAACCCTGCGTGCCACGATGGAAAGGGTCATGCTCGCCGCGCCGGATAATTGGGTCAAGTACTACGAAGGAACCGAGGCAGAGCTCCGACTCCAGCGGCACTTCTCGTACAGCGACCGGATGCGTTACTACTGGCCTCAGCGCGAAGCCCACGCCGCAGTCGAGGCACTGCTCGGAGTTCTCGGGGACATTGAAGTGCCCGAGACGCTGATCGGCCAATATCTTGGCGCCCGCTACGAGGCAGTTCGCAGCGGACGCCTGCCCGCCGACGCTCGGAGCCTCGCCCTAGCAGCGGTGGAGAGCGTCATGCAGGACTATCTCTCGGCGTGCGAGACCTAGTGTCGCAGCTGCCGGATGGGGTGGGGGACGGAGCCGGTCGGTCGAGGCGGCACTCCGCCGAACCGGGGGCCCCACCGAACCCGGGCAGGTCGGTGCCCTGAGCTCGGTCACTGCGCCCGATCAACCGGGCACAACCGGTCACTCCGTTACCGAACCTCCATGAGCAGGGCTTGCCAAACCGCGCCTCAGGTCACAGAGTGATGCGGCAACGGGCACAACCGGGCTCAAGATCAGCCGAAGCGGGGACCGTCGAATGTACGCAATCGAGCGCCGGAGGTGGCTCGTAGAGCGAGCTCGCAGCTCCGGTCGCCTCGACGTCAGCGAGATCTCCGAAGAGCTCGGATTGGCCCGCGAGACCATTCGCCGCGACCTGTCCAGCCTCGAGCAGCAAGGGCTGCTGCGCCGGGTTTACGGCGGCGCCGTCCCGATTGAGCGACTGAGCTTCGAGAGCAACCTGCGCATGCGTTCGCAGCGGCGCCAGGAGGAAAAGCAGCGCATCGCCATCGCAGCCGTCGGGTACGTCCGATCGGCCGAGTCGGTGTACATCGACGAGGGATACCTACCGCAGTTGGTCGCCCAGCAACTGCGGCCGACCGCGCCGTTGACGGTGGTGACCTCGTCGCTGGCGATCGCGACCTCGCTCGCGGGGCGCGATCACGTGGAAGTGCTCTGCCTCGGCGGACGCGTGCGGGCACAGACCTACGGTGTGGTCGACGCCTGGGCCGTGTCGATGCTGGATTCGATCGTCCTGGACCTTGCGTTCCTGGGCGCCAACGGGGTAAGCATCGAGCACGGCATGACCGTCCCCGACACCGCCGTCGCCGCGGTCAAAGCTGCCGCCGTCCGCAATTCCCGCCGCCGGATCTTCGTCGCCGACAGCACGAAATTCGGCACCGACTCCTTCGCCCGGTTCGCCGCCATCTCTGACTTCGAACGGATCATCACCGACTCCGCACTACCCGTCGATTATGCTGCCGAACTCCACTCCCGCGGGATCGATTTGACCCGCGCCTGACCCCACCACAGAACATCCTCAAATCGAGCATCCGGCTCGACTGAGCGAGATGCCCGCGGGCACCGGCCCGCGCGGCCCCGTCACGCTTCCTCGGAGGTAGAGCCCACATGAACTCATCAGGAATCCGTTCGGCTGCGTCGCGGCGCACGCGCGCCGTCGCGGTCGGCGCCGTGGCACTGGCGGCTGTCGGAGGGCTGTCGGCGTGTGCTGCCGGCGGTGGCGGCGGCGGGAGTAACGGCGGCAAGTCGATCAACGTGTTGATGGTGAACAACCCGCAGATGCTTGAGTTGCAGCGCCTGACGCCGGGCAACTTCACGAAGCAGTCCGGCATCAAGGTGCACTTCGTCGTCAAGGTCGAGCAGGACATGCGCGACACGGCGAGCACGGAGTTTGCCAACCAGTCTGGCCAGTACGACGTGGCGACGCTGTCGAACTTCGAGATCCCGTATTACGCCAAGGCGGGCTGGGTCGCGGACATGCAGAGCATCGCGCAGGACAAGTCGTTCGATCAGGCCGACATCCTGCCACCGATGACGCAGGCCTTGACCTACAACGGCAAGCTCTACGGCGAGCCGTTCTACGGCGAGTCTTCG
>JAICIE010000120.1 GCA_025924515.1 Jatrophihabitans sp. | reverse complement strand
CCGCGGGTGCGCGCCGTCCACTCGGCGTGCGCCACCTGCCAGCCGGCGAAGTTCGAAGACCCGACGTAGCGCACCTTGCCCTCGTGGACGAGGTCGTCGAGGACGGACAGCGTCTCCTCGATCGGCGTGGCCGGGTCCGGCCGGTGCATCTGGTAGAGGTCGATCCAGTCGGTGCGCAGCCGCCGCAGCGACGACTCGACGGCGCGCCGGACGTAGCGTCGCGATCCCCGCGCGCCCCAGTCCTCGCCGTTGTCGTTCCCGCGCCGGCGCGTGTCGTTGCCGAACTTCGTCGCGAGGACGACGTCGTCGCGCCGTCCTGCCAACAGCGATCCCAACCGGGCCTCGGAGGCGCCGTACGAGTCGGCGGTGTCGAAGAGGGTGATGCCCGCGTCGAGAGCGGCGTGCACGACCTCGCGGCTGCCGTCCTCGTCGAGTTTCATGCCGAGGTTGTTGGTGCCGAGACCGACCACGGACACCACGAGACCGGACCTGCCGACGCGGCGGAACTCCATCCCGCGACCGTACGTGGGCGGGTCGGCGGGTCGGTGGTCGGTAGAATCCTTGGCGGTGCGCTGAGAGCCGTTACGTGCTCGGGATCGCCGAACCCGCCGCCGCGTACCGCGTTTCCCGGACAGCCGTGCCACCGAACCGAAACGGATGCCATGCCCTCCCGTAGCCAGATCGAGCGCATCGCGCGAGCAACGTACCGGCGGCTCCCGCCGTCCGTGGCCCCGCGGGCCGCGGAGGCGTTCCTCCGCGTGCGCGCCCTCGGCGACGCCTACCGCAGCCCCAACGCGCTGCTCAGCGTCGTCATGCCGGTCTACAACGTCGAGGGCTACCTGACCGAGGCGGTCGAGTCCGTCCTCTCGCAGAGCTACCGCAATCTCGAGCTGATCCTCGTCGACGACGGGTCCACCGACACCTCCGGCGCGCTGTGTGACGCATTCGCCGCGCAGGACCGTCGGGTCCGGGTCATTCACAAGGAGAACGGCGGACTGGGAGCGGCTCGGAACACCGGCATCGAGGCCGCGCGCGGGGTCTACCTGGCCTTCGTCGACAGCGACGACATCGTCCTGCCGGGGGCCTACTCGACGATGCTGGCGTCGCTGCGGCGCACCGGTTCGGACCTCGTCACCGGCAACGTGCAGCGCAAACAGGGCACCCGCCTGTTCCAGGCCTGGAACCAGTCCCGCTCCCATCTCACCGACAAACGTTCGGTGACGTTGAAGGACGAGCCGGAGCTGCTGTTCGACACCGTGGCGTGGAACAAGATCTATCGCAAGGACTTCTGGGACCGGCACCCGAAGGCGTTCCCGGTCCGCAAGCTGTACGAGGACATGGTCCCGGTGTTCACGGCGTTCGTGAACGCGCGGTCCATCGACGTGGTCGCGAAACCGGTGTACGTGTGGCGGCTGCGTGACGAGGGCGACTCCATCACCCAGCGGCTGATGGAGCCGGAGAACATCACCGACCGGTTCGAGATGCTCGACCAGATCCGGGACTTGATCGCCGGGCACGGGTTCGGACCCGTCCTGACCGAGCGGTTCGCGCTGAAGATTCTCGAGGGCGACCTGTGGATCTACGTCCGCGAGATGGCCGGGGTCGACGAGCAGGTCGTCCGGCTGATCGAGGAGCGCACCCGTCGGTACTGGACCGACGCGCCCGCCGCCAGCAAGGCAGCCATCCCGACCGAGCGGCGGATCTGTTACTGGTTGCTCGAGAACGGCCGCGGGGCCGAGGTGGAGAGCTTCCGCGAGTGGTATTCCGAGGCCTGGTCCGTCCCGCCGCTGGTGCGTGACGCAGCGAAGCTGCGGCTCGACACCGCCACCTGCCCGGTGTCGCTCGACGGGATCCCGGACGCCTACCTGGACCTGACCCTCGCCACGGGCGGCGTCACCGACATCACCAGGATTTGGTGGGACGGCCCGACGCTGGTGCGCGTCGACGGGTACGCCTACATCCACCACGTGTCGCGCGGCGATCAGGACATCGAGCTCGTGGCCACCGAGCGCGGCACCGGCGCGACCGTGGTTTTTCCCGTCGAGCGCACCGATACGCGACTAGCTGCGCGCTGGAGCAACGACAAGCACTACGCCCACGACCGCGACGACTTCACCTGCCCGGTCGACGTGGCCGCGCTCGCCGCCCGCTCGACGCCGGGCGACGAGAAGCGGGTCTGGGAGTTCAGCGCGCGGATCCGCGACGAGGAGATCGAGCGCACCGTCTCGCTCACCCGGATCTGGCGCGGCGGGGCGTCGGCCGCGGTGAAACCCGTCGTTCTCGACGACCGCACGGTCGTTGCCGTCGGCACCGATCCGCGGCAGCCGCTGCGCCTGGTCATCGACCGCAGCGGGGTCGTCGCGTCGAGCTTCGAGGTCGTCGACGACCGGGTGACGGTCGCGTTCGACGGCCGCGCCGATGTGCGCAGCGTGTGGGCGGTGCGCGTCACGCCGCGGCTGCACGTGGCGGCGCACCGCGCCGGCGGGGGAGCGTGGAGCGTCCGGCTGCCGGCGACACCCGACCCGGCGGAGATCGTGACGTGGCGGGTGCACGCGCACGCCGACGGGATCGATCGACGGGTGTACGCGCCGGCCGGCTTCGTCGACCCGCTGGCGCCCAACCCGGCGGGGCTCCGGCCGCTGGTCGAGGTCAGCGGCTCGGTTGCCGTGCACGCCTACCGGTCCGAAGCCGTCGTCGACCGGGTCACGGTCGGTGAGGACGCCACGATCGAGGTGTCCGGGATCGGCTACGGCACGGCGGCGGGCGGCCTGGAGTTCGGTCTGGCGCCGAACAACGGCGAGGCGTCCGCGTGGTACCCGGCCGACCTGGCAGCGGGCCGGTTCACGGTCCGGATCCCCACCGTGCGTCCTGACCTGTGGGGGGTGCCGCGCCCGATCAAGTCCGGCGGGTACCAGCTCGTCGCTCGGGTTCCGGGCGGGAACTCCGGCGACGTGGGCGTCGCCCTTCACGAGCCGGCCCTGGTGTCGCTGCCGTCGATCACGGAAACGCCGCAGGCGAAGGTCAAGGTGAGCCGGGCGTGGCCCGCACGGGTCTCCCTCGACATCGCCGCGCCGATCCCGGAACAGGACCTCGGCCGGTACGTGCAGACCCGGCTGATCGAGTCGTACGCGACGGGCGAGCGGGTGCTCGAGGACGCCGTGTTCTTCTGCGTCGACCTCGGCGCCAACGCCGGCGACAGTGCGCTGGCAATTCATGAGGAGTTGCGGCGTCGGGGCACCGACCTGCGCCTCTACTGGGGGGTGCAGGACCTCAGCGTGCCGGTTCCGGAGGGCGGTGTTCCCGTCCTCAAACTGAGCCGGGATTGGTACGAGAAGCTGAACACCAGCCGCTACATCGTGAACAACTACGGCGGCGTCTGGGGGCTCACCAAGCCTCCGGACCAGCGGTATCTGCAGACGTGGCACGGGACGCCGTTGAAGTACGTCGGCGCGTCCGAGCAGCGGCACCGCAAGGGTTCCGATGTCAGCCTCGACAAGCTCGCCGCGGAGGCGGGGGAGTGGGACGCCTTCGTCTCGCCGAGCCCGTACCTTTCCGAGCTGGTTCCGTCAGAGTTCCTGTTCTCCGGGCCGCTGCTCGAAACCGGATATCCGCGCAACGACCGACTTGTCACCGCCGCGCCCGAGGAACGGGCGGCGCTGCGCCGGCTGCTCGGGCTGCCGGACTCGGCGCGGGTCGTCCTCTACGCGCCGACGTTCCGCGACACCAACCGCAACGGCTGGGCGGCGGCGACGTTCGGTGGCCTCGACCTGGCCCGGCTGCTGGAGCTGCTGGGTCCGGATTGGCACGTCCTTCTGCGCGGCCACAGCTTCAACGCGCGGTACGACCGGTCCGACCACAGCTCGGGACGGATCCACGACGTCACCCACCACCCGGACATCAACGACCTGTACCTGGCCTCGGACGTCCTGGTGACCGACTATTCCTCGACGATGTTCGACTACGCGGTCACCGGCAAGCCGATGCTGTTCTTCACCCCGGACCTGGAGCTCTACGTGGCGTCGCGGGGGATGTACTTCGACCTCGCCGAGGCGGCGCCGGCGCCGCTGGACATCGACGTCGTCACGCTCGCCGGTCATCTGCAGGACGTGGAGACGGTGCAGGCGGAGAACGCCGACCGGTACGCGGCCTTCAAGGCCCGGTTCGCGCCCTGGGACGACGGCAAGGCGGCGGCCCGCGTGGTCGACGCCTTCTTCGGATGAGGCGCGGTCTGCGCCGGGCGGCCTCGATGAGGCGGGCCGGAGCGGCGTGCGAGTTGTTCCCCCGACGCTCCCTAGACTGGGCGTCCGGCGTTGTCAGGCGACCGGAAGGCAAAACGTGAACTCCGTAGCTCCCACGGCGACTGTCGCCGCGCGCAAGCTGGCCGGCCGCATCAAACGCAAAGTGGTCGCCACCGCATGGTCGGCGACTAACAACAAATCCCGCTCGACCAAGGCGCCGCCGCCGAAGGCGCTCAACGCCCGCGACCGGCTCGTCCCGTCACCGGTGTTCATGTACTGCTCGGAGCGTTCGGGTTCCACGCTGCTGCGGATGATCCTGGATTCGCACTCGCAGGTCTGCGCGCCGCACGAGCTGCATCTGCGCACCCTGCGGGTGAACTTCGCCAACTGGTACGGCGAGGAGGCATGGAAGAAGCTGGGGGTCAAGCAGCAGGACCTGGCCGACCTGCTCTGGGACCGGCTGCTGCACCTGGAACTGACCCGCACCAGCAAGTCGGTCATCGTCGACAAGACGCCCGCGAACCTCAACCTCTGGCGCCGGATCGCGAAGTCGTGGCCGGACGCCCGGTACATCTTCCTCAAGCGCCATCCCCTGCGCATCGTCGAGTCGCTGGCCGCGGCGTCGCCGAAGCTGGACGTGCAGGACCACTACGACCGGGTCAACGGCTATCTCAACAATTGGATCGATGCCCGCGCTGAACTGCCCGGCCCGACGGTGTCGTACGAAGAGCTGACGGTCGATCCCCAGGGGGTCGTCCGGCAGATCTGCAAGCACCTGGGTGTGGCGTTCGAGCCGAAGATGCTCGACTACAGCCGGGTGCAGCACACCGGAGACTTCCGGCGTGGGCTGGGCGACTGGAACGACAAAATCAAGAGCGGGGTCATCCACGCTGCCGATCCGCTGCCGACGGCGGACGAGGTTCCGAAGGAGATCCGGGACGTCACCGAGAAGCTGGGTTATCTGTAGCCGCTGCCCGCGTGCCGGTCGACGGTGAAGCGTTGGCGGCACGACACGCCGATGCGACCGCCGCAGCTGCTGCAGCGTCGGGCGGCGTCCCTCGCCGCTCACCACTCGCTGGTGCGCTAGCAGGGCGACACGCCGCAATTGCCCTGCAACGGCGCCACGAACCGCCCGGCACTAGCGCCGCCACGTCGCCACCCCGCCGTGCGGGATCGGCGGGAACAGCCGCGGCAGCGCTCTCGCCAACCACGGTTTGCGCCCGCCGGCGCGCATCTTCCCGGTCAGGGCGGCGCGCAGCTGCGACACGACGCCGATGCCGACCCGCAGGAACGTCTGCGGATCGGCGGTGATGATGCAGTCGGTGGGCCCGGTCACGCCCGTCCGGAGCCGCTGCCCCTCGACCGCGAAACGCACCGGCTCGACGCCGCGCAGCTGCAGGGTGAACGAGCCGCGGAAATCCCGCGCGGCGTCCGGAGAGAACGCATACGGCAGCACGGTGCTCAGCGCCGAGTGCAGGTCGGCGACCCGTCCCGCCCACGGCAACCCGGAAGTCTCCGCGAACTGCCCGCCGTGCAGGTGGTGGTCGATCGCCAACAGCCCGACCGACGTGGCCAAGGTCGTCCGGGGCGCCGCCAGCAGCTCGATCCCGGACCGTCCCCGCACCGCAGCCAGGAACGCGGCCGTCCGCTCCGCAATCATCTCCGCCAACAGCGCCGGGTCTCGCTCGGTCACCTGGGCGACCATCTGCTCGTCCAACGCGACCGTCGGCCCGGCCGCGTCGTAGAGCGACGGTTCCCCGCGGGCGGCCTTCGAGGCCTCGGTCACCGACGCGAACATGTGCGCGGCGATTTCCGCATTCGTCCACCGCATCCTGGTAGGACGAGCCGTGCCGGGGGCGCGGCGAACAGCCTCGACCAGCAACGGCGTGCTGCGTTCGAGGGCGTCGCAGGCGCGGTCATGGTGATCGACTGCCGGCGGTGAGACCGTCACGGATTCCTCCCCGGGAACGTTTCCGGACAACCTGCCACCCTGCGGTGACGCCACGCAATCAACCGAGGCTGGACTCCGTGGCCGGACGGGTGAAGGGTGGGCCTGCGCCGTCGCAGCCGACGCAGGCCGGAGGATCGCCATGACCCGACACGATTCGCATATCGACCGGCGGAGCTTCCTCAAACGGGGCGCAGCCCTCGCCGTCGCGGCCCCCGCCGTTCTCGCCGCGCGCTACCCGGCCGCCGCTGCCGCTACCAGAACTGAGGCTGCAACCACCACCGGCCTGACCTCCCAGCAGACCGCCGGCCAGCGGGTGATCTTCTCCTATCCCGGCCTGACCGTGCCGTCCACCCTCCTGGATCAGATATCCGCCGGGCAGGCGGCCGGCGTCATCTTCTTCGGCGAGAACATCTCCAGCGATGCGCAGATCGCCTCGGTGGTGCAACAGCTCCGCCAGGCACAGGCGCAGAGCCCGGTGACTGCGCCGCTCCTCCTGATGACCGACCAGGAGGGCGGACTGGTCCGGCGGCTGCCCGGCGAACCCACGCTTTCCGAGAAGCAGATCGGGCAGTCGGCCGACCCGGCGGGCGCCGCGAGCTCGGCCGGCACCGGCGCCGGGCAGAACCTCCGTGGCGTCGGCATGAACGTCAACCTCGCGCCCGTCCTCGACGTCTTCTACAAATCCGGGAACTTCATCGATCAATATCAGCGCTCGTACAGCAACAACGCGTCGGTGGTGACGGCTTGCGGCCAGGCGTTCATCACCGCGCAGCAGGCCACCGGCGTGGCCGCGACCGCGAAGCATTTCCCCGGGCTCGGGTCCGCGACGAAGAATCAGAACACCGATACCGGTGCGGTGACACTGTCGGTGTCGCTGTCCGGCCTGCGGTCGAAGGACGAAGCGCCCTATCCGGCCGCGATCGCTGCCGGCGTCAAGCTGATCATGGTGTCCTGGGCGCTCTATCCCGCCCTCGACCGGCGCAATCCCGCGGGACTGTCGAGCACGGTCGTGCAGAGCGAATTGCGTTCCCGGCTCGGCTATCAGGGCGTCACCATCACCGACGCGATCGAGGCCGGCGCGCTCAGCTCGTTCGGCACCACCTCGCAGCGGTCGGTGCTCGCCGCGCAGGCCGGGATGGACGTCATCCTCTGCTCGGCGCGTGACGTGAGCCAGGGCGTGACCGCCACGACCGCGCTCGCGAATGCGCTCGACTCCGGCCAGCTCGACCCCACGGCCTTCGGCGCGGCCGTCGACCGGGTCACGAGCCTGCGCAACAGCCTGTTCTGAGAACTACAACGCCTTCAGGATGTCCTCGACGCGCTCCTTGGCGTCGCCGAACAGCATGGCGCTGTTGTCGCGAAAGAACAGCGGGTTCTGCACGCCGGCGTATCCCGCCGCCATCGACCGCTTGAACACGACGACGTTCTTCGCCTCCCACACCCGCAGCACCGGCATGCCCGCGATCGGGCTGCCGGGATCCTCGGCCGCGGACGGGTTGACGGTGTCGTTGGCGCCGATGACGAGCACGACGTCGGTGTCGGCGAGGTCGTCGTTGATCTCGTCCATCTCCAGGACGATGTCGTAGGGGACCTTGGCCTCGGCGAGCAGGACGTTCATGTGTCCCGGCAGGCGCCCGGCGACCGGGTGGATGCCGAACCGCACCTCGACCCCGCGCTCGCGCAGTCGCCGCGCCAGGTCTGCGACCGGGTACTGCGCCTGCGCCACCGCCATCCCGTAGCCGGGGGTGATGACGACCGAGCTGGCGTCCCCGAGCAGTTCCGCGGCCTCCTCGGCCTTGATTTCGCGGTATTCGCCGTAGTCGGTGTCCCCGGTCGTCGTCGCCTCGATCCCGAAACCGCCGGCGATCACCGAGATGAACGACCGGTTCATCGCCCGGCACATGATGTAGGACAGGTACGCACCGGACGACCCCACCAGCGCCCCGGTCACGATGAGCAGGTTGTTGTTGAGCAGGAACCCTGACGCCGCCGCCGCCCAGCCGGAGTAGCTGTTCAGCATCGACACGACGACGGGCATGTCGCCGCCGCCGATCGACGCCACCAGGTGCAGCCCCAGCGCGAGCGCGACCGCGGTCACCGCGATGAGCAGGCCCAGGTTCGGCTTCACCACGAACAGCACGGTGAGGACGACGAACGCCGCCAGCGCCCCGAGGTTGAGGTAGTTCCGGCCCGGCAGCATCAGCGGGCGGGAGTTGATCCGCGCCGACAGCTTCAGGAACGCGATGACCGACCCGGTGAAGGTGACCGCGCCGATGAATACGCCGATGAACACCTCGGCGTGGTGGATCCGCAGCAGCGAGCCCGCCACGTCGGTCTGCGCGCTGCCGCGGGCCTCGACGTCGAGATAGCCGTTCCACCCGACAAGCACCGCGGCCAGACCGACGAAGCTGTGCAGGATCGCGATCAGTTCCGGCATGCCGGTCATCTCGACCGAGCGGGCCCGCAGGAGGCCGATGACCGCACCGACCACCATCGCGAGGACGAGCAGGCCGATGCCGGTTGCCGCGATGCTGCGCGAGGCCAGCCCGATCGTCGCCGCCAGGGCGATGGTCATGCCGGCGATGCCGAACCCCACCCCGGGCCGGGACGTCTCGTGCCTCGACAGTCCGGCCAGGCTCAGGATGAACAGCAAGGCGGCAACGATGTACGCCGCCTGCGCGGCGGTGGCAGCCGACATCGTCAGGAACCCTTGCTGAACATGCCGAGCATTCGGCGGGTGACCGCGAACCCGCCGAAGATGTTGATGCTCACCAGCAGGATCGACACGAACGCCAGCACGGTCACCGCCGTGTGCGCGTGCCCGATCTGCAGCAGCGCGCCGACGAGGATGATCCCGGAGATCGCATTGGTCACCGACATCAACGGCGTGTGCAGCGCATGGTGCACGTTGCCGATCACGTAGTAGCCGATGACGATCGCGAGAACGAAGACCGTGAAGTTCCCGATCAGCTGGTTCGGCGCGAACGCGGTCAGCAGGAACAGGACGACGGCGGCAGCCGCGACGAATCCGTAGCGGCGCTGCATCGACATCGGCGCCTTCTCCGGCTTGACCACCGGCCGCGCGGCGGCGGCCGACGGGGCCGGCGCCGCCGACACCGACACCGGCGGCGGTGGCCACGTCTTCTCGCCCTCGCGCACCACCGTCATCGACCGCTGCACCACGTCGTCCCAGTCGAGCACGGCCGTGCCGTCCTTGTTCGGCGTCACCAGCTTCATCAGGTTCACGAGGTTGGTGCCGAACAGCTGCGACGACTGCGCGGGCAGCCGGGCGGGTAGGTCGGTGTAGCCGATGATTGTGACGCCGTTGCCGGTGAGCACGACCTCGCCGGCGCGGGTGCCCTCGACGTTGCCGCCGTTGGCCGCCGCCATGTCGACGACCACGCTGCCGGACCGCATGGTCGCGACCATCTCGCCGGTGATCAGCCGCGGCGCCGGCCGGCCGGGGATGAGCGCCGTGGTGATGACGATGTCGACGTCGGTCATCTGCTGGGCGTAGAGGTCGGCGGCGCGCTGGTTGTAGTCCTGCGACATCTCCTTCGCGTAGCCGGTGGCGCTCACCTGCGCCTCCGCGGACTCCACCGACAGGTACTCGCCGCCGAGCGAGCGCACCTGGTCGGCCACCTCGGGTCGCGGGTCGGTGGCGTACACGATCGCGCCGAGGCTGCTGGCCGCGCCGATCGCCGCCAGCCCGGCGACGCCGGCCCCGGCGATCAGCACTTTCGCGGGCGGGACCTTTCCCGCCGCGGTCACCTGCCCGGTGAAGAAGCGGCCGAAGCGGTGCGCGGCCTCGACCACCGCGCGGTAGCCGGCGATGTTGGCCATCGAGCTG
>JAICIE010000119.1 GCA_025924515.1 Jatrophihabitans sp. | reverse complement strand
GGATGACAAGTTCAGCTTCGGACTCTGGACGGTCGGGTGGCAGGCCCGGGACCTCTTCGGTGAGGCAACCCGGCCGGTGCTTGCCGCGGTCGAGGCTGTCCATAAGCTCTCGGAGCTCGGCGCTTATGGAATCACCTTCCATGACGACGACTTGATCCCGCCGGGCACCGGCGCCGCTCAGCGCGACCGGATCATCGCCGAGTTCCGCGCTGCGCTCGACGAGACCGGAATGGTCGTTCCGATGGTCACCACGAACCTGTTCGGCGACCCGATCTTCAAGGACGGCGGCTTCACGAGCAATGATCGCTCCGTGCGCCGCTACGCGCTGCGCAAGGTCATGCGGAACATGGATCTTGCCGCCGAGCTCGGCGCGCAGATCTATGTGTTCTGGGGCGGCCGGGAGGGGTCGGAGGTGGACTTCGCCAAGGACGTACGGTCCGCGCTCGACCGGTACCGGGAAGGCATCGACCTGCTCGCCGACTACTGCATCAGCAAGGGCTACGGCATGCGGTTCGCGATCGAGCCGAAGCCCAACGAGCCGCGTGGCGATATCTTGTTGCCGTCCATCGGCCACGCGCTGGCGTTCATCTCCCAACTCGAGCATTCCGACATGGTCGGGATCAACCCCGAGACGGGGCACGAGCAGATGGCGAGCCTGAACTACACCCATGGCATCGCGCAGGCGCTGTGGCAGGGCAAGCTCTTCCACATCGACCTCAACGGGCAGAAGGGTCCGCGCTACGACCAGGACTTCGTGTTCGGCTACGGCGACCTTCTTCAGGCATTCTCGACCGTCGACCTTCTGGAGAACGGCGCCCCCGGCGGCGGGCCGACCTACGACGGGGACCGCCACTTCGACTACAAACCGTTGCGTACCGAGAACATCGACGGCGTCTGGGAGTCGGCCCTGGCGAACATGGAGCTGTACCTCTCGCTTCGGGAGCGCGCCAGGAACTTCCGGGCCGACCCCGAAGTGCAACAGGCACTCGCTGCTGCCCAAGTCGATCAGCTGGCACGATCCACCTTGAACGACGGTGAGGGATGGCGGCAGTTCGTGGCCGATCGCTCCTCCTTCGAGGACTACGACGTCGAGCCCGCCCGAACCAAGGGATACGGCTTCGCACGGATTCAGCGCCTCGCCCTCGAACACCTACTCGGGATGCGGTGAGACGCGCCCGCCAGCCTCATACGCCGCGACCATCTCGTTGAGCTGCTCCGAACTGAGCCGCTGGCTGACCCGGCGCGGCCGCCAGCCGACGGCCGGCACGCGTTCCGGCCACCCGTGGGCCGCAGCACCGTCGTTCGGCGGACCCGTTTGACGAGTTCTGTCCGTTTCGAAAACTGTGCTACGAGCTCGACCAAGACGGGCTTACTGGCGTTGCTGTGCCGCGCCCGCGTCGCATCAACCCGACCGCTAACCACCCCGACCGCTAACCACACGGGTCACGGTTGGAGGCTGAGGCATCGCCAGATATTCTGCCGAGTACGGCCGCAGACACGCTGCTGACTGCGGCCGGCCGCGTAGCAATAGCTAATTCGAAGGGACAGGCCGACCCATATGTATCGGTCGTCTCTCTCGAAGTCTGCGCGCGCCTCGATAGGCGCGCCAGCACACCGGCGGCACGAGATCGTCCCTTCGATCGCCCCTTGGAGGCGAACCGTCTTCGACTCGCCGTCCGCGAAATCGCGGTCGAGCTGGACTCGCGCGCCGAGCAGGACGATCGGTCGAGGCGTCACGTCGATGGGTACGTCGGCCCATCGCGCGGCTCGGTCGGCATCAAGCCAGTCGTCTTCCGATCAAGTCTGCGTCGCCGGCGGCTGGGCTCCGTGCGATAACAAGGCAATGACCCCGAGGCTGAAGCAAGCGGCCAGTCACCGATCGTCCGTGCACGACCGGCGACGGAGTACCCGGCCGGTCCCGACAGCCATCCGGCAGCGTTCAACAGTCAGGCGCTCGCGAACGACGACTTCCCCGTCACTTCGCAGGTGCGCGGGTCCAGTACCGTCTGCGGCGGAGGCGTATGGGTGCCTGGTGGCCCTCCCGGTCTTCAAAACCGGTGAAGTCGAGCATCTCGGCTTGGCGGGTTCGATTCCCGTCCGTCTCCGCGCACGCCGTCCTGGGAGGAACCGCCGGTGACCGACCCGCGCCGCGCGGTGCCGCGCACCGACGCCGTGCTCGCCGACCCCCGTCTGGTCCAAGCGCAGCACCGCCTCGGTCGGCCGCGGGTCAAGCGAGCGGTCACCGCCGCGCTGCAGGAGGTCCGGGCCGGAGCGACCGCTCCTGACGAGGCCGCGGATCGGGCGCTCGGCCTCCTGCCCGCGACCGCCAGCAGCCTCCGCCGGATCATCAACGCCACCGGGGTCGTCCTGCACACCAACCTCGGACGGGCACCGCTGTCGCCGGCCGCCGTGGCCGCGTTGCAGGCGGCGTCGGGTTACGTCGACGTCGAGTACGACCTCGAGGACGGTAGCCGAGCACGTCGCGGCCGGGGAACCCTCGCCGCGCTGGGCCGAGCGGTGCCGGACGCCGAGGCCGTCCTCATCGTCAACAACGGCGCGGCCGCGCTCGTGCTCGCAACCACCGCCCTTGCCGCCGGCCGGGACGTGGTGATCAGCCGCGGGGAGATGGTGGAGATCGGCGACGGGTTCCGACTTCCCGACCTGATCCAGTCGACCGGCGCGCGGCTGCGTGAGGTCGGCACCACCAACCGGGTGACCCTGGCCGACTACGCCGCCGCTTTGGGACCGCAGACCGGGTGCGTGCTCAAGGTCCATCCGAGCAATTTCCGGATCGAGGGCTTCACCTCGGCGGTCCCCACCCGGCAGCTGGCCGGGCTGCCGGCGCCGCTGGTCGTCGACGTCGGCAGCGGCCTGCTCGCGCCGGATCCGCAGTTGCCGGACGAGCCGGACGCCGCGACGGCGCTACGGGACGGCGCGGCGCTGGTCACGTGCAGCGGCGACAAACTGCTCGGCGGGCCGCAGGCCGGCCTGGTGCTCGGCCGGACCGACCTGGTCGAGCGCCTCCGCCGCTTTCCGCTCGCCCGGGCGCTGCGGGTGGACAAGCTGACCCTGGCCGCGCTCGAGGCGACGCTCGACGGGCCGGTTCCGCCGGCGAGCGCCTATCGCGGCGCCGACCCGGACGAACTGCACGCGCGGTGCGCCGCCCTCGCCAACACGGTCTCGGCAACCCTCGGGGGAATCTGCGCCGAGGTGGTCGCCAGCGACGGTGCCGTCGGCGGCGGCGGGGCTCCGGGCCTCGTCCTTCCGGGCTGGGCGGTAGCCCTTCCCGCAGCCTTCGCCGCTGCGCTGCGCGCCGGCGACCCTCCCGTTGTGGCGCGGGTGGAGCGCGACCGCTGCCTGCTCGACCTGCGCTGCGTCGACGCCGCCGACGACCACGTTGTCGCCGACGCGGTGCTCGCCGCAGCGGGACGCTGACGTGCGCGTCGTCGCGACCGCCGGTCACGTCGACCACGGCAAGTCGACGCTGGTCCGGGCCCTCACCGGGATGGAGCCGGATCGGTGGGCCGAGGAGCGGCGCCGCGGGATGACGATCGACCTCGGGTACGCGTGGACGACGCTGCCCTCGGGCGAGAAGCTGGCCTTCGTCGACGTCCCCGGCCATCAGCGCTTCATCGCCAACATGCTGGCCGGGATCGGTCCCGCCCCGGCCGTCCTGTTCGTCGTCGCGGCGGACGAGGGCTGGTCGCGGCAGTCCGAGGAACATCTGGCCGCGGTCGACGCCCTCGGGCTGCGGCACGGCCTGCTCGCGGTCACCCGCAGCGACCTGGCCGACCCTGCCGCCGTGCTGGCCGACGCGGCCGAGCGCTTGGGGCGCACGAGCCTCGGCCCGGTTCCGGCGGTCGCGGTGTCCGGGATCACCGGCGCCGGGCTACCCGGGCTCGTCACGGAGCTTGATCGCCTCGTCGCCGGCCTGCCGCCCGTGGACCCCGACGGGCGGGTGCGCCTCTGGGTCGACCGCTCCTTCACCGTTCGCGGCAGCGGGACGGTGGTGACCGGCACGCTCGGCACCGGAACGATCGCCGTCGGCGATGAGCTTGACCTCCACGGCGAGCGGGTAGGCGTGCGCTCGCTCCAGTCGATGGGCGCGGCCTGCGAACGGATCGGCCCGGTGGCGAGGGTGGCCGTGAACCTCCGCGGCGTTCCGCGCGGCGATCTGCGCCGCGGCGACGTGCTGCTGACCCCGGACGCGTGGTACTGGACGTCGGTCGTCGACGTCCGGCTGCACCCACTCCTCGCCCTGCCCGGGAGCTTGACCTTCCATGTCGGGACCGCGGCGGTGCCGGTGCATCTCCGTCCGCTCGCCGAGGACGTGGCCCGGCTGACGCTGCGGCAGCCGCTGCCGCTGCAAGCCGGAGACCGGGCGGTGCTGCGCGATCCGAGCCGCCACGCCGTCGCCGCAGGAGTGCTCGTCCTCGACGCAGACCCGCCCCCGCTACGCCGTCGCGGAGCCCCCACGCGTCGCGCCGCCGAGCTCGCCACGGCCACGGGGCGGTTGGACCCGCGAGCAGAGGTATCCCGTCGCGGCGCGGTTCGACGCGATCACTTGCGGGCGCTGGGGCTGACGAGCAGCGCGATCGCCGAGGTCCGGGAGGTCGGCGACTGGCTGGTCACCGAGACGCAGTGGGAGCAGTGGCGCACGGCGGTGAGTCCGGCGGTAGCCGCATGGGCTGCGCGGTTCCCGCTCGATCCCGGAATGCCGCTGCCGGCTCTGCGCCGAACTCTGGGCCTGCCCGACGCAGTCCTCGTCGCGCCGCTGGTCGCCGCCGCAGGCCTTCAGGTCGAGGACGGTCGCGCGCGGTCTGCGGCGCAACCGTCGCTGGGCCCCGCCGAAGCCGGTGTCACCGAGATCGAACGGCGCCTCGACAAGGATCCGTTCGCGGCGCCGGAGAGCGACGACCTGGCGCGGCTGCGGATCGGCCGGCGCGAGCTCGCTGCAGCGGAGAAGGCCGGCCGCCTCCTGCGCATCAACGCGGAGATCGTCCTGCTGCCCTCCGCGCCGGACGTCGCGCGCCAGCGCCTGCGCGCGCTGCCTGCCGCCTTCACCACCAGCCAGGCCCGGCAGGCCCTGCAGACGACCCGGCGCGTGGCGATCCCCTTATTGGAGTATCTCGACGCGCACGCGATCACCGAGCGCGTCGACCCGTCGACCCGGCGCCTGCGGTGAGGCAGGACCGTCGGTAGCCGGTGCCAAACCTGCGCAAGATCGGTTTCCCCGCAAGACTGCGCGGGTAAGGCGGTCTCGATCGGTGCGCGCGGGTCCGACGGGGGCGAGGAACGTGGGCAGGATGAGCTGGCGATCCGTCCTTTTTGTCCTGTGTGGCGCATTGACAATGCAAATGTTCGTCGGGCCCGCCGGCGCCGCCGGCACGGTGATTCTCGCGGACTCGTTCTCCGGAACCAGCCTGAACACCTCCGATTGGCAGGTGATCAAGAAGGGCTGCGACTCGACGCAGAACGTGACCGTAGCCAACGGGCGGCTGCGCCTGCGCGACGGTCGCGTCGGCGACTCGCCGTACTGCGGCGCGAAGGTGATGGCACGCCGCCTGCTCCAGCCGCCGCTCCACATCTCCGCCCGCATCCGCTTCGACCTACCCGCGGGCGCCCATCAGGGAATGCCGCTGCTCGGTACCCGATGCGGCTGGCCGTGCGGCGGCGAGATCGACTCGGTCGAGGAAATCTCCAGACTGCAGACTTCGGACAACGTCAGCATCTGGACGGCCTGCGCCACCGACCCCACCTGCGGTGCCCCCAACCATCCGCAGCGTTGCGGCCTCGCCTACCATTACCCGGCCGGCGAGTCGCTGAGCCATTCCTGGCACGTCTACGGAATCACGTGGCTGACCGGCTCGATCACCTGGCGGCTCGATGATAAGGCGATCTTCAGTGTCACCATGAAGCAACTGCGGGCGATGGGTTGCACAACGCCGTTCAACGACAGCGACAACCCGTTCCGCTTGTACTTGAACAACAGCACCGGCGGCCCGTGGGCCGGGCCACCCAGCGGGCCGGGTTACCCCGACTTCATGCGAGTCGATTGGATCCGCATCACGACCGCATAAGGCGCCCGGTGCTGCTCCTGCGCCCACCTGAGAAACGCCCGACGGGGAACTGGAGCGGTACGGTCTGTCGGTGCTATCGCTGACGCTCGCGGATCTGCGTTATCGATACCGTCAATTCCTGATCGCGGTGCTCGGCGCCGGGGTCGTGCTGGCCATGGCGATGTTGCTGTCGGGATTAGCGGCCGGATTTCGAGCCGAGATCCACGACACAATACATGCGGTCGGGGCTGATCGCTGGTTGATGAGCGCACAGTCGGGCGGCCGCGTCACTGCGGTATCCACGTTCGACGAGAGCCTCGTGCGGCTCGTCGCTGCCGAACCGGGAATGTCCGCGGCGAACGGAATCGCGTTCCTACCCGACGAGGTCCTGCACAGCGGATCGACGCTCGTGACGGCGAACGTCATGGGCGTCGGGCCGGGACTGCTCGGGCAGCCCGGAGCGCAACAGGGGCACGGGCTCTCCGGCCTGGGTGAGATGGTCGCCGGCACGCGAACCCACCTGGCCGTGGGACGCACCGTCCTGCTCGGCTCCACACGATTCACCGTGGTCGGAACGATCGGCGACCGCTCGCTCGGTGCGGGGATCCCCATGGTCTACGTGCAACTGCCCGACGCGCAGCACGCGCTACTGGGCGGTCAACGGGTCGTCACTGCCGTGGTGGCCGACGGCGTTCCGGTTCGGGTACCGCCCGGCCTGACGTCGCTGACCCCCGAGCAGGTCGTCGACGCAACGTTGAAGACGCTGGCCGGCGGGATCGATTCGATCAAGAACGCTCGCGTGCTGATGTGGGTTGTCGCCGTCATCATCGTTGCCGCGCTCGTCTACGTCTCCGCGTTGCAGCGGGTACGCGACTTCAGTGTTCAAGGCCCTGGGCTCGTCGTCTGCGATGTTGTTCGCGATGTTGGCGCTGGAGGCCGTCCTCGTCACCTTGTTCGCGGCGGTTGTCGGGCTGGGGTTGTCGACCGTAATGACGGGGATCTTCGCGCAAACCGTCGACGTGCCTGCAAGTGCGTACTACACCCTGCCGATCGTCGCGGTCGGCGTGGGCGTCGGCGCGAGCTTGGTGGCCGTGCGCCGGGCCACCAGCGCCGATCCTGTCGCCGCATTCGGCGGGTGACATGGCGACGCTGACCGTCGACAATCTCACCGTCGAATACAAATCGGGAGGCTATCTCGTTCGTCCGCTGCGAGACCTCTCCTTCCGAGCCGAAGACGGACACCTCGTGGTACTGCTCGGCCCGTCCGGCTGCGGCAAGACCACGCTGCTGTCGTGCCTGGCGGGGCTGCTGACCCCGACCTCCGGAACGATCACTCTCGACGATGTCGAGGTCTCGTCATTACGCGGCTCGAAAATGTCGCGCTATCGACGCCACACCGTCGGCGTGGTATTCCAAGCGTTCAATCTGATCCCGAGCCTGTCGGCCCGCTCCAATGTCATGGTGCCATTGCGGCTGGCCGGGGTAAGAAGAACCGAAGCCCGGCGCCGCGCCGAGAAGCTATTGACACAGGTCGACCTGCCCGAGCGGATGAAGCACCGACCTGCTCGCCTGTCCGGTGGCCAGCAGCAGCGCGTCGCGATCGCCCGCGCGCTCGCGCAGGATCCGCCGCTCGTCATCGCAGACGAGCCGACCGCACATCTCGACTACATCCAGGTTGAAGGGGTGCTGCGGCTCATTCGTGATATCGCGTCACCCGGACGGTTGGTCGTCGTCGCGACGCACGACGAGCGGATCACCCAGCTTGCCGACGTCGTGGTGGAACTGACGTCGCACCGCACGGTCTCGCCCGCCACTGAGCCGGAGACCGTGCATCTGAAGCCGGGAGAGGTGCTTTTCGAGCAGGGAGATGCCAGCGACTGGATCTACGTGCTGGAGGCCGGCGGCATCGACTTGTACCGAGAACTTGCCGACGGCGGGGAGGAATCGGTCCTCCACGTCGATCCGGGCGGGTATTTCGGCGAGATGGGCCCGATGATGAACCTTCCGCGCAGCGCCTCGGCGCGCGCCACAGCACCGTCGGTGCTCACCCGATACGGTCTCTCGCAGTTCCGCAGCAGCCACACGAGAAGACCGCCCTAGAAGTTCGCGGTCTGTCCAACCCCGTAGCGGACGGGAAGTCCCCTCGCACGCCAGGCTCGGAATCCGCCGGCCAGATCGGTGGCCCGGGTAATGCCGAGATCCTGCAGGCCCACCGCGGCCAGGCTCGAGGCGTATCCCTCGTTGCAGACGAGAACCACCCACAGGTCGTAGGACGCAATCGGCAACCGCGCGTCGCTCGTAGGGTCGAGGCGCCATTCCAGAACGTTCCGGTCGATGACGAGAGCGCCGGGTACACCGCCCTCGGCGTCGCGATTGAGCTGCGGCCGGATGTCGACGAGCACCGCCCCGGCCGACTGCGCGGCCAGTACCTCGCGGGGGGACAGGCGCACCAGGCGGGCTTGGGCCTCGGCAAGTACGTTCTCGATTCCGCGGCGGACTGTCGTCACGGGGTCGGTTCCTCCTCGGGCGCGACGGTCGGCACGCCACGTATCGGCCGACCGGCGGGATCGTAATAGGTCATGCGCTGCTGCAGCGGCGAGCAGGCGGCAAGCTCACGGCAGCACCGATACCCGCACCGCGCACGTCCTGAACGACGCCGGGGGGTACCTGCGCCACTGATCCCGGGCGCGCGGATCGAGGAGGCCATCGCCAGGTCGGAAACGGTACAGAACAGCCAGAACACGGGCGAACCCTACCAGCGTCGTAGACAAGCTCAGGGTCGCGCACCCGAGCTCCACGGCGGTCGCTTCCGACGGTGTGCCGACGGTCGTCGACGACGGGGTCGATAATGCGGCGGTCGAGTGCGACCGCGGCACGGTTGCCCGACGGCGTATCGGTGCGGTCAGTGAGAGGAGGCGAGAGCGATGCGGGACTGGGTCGTCGTCGGCTTGGACAACGGAGGAACCAGCAACAACGCCACGGTGCTCGACGCGCGGGGACGCTTCTTGGTCGATCGCCTGGTCGAGAACGCGTCATTGGTTCAGGACGGACCGGAAGTCGCGCTCGAGGCGTTGGCCGGCGCCTTCGTAAGTGTCCTAGCGCTGACCGACACCCCGCGCTCGGCGGTCCGAGCGGTCGGGCTGGACACCCCCGGTCCCGCCAGCGCTGACGGAGTCATTTCCTCACGCGGCGCTACCAACTTCTCCGGACCGGCGTGGCGAGGGTTTGACGTGCGCTCCGCACTGGAGCACCGGTTGCAGCTGCCGGTGGTCTACAACAACGACGGAAACGCGGCTGCCTTGTACGCGCATCACCGGTTCTTCGGCTCCCGGGCGCCGGAGGCCTCGTCGGTCTCCGTGATCGTCGGAACCGGGTTGGGCGGCGGGGTGATCGTCGGCGGGCAGGTCGTGAAGGGCTCGGCCGGCATGGCTGGGGAACTCGGGCACGTGCATGTCCCGATGCACGGCCTGCTGGAAGACGATCAGCCGATGCCCCAATGCAACTGCGGCTTTCAGGGAGACGGCGAAAGCATCGCCTCTCTCAAAGGCATCGAGAACAATCTGCTCCCGTATTGGCTCGGCCGCTTCCCGGATCATGAGCTGCACGCCATGTCCTCACTGGGTCAGGCGGCGCGGCAGGTCCGCTCGTACGCCGAGCGCGGCGACCCGATGGCGCTGAGCATTCTTCGCCAACAGGCAATGGCCATCGGTTTGCTGTTCACGATCGCGGCGAACTTCACCGACCCGGACGGATATTTCCTGGGCGGAGGTGTCGTCGAGACCACGGCTGAGCTTCGCCGCTGGTTCCTCGACGCGGTACGGGCGCACACCACCCTGCGTGAGGAGCAGCACCGCCAGGCCAGCCTCGCGCTGGTATCCGACCTCGACATGGCCGGCGCCCGTGGTTCGGCGATTGCCGCGCTAGCTTCCCTCGGAGATATCCCGAGCATTCCGGACATCCGCTGACGAGGTCCTGTTGACCGGCTTCAAGCCGGGCGCGGCGCCGGCCAGGGGGCTCCCCGGCCGGCGCGCTGGCTCCCGCTACAGAAACAGCTCCACGATGTGGTTATCGGTGCGGCGGAAGAGGACGTG
>JAICIE010000118.1 GCA_025924515.1 Jatrophihabitans sp. | reverse complement strand
GTCCAACGGAAGGCAGCACGCGTGTCGAACATCCCGGACGATCTCAACTACACGCCGGAGCATGAGTGGGTCCGAGCCGACGAGGGCTCGACCACCGTTCGGGTCGGCGTCACCGACCACGCCCAGGAGGCGTTGGGCGACGTCGTGTACGTGACGCTGCCCGACCTCGGTGCGCCGGTCACCGCCGGCGCCGCGTTCGGTGAGGTGGAGTCCACCAAGAGCGTGTCCGACCTGTTCGCTCCGGTGTCGGGCAACATCAGCGCCCGCAACGACGCGCTCAACGATCAGCCCGACCTGGTCAACTCCGACCCGTACGGGGAGGGGTGGATCGTGGAGATAGAGATGTCCAATCCCGCCGAGCTCGACGGCCTGATCGACGCTGCGGCGTACGGATCGCTCGCCGATTGAGCTCGACGGTCCGGACGCCGGTTCCCGCCGAAATCTCGACCTCGACCGTCGATTGACCCTTATGACGGCGCGGGCCTAGGCTTCGATCACCGCGGGTCGTCCGCCGGAATCCGCCCTCCACCCGACGCATCGCCGTCTCTCCGTTGTACCGCCGTCCTGTCCGTCCCTTGTTCGAGAGGTGACGCGTGTTCTGCACCGCCTGTGGCACTGAAAACCCTCCCGGCAGCCGGTTCTGCGCACAGTGCGGAACCCCGCTGCCGCAGCACGCCCCGAGCGGCGTCGACGTCACCCGGACGCTGACGCTCGGTGCGGCCCGCACGGCCGGCGAGACCGACTCCGAGTTCTCGCCGGAGGCCCATCAGGGCGCCGTCGAGGCGCTCACGCCGGGCTCCGCGCTGCTGGTCGTCAAGCGTGGCCCGAACGCGGGCAGTCGCTTCCTGCTCGACCAGGACGTCACGACGGCGGGTCGCCATCCGGACAGCGACATCTTCCTGGACGATGTCACCGTGTCGCGCCGGCATGCTGAGTTCCGCCGCGAGGCAAGCGGCTACACCGTTCACGACGTCGGGTCCCTGAACGGCACATACGTGAACCGGGAACGCATCGACGTCGCGCCGCTGTCCGGCGGCGACGAGGTCCAGATCGGCAAGTTCCGTCTCGTCTACCTGACCGCGGCGGTTCGCGCGGGGATCGGAGCCAAGGCGTGACCCGGGCCGCCGCTGCGCCCCGCAGCAGTTCGACCCTCACCATCGGTGACGTCCTGGCCCGGCTCAAGCCGGACTTCCCGGACCTGACCATCTCGAAGATCCGCTTTCTCGAGGACGCGGGCCTCATCCAGCCCGAACGCACGCCGTCGGGTTATCGGAAGTTCTCCGGGTCGGACGTGGCCCGGTTGCGCTACGTCCTCGCCCAGCAGAAGGACCACTACCTGCCCCTCAAGGTGATCAAGGAGCAGCTCGAGGCGATCGACCGCGGGCAGGTGCCGGACGGCCCGCCGGCCCCGCGAGCCTCCCACGTGACCCTGGCGACGATCGAGGACAACGCCCCGTCGGCGGAGCACTTCCGGGCGGCCCCGGCTGCCCTGCGCCTGAGCCGGGAGGAGCTGTGCAACGCCTCCGGCCTGCGTCTGGAGCAGTTGCGCGAGCTCGAACAGTTCGGGCTGATCAACGCCAAGCCGGGCGGCCACTACGACGACGACGCGCTGGCCGTCGCCAAGGTCGTGTGCGACCTCGGCCGGTTCGGCATCGAAGGGCGGCACCTGCGGGCATTCCGGACCGCCGCCGAGCGTGAGGTCGGCCTGTTCGCGCAGGTCGTCGGTCCGATGGTGCGGCAGCGCGGCAGCGACGCCCGCGTCCGCGCGGAGGAGACGGTGCGCGAACTCGCCTCGCTCTCGGTGCGGCTGCATGCCGCGCTCGTGCAGATCGGGCTGCGCGAGGTTCTGGGCGGTGCGTAACGGCCCGACGACACTTCTCCGGCCGCCGTCGCGGCGGTGCCGGAGCGTGTAGCGTCGATCGAGTCGAGATCTCGGGGTCCGGGAGGTTCACGGTGCATCCGATGCGTGTCGTGGGTGTCCGGGTCGAGCTCCCCGCCAACCAGCCCGTCGTGCTGCTGCGCGAGGAGGACGGCGTCCGGTACCTGCCGATCTGGATCGGCGCCGCTGAGGCCTCGGCCATCGCCTTCCAGCAGCAGGGCGTGCAGACCGTCCGTCCGCTCACCCACGACCTGATGCGCGACATCATCGGCGCCCTCGGCGTGCGGCTCGAGGCAGTGCACATCACCGAGATGCGCGAGGACATCTACTACGCCGAGCTGCGCTTCAGCGGCGGCGTGACGGTCAGCGCCCGGCCGTCGGACGCGATAGCGCTCGCGCTGCGCTGCGACGTCGAGATCCTGGGCAGCGACGAGGTGCTCGACACGGCGGGCATCGAGATCCCGGAGGATCCGGGCGCGGCTCCCGAAGAATCGGGCGAGGACGCCGAGGACCAGGTCGAGAAGTTCCGTGAGTTCCTCGACCACATCAGCCCGGAGGACTTCGCCTCGGGGGGATGAGCTCGACCCTCGACGTCGAGTCGAGGGTCATGCCCCATCGGCGCGTCGCGTTGACCGGGCGAGCCGGTCCGCAATACCGTCGCAAGCAACGAATACGCAGCGTGGTATTACGACGGTGCGATTTCCCGGCCCGGCGAGGAGGAGCAGCGGGATGACCGACCAGCGACCCAAGCCGTTGCCGCCCGTGCAGGACGCGCTGTTCCCCGATCCCACACCGGCGCCGGACGAGCTGATCGGCTACCGCGGTCCGACGGCCTGCGCCGCGGCCGGGATCACCTACCGGCAGCTCGACTACTGGGCCCGCACCGACCTGGTGGTCCCGTCGATCCGCTCCGCGACCGGGTCCGGCAGCCAGCGGCTCTACTCGTTCAAGGACATCCTGGTGCTGAAGGTGGTCAAGCGGTTGCTCGACACCGGGGTTTCGCTGCAGAACATCCGCGCCGCGGTCGACCTGCTCCGGGCCCGCGGGGTCGACGACCTGGCCCGGATCACCCTTCTCTCCGACGGCACCACCGTCTACGAGTGCACGTCGAACGAGGAGGTCGTCGACCTGCTCCGCGGCGGTCAGGGCGTCTTCGGCATCGCCGTGAGCGGAGCGCTGCGCGAGCTGCAGGGGTCGCTGGCGACGCTGCCCGGCGAGCGGGCTACCGAGGCCGAGCAGGCGCCGACGGCGGCCGACGACGAGCTGTCCCGCCGCAGGCAGCGGCGCACCGCCACCGCCTGACCCCAGGCGTCCCGACCGGGTCGCCGGGCCAAAGACGGACAACAGCGACGACTCGCCGCGCTGGTACGCTCGGAAGAGACGGGCGCTGTGCGTTACACGGCCCCGCGCAGTCGACGGACCCTTCCTCTCGTGACCAAGACCGGGAGGACGCGGCTGCACCGAGACCGGAGGAGCATCCCGCCGTGCCATTGGCCCAGGACGTCAAGAAGCAGATCATCACCGAGTACGGCTCGGTTGACGGCGACACCGGCTCGCCGGAGGTGCAGATCGCGCTCCTGTCGCGTCGCATCAGCGACCTGACCGAGCACCTGAAGCAACACAAGCACGACCACCACAGCCGCCGCGGACTGTTGCTGCTCGTCGGGCGGCGCCGGCGACTGCTCGACTACCTGTACAAGACCGACATCAACCGTTACCGCTCGATCATCGAGCGGCTCGGCCTGCGTCGGTGACGCCCGAGGGAGCGACCTCCAGCGGTCGCTCCCTCGCTCGTTCTCCTGACAACTCCATCCCATCCCGCCGGGTGCACCAGCGCCCCTGCGACGACCGGTCGGCCAGCGACGCCGGTCCTCGGTAGTGGCGGCCGAACTGCGTCGAGAGCAACCGACGAGTCCGTCCGCTTCGATCGAAGACCGGCTTCCGCGCGGCGCCCGTTCGAGCGCTCGGACCGCGCGGATGCGCTTCGGCACGCACGAGAGGAACCTGCGTGTCACAGCAGACCAACCAACCCGACACTCTCAACGAACCCGGAGTCCACGAGGTCGAGGCCGTCCTCGACAACGGCGACTTCGGCAAGCACACCATCCGGTTCGAGACCGGCCGGCTTGCCAGGCAGGCGGCCGGAGCGGTCGTCGCCTACCTCGACGACGAGACGATGCTGCTCTCGGCGACGACCGCCGGAAAGTCGCCCCGCGAGGGCTTCGACTTCTTCCCGCTGACCGTCGACGTCGAGGAGAAGATGTACGCCGCCGGGCGCATCCCGGGGTCGTTCTTCCGCCGGGAGGGGCGTCCGAGCGAGGACGCCATCCTCACCTGTCGGCTGATCGACCGCCCGCTGCGGCCGTCGTTCGTCAAGGGCCTGCGCAACGAGGTGCAGGTCGTGGTGACCGTCCTCGCCCTGCATCCCGACCACGTCTACGACGTCGTGGCCATCAACGCCGCCTCGGCGTCGACCCAGATCGCCGGACTGCCGTTCAGCGGCCCGGTCGGGGGCGTGCGGGTGGCGCTGATCCGCGGGCAGTGGGTGGCCTTCCCCAACCACAGCCAGCTCGACGAGGCGACCTTCGACATGGTCGTCGCCGGGCGCGTTCTCGAGAACGGCGACGTCGCGATCATGATGGTCGAGGCGGAGTCCACCGAGCGCACGATCCAGCTGGTCGACGGCGGAGCTCCGGCGCCGACCGAGGAGATCGTCGCGCAGGGCCTCGAGGCGGCGAAGCCCTTCATCGCCGAACTGTGCCGCGCACAGTCGGAACTGGCGAGCCTGGCGGCCAAGCCGACCGCCGAGTTCCCGGTCTTCCTCGACTACCAGCAGGACGTCTTCGACGCGGTCGCGGCCGAGATCGGCGAGCCGTTGGCACAGGCGCTGACCATCGCCGACAAGCAGCAGCGCGAGGCCGAGCTCGACCGCCTGAAGAACGTGGCCAAGGAGCGCGTCGGCTCGCAGTTCGCCGGGCGTGAGGGCGAGATCAGCCCGGCGGTCCGCGGGCTGACGAAGAAGCTGGTGCGGCAGCGCATCCTGCGCGACAAGGTCCGCATCGACGGCCGCGGGGTCGCCGACATCCGCCGGCTCTCCGCCGAGGTCGAGGTCGTCCCGCGCGTGCACGGGTCGGCGCTGTTCCAGCGCGGCGAGACGCAGATCCTCGGTATCACGACGCTGAACATGCTCGGCATGGAGCAGAAGCTCGACACGCTCTCGCCGGACAGGACCAAGCGGTACATGCACAACTACAACATGCCGCCGTACTCGACCGGTGAGACCGGTCGGGTGGGCTCGCCGAAGCGCCGCGAGATCGGGCACGGTGCGCTGGCCGAGCGGGCGCTCATGCCGGTGCTTCCCGACCGCGACGAGTTCCCCTACGCCATTCGTCAGGTTTCCGAAGCGTTGGGCTCGAACGGCTCGACCTCGATGGGGTCGGTGTGCGCGTCGACGCTGTCGCTGCTCAACGCCGGGGTGCCGCTGAAGGCGCCGGTCGCCGGCATCGCGATGGGCCTGGTTTCTGACACGGTCGACGGGCAGACCGAATACGTCGCGCTCACCGACATCCTGGGTGCTGAGGACGCATTCGGCGACATGGACTTCAAGGTCGCCGGGACGCGAGAGTTCGTCACCGCGCTCCAGCTCGACACCAAGCTCGACGGGATCCCGTCCGAGGTGCTCGCCGCGGCGCTCAAGCAGGCTCGCGACGCCCGCCTGCACATTCTCGACGTGATGAGCCAGGCGATCGACCGTCCGGACGAGATGAGCCCCTTCGCGCCACGCGTCACGGTCGTCAAGATTCCCGTCGACAAGATCGGCGCTGTGATCGGGCCCAAGGGCGCGATGATCAATTCGATTCAGGACGAGACCGGCGCCCAGATCACGATCGAGGACGACGGAACCATCTACGTCGGAGCAGAGGACGGAGTCTCCGCGCAGGCGGCCGTCGAGCGCATCAACGCGATCGCCAACCCGCACATGCCGAAGGTCGGCGAGCGCTTCCTCGGAACGGTCGTGAAGACCGCGGCGTTCGGCGCGTTCGTCTCGCTGCTCCCCGGCAAGGACGGCCTGGTGCACATCAGCAAGCTCGGCCGCGGCAAGCGCGTCGGCAAGGTCGAGGACGTCGTGAACGTCGGCGACAAGCTGCAGGTCGAGATCGCCGAGATCGACCAGCGCGGCAAGATCAGCCTCGTGCTGGTCGACGACGAGACGCCGGCCAAGGACCCGGCCGCCGAGTCGGCTGCCGTGGACACGACCGCCGGCTGAGAGTGTTGCGCCGTGGGGTGCTGCGCCGTCTTCTGACGCGGAGCACCCCACGATCCCTACTCGGGGACCTTCCGCCCGAGGTCGGCGCGCTTGTTGCGGTCGGTTTCATGGTGGCGCTCGGGTACGGCCTGGTGGCGCCCGCGCTTCCGCTGTTCGCGCGGCAGTTCCACGTCGGACCGACCGCCGCGGGCGCCGTCATCAGCGCCTTTGCGCTCATGCGGCTGGTCATGGCCCCGGCGGCCGGCCCGTTGGTCAACCGGCTGGGGGAGCGGGTCCTGCTTGCCGCCGGCATCGGCATCGTGGCGGTGTCCAGCCTGCTCGCCGGGCTGTCCCAGAACTATCTGCAGCTGCTGGTCCTGCGCGGAGTGGGCGGAGTCGGCTCCGTCCTGTTCAGCGTGAGCGCCGCCAGCCTGCTCGTGCGGGTGACGCCGAGCGCTCAGCGCGGACGCGCACAGGGCGCGTGGGCCGGAGCCTTCCTCATCGGGCTGATCGCGGGTCCGGCCGTCGGCACGATCGCCACCTGGTCGCTGCGGGCACCGTTCTTCATCTATGCAGGGACCCTGGTCGTCGCGGGGTCTCTCGCCCTCGGGCGCCTGCGGCACAGCGCGCTGGCCGCCCGGCCGTCGGGGCCGACCGCCGTGATGCCGCTGTCCAGCGCCTTGCGCAGCCGGGCGTACCGCGCGGCGCTGGCGGCCGGGTTCGTGGGTGACTTCGCGCTCGTCGGATCGCGCAGCGCGGTCGTTCCGCAATTGGTCGTCGACCGGCTGCGCCTGCCGACGTCCTGGGTCTACGCGGCCTTCCTCGTCGTCAGCGTGGTGAGCGGCCTGCTGCTGCTCCCACTCGGCCGGGTTGCCGACACCCGCGGGCGGCGTCCGGTCATCGCGTTGGGGCTGGTCCTCGGCGCGGTCGGTTTCGTGCTGCTCGCCGTCCTGCCGGCGGTCGGTGGGCTGTTCCTCGGTATGGCGCTGCTGGGGGTTGCGGGCGCGGCCGACTCCGTCGCGCCCGGAGCGGTGATGGGTGACGTGCTGGGCGGCCGGGGCGGAAGCGTGGTCGCCGCGTTCCAGATGGCCGGAGATCTGGGCGCGGTCCTGGGGCCGATCGCGGGCGGGTTCCTGATCGACGTCAGCGGCTACCCGGCAGCGCTGCTCGTTACGGCGGTCGTCACGCTGGCGCCCGTCCTGCTTGTCCGGATCGCTCCGGAAACGCTGCACACGAATGTCGTGTCGCCGGGCGTGTTGGCTGACCGCGAGTAGGCGCTCCGGGCGCCTTTCCTCTATTGTCTATCGAGCGAGTGGATAAACCATCCGCTGACCGGACTGCAGAGGAACCCGCGATGCGCACACCCCGCCACCTGGCTCTCCCCACCGTTCTCGCGACCACCGCCGCGATTGCCCTCACCGCCTGCTCCTCCTCGTCATCCGGCGGGGCGACCGGCGCGAGCGGCGGCACGAAGATCAACCTGGTCGGGTACTCCGTGCCGAAGCCCGCCTACGACGCCCTCCAGGCGGCGTTCGTCAAGACAAGCGCCGGGAAGGGCGTGACCTTCTCCGACTCGTACGGGCCCAGCGGCTCGCAGAGCAAGGCTGTCGCCGCCGGCCAACCGGCCGACTTCGTCGCCTTCTCGACCGGGTCGGACATGAGCAAGCTGGTCCCGGACCACGTCGCCGCGTCGTGGGACACGGGCGCGACCGAGGGCATCGTCTCCGACTCCGTGGTCGTCCTGGTGGTCCGCAAGGGCAACCCGAAGCACATCGCCGGCTGGGACGACCTGGTCAAGCCCGGAGTCAAGATCGTCACCCCGGACCCGGCGTCGTCCGGGTCGGCGAAATGGAATGTCCTCGCCGCCTACCAGCACGTCATCTCCCAGGGCGGCACGGCGGCGCAGGCCGCGGACTACCTGAGGAAGTTTTTCCACAACGCCGTGAGCAAGCCCGCCAGCGGGTCCGACGCGATGACCACGTTCCTCGGCGGGACCGGTGACGTCCTCGTCTCCTATGAGGACGAGGCGATCAACGCCCGGCAGCAGGGCAAGAGCGTCGAATACGTCGTTCCGCAGCAGTCGATGCTCATCGAGACGCCGGCTGCGGTGACCAGGACGGCGTCGCCGGTGGCGAGGAAGTTCCTCGGCTTCGTCCTGAGCAGCCACGGACAGCGGATCTTCGCGAGCAAGGGCTTCCGCCCGGTGGACAAGAACACCTCGGTCGGCACCGTGCAGGGCGCCAACGACCCGGCGCATCCGTTCCCCTCGGTGGCGAAGCTGACCACCATCTCCCAGCTGGGCGGATGGAGCGCGGTGAACGACAAGTTCTTCGACGACGCCAAGGGCCTCGTCACGAACATCGAGAAGGCCGCGGGCTGACCCGCTCATGACCGTTCTGCACTCCGCCGTGTCCACGGCGGTCAGGGTCCCGGAAGCGCCGCCCGGGGGCCGGCGGCGCTCCCGGCGACCGGCGAGCGCGGCGCAGCGTCTCGGACCCGGCGCCGCGCTCGGCCTGGGCGCCTCGGTGCTGTGGCTCAGCCTGCTCGTCCTGCTGCCGCTGGCCGCGGTCATCGCGCAGAGCCTCGGCGGCGGGTGGTCCGGGTTCTGGAGCGCGGTCACGACCCCCGCGGCGCTGCAGGCGCTGCGCCTCACGGTGCTGGCATCGCTGGCCGCCACGGTGGTCAACGTGGTGATGGGCACCGTGCTGGCCTGGGTGCTGGTCCGCGACGACTTCCCGGGCAAGCGGCTCGTCGAGGTGCTCATCGACGTGCCGTTCGCGCTGCCGACCATCGTCGCCGGCGTCGTGCTGCTGAGCCTCTACGGCAGCAACAGCCCCGTCGGGATCACCCTGCTGGGCACGCAGCGCGGCGTCGCCCTCGCGCTGCTGTTCGTCACGCTCCCGTTCGTGGTGCGCACGGTCCAGCCGGTGCTGATGGCCATGGACACCGACGCCGAGCAGGCCGCCGCCACACTCGGCGCGAGCCCCCGGGTGGTGTTCGGCCGCGTGGTCCTGCCGGTGCTGTTACCGGCCATCGCCTCGGGAGCGGCGCTGTCGTTCGCCCGTGCCATGGGGGAGTACGGGTCGATGCTGCTGATCAGCGGCGGCCTGCAGCGCGCCAGCGTGTCGTCGATGTACATCTACAGCCGGATCCAGAACTTCGACTACGCCGACGCCTCGGCGACCGCGACGATCCTGCTGGGGGTCAGCCTCGTGGTGATCGTTGCGTTGGACCTGCTGCAGCGACGGATGGCCCGCCGTGGGTGAGCGCCGCGCCCGCTGGTTGCGCCGCGTCCTGGCGCTGGCCTATCTCGGGGTTCTGGTCGTCGTGCCGCTGATCGCGGTGATCGGCAAGGTGCTCAGCGAGGGCGCCGGCGAGTTCTGGCGGGCCATCAGCTCGTCCGATGCGATCACCGCATACCGGCTGACGGCCATCGT
The DNA here is from genome assembly GCA_025924515.1 of Jatrophihabitans sp. Classification (GTDB taxonomy): domain Bacteria; phylum Actinomycetota; class Actinomycetes; order Mycobacteriales; family Jatrophihabitantaceae; genus JAICIE01. The sequence continues at coordinate 709 of JAICIE010000118.1, read as the reverse complement.
CTCGATCGCCGCGGTCGTTCTCAACACGGTCTTCGGGGTCGGCTTGGCTGTTCTGTTGAGCCGGTTCCGCTTTGCCGGCCGCGGCGTGCTCAACGCAATCACGGACCTTCCGGTTTCCGTATCACCGATCGTGGCAGGCCTCGCGCTCGTCCTCGTCTACGGCCCGTACAACGGGTGGTTCGGGCCCGGGTTGTTATCCGCAGGAATCCGGGTCATCTTCGCGCTGCCGGGGATGATCCTCGCGACGACCTTCGTGTCCCTGCCGTTGGTGCTTCGCGAGGTCCTGCCGGTCCTCGAGGAAGAGGGCATCGACCAAGACCAGGCCGCCCGCGTGCTCGGCGCCGGCCCCTTGCAGCGCTTCGCCAGGATCACCCTGCCGACCATCCGGCCGGCGTTGACGTACGGGATCGTGCTCAGCCTCGCTCGTTCGATCGGAGAGTTCGGCGCGGTGCGGGTGGTGTCCGGCAACATCAGCGGCTCGGGTCAGACCCAGACGGTGCCGCTGCTGATCGCCGAACGCGTCGACCAACTCGAGCCCGGGTCCTTCCAACTGGCGCTCGTGCTCATTCTCGTGGCGGTCCTCGCGATCGTCGTCGTCTCGCTGGTCGGCCCCAAGGAGCACTCCCGATGAGCGAGCGCGAGCGAGCGAATGTGACAGCGTGCGCGGAGCCTCGTGCCCGCCCGCAAAGAAGCGAGGACGGGTATGAGC
>JAICIE010000117.1 GCA_025924515.1 Jatrophihabitans sp. | reverse complement strand
GTAGATGCCGGGCGCCGCGTGGCCTTGGTAGTACACCTGGTCGCCAGGGGCCGGCCGACCCCCGGCTTGCGCGTGGTCCTTGCCCCGGAAGAAGTGGTTGTAGCCGACCTCGTACAGCGACGCGGCGCTGGCGTAGGTGGCGATGTGCCCGCCGACGCCCACCATCTTGTTGGCCCGCGAGACCATGATGGCGGCGTTCCAGCGGATGTAGGCGCGGATGCGGCGCTCGATGTGCTCGTCGCCGGGGAACCACGGCTCCCGCTCGGGCGGGATGGTGTTGATGTAGTCGGTGCTGCGCACCGCCGGCACGCCGACCTGCCGCTCGCGCGCACGCTCGAGCAGCTTGAGCATGAGGAAACGAGCCCGTTGCCGGCCGTCGGTGTCGATGGCGGCGTCGAGTGACTGCAGCCACTCGCGGGTCTCGTCCGGGTCGATGTCGGGCAACTGGCTGGGCAGCCCGTCGGTGATGATGCTGAATCGGTCCTGGGTCACTCCGCGTCTCCTGCGTACTGAGGCCGGTTGAGGTCGCTTCCCTCAGTCAACACCTTGTCCTAACGCTAGGGTTCCCCGAACAGTTACCGCGGGGTCGGACGGTTGCGGCCGGTCCCGGAACGCTTGGAGGATGTCCGTCGTGAGCCAGAGTCCAGCCGGCGCCGTCGAACGCATGGGCGTGCGCCCGGGCTCGATCGTCATGGAGATCGGCTACGACGACGACTGCGACGAGGAGTTGCGCGACGCGATCGTCGACTACACCGGCGAGGAGATGGTCGACGAGGACTCCGACGAGGTAGTCGACGTCGTCCTCATCTGGTTCCGTGAGGGCGACGGCGACCTGACGGACGCCCTGGTCGACGCCATCGCGCCGCTCGCCGACGACGGCGTCATCTGGCTGATGACCCCGAAGCGGGGGCGGGCGGGGTACGTCGAGCCGTCCGACGTCGCGGAGGCCGCCTCGGTGGCGGGGCTGTCGCAAACATCCATCACCACGGTGAGCAGCGAATGGTCGGGTGCACGGCTGGTCGGCCGTCGCAGCGGAGGCAAGCGGTGACACGGTCGGGGGTATTCGGGTGATCCAGGTCGGCGAACAGGCCCCGGACTTCGTCCTGCGGGACCAGAACAACGAGGAGTTCACCCTCTCGTCGCAGCGCGGCAGGAGCGCGGTGCTCGTCGTCTTCTACCCGTTGGCCTTCACCGGCATCTGCACCGGCGAGCTGTGCGCCATCCGCGACGACCTCGGGGCCTTCCGCAGCGAGGACGTGCAGACCGTCGCCATCAGCGTCGACTCGGTGTACGCGCACAAGATCTGGGGCGAGCGCGAGGGCTTCGACTTCCCGCTGCTGAGCGACTTCTGGCCGCACGGCGGCGTGGCGCAGCGCTACGGCGTGTTCAACGAGCAGTTGGGGTACGCCAACCGCGGCACGTTCCTGGTCGACCGGGACGGGTTGGTCCGCTTCGCCGAGGCCAATCGTCCTGGGATCGGGCGCGACCCGCACCGGTGGCGGGTGGAGATCAAGGCGCTGGCGGCCGGCTAGCTCGCAACAGGGCGTCGATGGCCGGTCGCGGCGCTCCGTCGACCGGCCGGCGCACCGCCTCGGCGCGCTCGACGACGAGGTCGGTGTCCCCGAGATCCGCGGTGATGTCAGCGGCGGTGAAGAGGACGGAGTGGTCCTGGGGCCCGCCGTACCCGTCCTGCAGGTTCGTGGCGTCGTGCCCGATCACCAGCAGGACGCCTCCGGGCGCGAGGCTCGCCGCGGCCCGCCGCACGGCGACCCGGCGTTCGGCGGCGGGGAGCTGGAGGTAACACAGCAGCGCCAGGTCGACCTCGTCCTCACTGCGGAACGCGAGCACGTCCGCGCAGACCCAGTCGACGTCGGCCGCCACCGCCTGCTGCAGGCGGCGCGCCTTCTCGATCGCGACGGGGGAGAAGTCCACCGCGGTGACCCGCCAACCGCGGTCGGCGAGCCATAGCGCGTTGCGGCCCTCGCCGCACGCGAGGTCCAGTGCGCGGCCGGCGGGCAGGTCGGCGACCTCCTGCTCGACCCAGCGGTTGGGGCCGCCGCCCCAGACGAGCTCGGCGCTGCGGTAGCGCTCGTCCCATGTCGACGCGTCCATCAGCGGCTCCTTGCATTCGTCGGGCAGACCGGCCACCGCAGCGGTCGGCGAGCGGGAAACACTGGATCACACAGGGAATGCGGGGTTGAGGGCTCGGCCGGCTCCCGCAGCGCCGGCGGCGTTCGAGCGCAGCGAAAGGTGGGCGGACAGGGCATGGTACGGGGCGGCCGGCTCACTGCGGTCGCTACTCTGACCTGTCGGCACGGCGGGCGCTTAGCTCAGCGGGAGAGCACTCGGCTTACACCCGAGCGGTCACTGGTTCGATCCCAGTAGCGCCCACCACGTCGGAGGCCCGGAATCCGGGGGCTCCAGCACCGCAGAAGCCCTGATCGTGAGCGGTCGCGCTATCCACGGGCTATCCGGCTCGGGCGCTACGCGACAGGCCGGGAGGCCAGCATGACCAGCACCGCCGAACGTCCCGCAGCGCCCGCCGATCCGACGCCCGCCGAGATCGAGCACCCGATGTGTTGCCAGAACGGCCCGGAGTGCCGGACGGTCACGCCCGGCGAGTTCCTGACGCACTAACGGCCGGCCGACGATCTGGCAGGCCGACGGCGACGATGCCGAGTTCATCATCCGCGAGGTTCGCCTGGACGACATCGGCTTCGACGGGCACCAGACGCCTGGCGAGGCCAAGGTCAGCATCGGACTGCGGGAGCTTGTCCTCGTGACGGCTGACCAAGGCGAGATCTACGCGGACACTCACCTCCGCGCGGAGGACGTGCACATGCTGATCAGATGCCTGACCCGGAAGCTCGACAGCGTGACAGGCCGCCGGTTTGACGTCCTCCTCTCGGCAGCGGGGCGCAGGGCCTTCCCGCCGATGGTCTACGAGCGCGAGTCCGACGAGGACGCAGGGGGCACCGAATGACCGGGCCGCACGGGACTGCCACTCAGCCGGTTGCCGAGGCGAGCCCCACCGCCATCGCATGGCTCCGCGAGCGAGGACTGCCCTACTACATCTTCGGCCGCTACCTAGTGCTCACCCCTGCGATGGCGGACCGTCTGCCCGAGCGACTGCGTCCAGCGTTCCGCTGAACCCGACAAGCTGCCCCGGTTGGCTTCGGCTGACCGGGGCAGTCGGCTGCGCTCGGCGTTCCGCTTTTGAGTCGGCTGAGTTCCTACGGCGGTCCCGGTTGCGTGCTCCAAGCGCCGATGCGGGTAGGGCAGGCGCTAGGCGGGCACTTCGGGGCGGCACGTCGATCAGGGCCGTCGCATCGCACCACCGTGGCGGACGCGAAACAGTGAACATCCCCCCGTGGTGCCCGCCGGCTTGCACGTTTCTGGTGAACGGACCCCCTGCCTACAGACTTGCAGGTGCTGGCGCCGTCAGTAGCTCATGTGCCGGGCGATCTCTTTCCCGACGTAGTCGCTGACGGAGCGCAACAACCACTGGGCGTGCCACTGGTCGTGCTGCTCCCGCGACCACACCGGGTCGCCGCATCTCTCACACTTGTAGAGGTCGGTGGTCTCGAGCTGCGTGTAGTGGCGACTGGCCATCGGTCACTCCCGGAGCGGTGTTCACGGGGACCTTACCGGCGCCACGCGCGTACCGCCAGGGTCCCCGCCAAACCTGAGCCCCGGCAGCAGTCACCTACAGATTTGTAGGCGTCTTTTGTACCCTTTGTGCCGTCGCAGCGGCTCGTGTCGATGACGAGCCCTCCCGGGCCGCAGCGACCTTCCCGGTTGCCCTTCGTCGTCAGTACGGCACCGAATCCGTGTCAGACGACACTTACGCCAATAAAGGACGTATTCAGAGCAATAACTGGCGGCAGTCGCTCCGGGACCGGCTCTCCTGCACTAGCGGGCAGCGCTTAGGGGACCCCCTGCGGTCAGGGTGACCCGCAAGCGGCGCAACGGCCGCGGTCCCGAGATCGCCGAGATCCCACCCGGCACCTGCCGACATGCGATGTCAGCGCGCTGACCGCGCCGCGGCACAGTGGGCACCGCCAGTGGCAGCATTGGGCGGGAGCACAGTGTGCTGGTCGTCCACCTTCCAGACGGCCGGATGCGTGCGCTCGGCGTGCGCAGTTGCCGGCAGTTGTCGAGGTCGACCCTGGAGCGCTTGGTTGGATGCGCTGGTGATCGTACGGGCGGGTGACCGCACCGCGTCCGCGATGCTCGCTGCAGTTGCGGAGACGACGGGTACCCGGCCGACCGTGGTGAACAACAGCGGTGAAGCGGAACTGGCGTTGCGCAGCCATGGCCGCGACCTGGTCGTGGGAGACCCGGACGTGACTGCGTTGAGCATACTGGGCAACGATGCCCAAGACGGCGGACCGGCGTTCGTCGGGTGGCTCGCGGCGCGGTCGTCGGCTCGCACAGCCCTGATGCTTGATGGCGGCGCGGCGGAGGTGCTCGACGCAGCGATGGGCGAGGCGGAGCTCGCCGCCCGGCTTCGGCGGGTCGTCCAGAACCTTGCCGTCCCGGTCCCGGCCGCGGCAACCTTCGGCGGGTTGACCGTGAACGCTCGGCTGCACGAGGCGAGCTGGGAGGGTATGCCGCTTCCGGTGACCCCGCGAGAGAGCGAACTGCTGCAGGTGCTTGTCGCCGCCGGCGGGGCGACCCTGTCGCGGGAGGTGATCTACCGGCAGGTGTGGCGGTGGGCGATGCCGCGCGGCGACCGCACCGTGCACGTGAACGTCAAGCGGCTGCGGGACAAGCTCGCGGCTGCGGGGATACCGGTGGAGATCGTGACGCAGCCCGGTGTCGGGTACCGGCTGCGGGTCGACGAGCTCAGCGAATCGAGAGACCAGCCGGTTGTCACCGGGCTGTAACGGGCTGTCCCAGCTCTGTTACGCAGGACGTCAGATCAGCTGCCTAACGTCTGTTCCATGACTGACGCAATTACAGAGGTGGCCGGATGCGAATGAGCCTGGTACCGCGCCGAGCGGATTTCTTCGGCGTATTCGCGGAGTTGGGCCGCAACGCGCACGCCACCGCCCTGCTAGTGGAAGAGCGCTTCCGCGGCTTCCCGGACGCTAGCGTGGACCACGATAAGGTCAAGGACCTCGAGCATGAGGGCGACCGGCTCACCGCCGAGCTCTACCAGCTGATGAACACGCAATACATCACTCCGTTCGACCGGGAAGACATCCACGACCTGGCCCGGGCCATTGACGACGTGGTCGACCATCTGGAGCACGCCTCCGACCTGCTCGGGCTGTACCGGGTCGAGGCGACGATGGACCAGGCGCTCGAGCAATGCCGGCTCCTCGTCGGCGCTACCGAGCACCTGTCTGCGGCGCTGGGCAATCTACGTCACCTGTCCGGGCTACAGCGGCATCTTGCTGCGATCAAGACCCGGGAGGACGACGGCGATCGGATCGCCCGCGACGCAGTAGCGGCGCTGTTTGAAGACGACGACATCTCGCCACGGCTGATCATCCAGTGGAAGGACATATTCGGCGCGCTGGAGGACAGCCTGGATGCCTGCGACACCGCGGGACATCTGATCGGCAACATCATAGTGAAAAACGCCTGATCGCCGATGCACACCACCCTCACGCTGACGTTGGTCATCGCGGTCGCGGTGTTCTTCGACTTCACCAATGGTTTTCACGACACCGCCAATGCCATCGCCACCAGCGTGTCCACTCGCGCCATCCCTCCGCGCCTCGCCGTGTTGGGCTCCGCAGCGCTGAACTTCGCCGGTGCCTTCGTGTCGTTGAAGGTAGCCGCCACCGTCGCGAAAGGCGTGGTCGATCCCCACGCAATCACCCTCAGCGTGGTGCTCGCCGGCCTGGTCGGTGCGATCACCTGGAATCTTGTCACCTGGTACATCGGGCTGCCCTCGAGCTCGAGCCACGCGCTCATCGGCGGGATACTCGGCTCCGCAGTCGCCGCGACCGGAGGGTTCCGCGTCGTGCAGGTCGACGGCCTGCTCGGCAAGGTCTTGGCCCCGTCGCTGCTCGCCCCGCTATTGGCCATCCCAGGATCGGCCCTTCTCACCGCCGGCGTGCTGTTGCTGGTACGGCGCCGCTCCCCCGGCACCGTGAACAGGATCTTCCGGCGGCTACAGCTGCTCTCCGCCGGGTTCGTCTCCTTCACCCACGGCACCAACGATGCGCAGAAGACGATGGGCATCATCACCCTGGCCCTGATCACTACCGGGCACGTCTCCTCCGCGCGCTTCACCGTTCCTACCTGGGTCATCGTCCTGTCAGCGACCGCGATGGCCGCCGGAACCTACGCCGGCGGGTGGCGGATCATCCGAACCCTCGGCCAGCGGGTCACCCGGCTGCAGCCCGCGGAAGGGTTCGCCGCCGAGACTGTCACCGCGACCCTGCTCTACTTCACCGCGCGGCTTGGCTTTCCAGTCTCGACGACCCATGCGATCTCCAGCGCGATTCTCGGCGCCGGCGCCACCAAAAAGGCGTCCGCCGTCAGATGGGGGATTGCCGGCAACATCGTCCTAGCCTGGCTGATCACCATTCCCTGCGCCGGTCTGGTCGGCGCAGGCGTCGAGCGGCTCACCCGGGTGGCCGCCGGTGATGCCCTCGCCGTAACGCTGGCGGCCGTTGTCGGAGCGGTCGCCCTGTACGCCAGCGCCCGCCGCCGCCACCTCGCCGCAACATAACGCCATAGGCCTGCGCTGCGGGCCATGAAGAGGATTGCGACGAGACATGCCATCGCGCCGACAAACAGTCACGGCGCGGCCACATTGGCCCCTGCGATGGCGGTCGCTATCGCGGCCACAGTGAAAACCGCGCCCGCCGCACCGACGATGATGGCCCACGTAGCGGACCACATGACAGCCAGCCACACTCTCGCCCGCACGCGGTCACGCTAGCCGTCAACGCTAGTCCCGGAAAGGCTGCCCGCCAGCCTGCAACACCAGCGACCCGTCCGGCCGCCGGTAGTTGAACACGTCAGGGATTGTCGCGGTGAAGAACCGGACGAACGGACCCTCGAACCAGGCCGAAGCTACTATGCGTTGCCGGACAGGTTGCTGCAGTTGAACTCAACGGACTCAGACGTCGCGGGGTACGGCTGCAGGTTGGTCCCCTAGCCGAATGCCGCCCTGAGGGTGCCACCGATATCAGGCAGTACGGGAGGACTAGTTCTATCTCATATGCGACTGTAGAAGTACACCGATCCGGCGTCGATTCCATTGTGGTTGTCGTCGAAGGGTGCTCCGATGACCGCCGCGCCGCCTGCGAGGTCCAACGAGTCCGCGAAGTTGTCGAGGGGTGCGCCGTCGGGGGCGGTCAGTTTCTGCTCTTCGGTCCACGTTGGGCCGGCGAGCGTGTATTCGTAGGCCGATCCCTTGCCATCCTGGTCGGCAGGTGCCCCAACGAGGGAAGTCGCTTCCCAAACGGCCGTCGACCACCCGAAGAGGTCTCCCGCTGCTCGGTCGGAAGCCGTCAGCTCCTGCCTCTCGCTCCAGATACCTGCCGCGCGCGTGTACAGGTATGCCGAGCCTGCCGCGTCGTCGTGGAACGGTGCGCCCACCAGAGCCGTCCCGGCCGAGAGATCTACCGAGTACCCGAAGTTGTCCACGGCTTGCCCATCGGACGCGGTCAGTTTCTGCTCAACCGTCCAAGCTTCGCCGGACCGGGTGTACACGAAAGCGGAGCCCCGGGAGTAGTCGTCACCCGGTGCGCCGACGACAGCCGAGTTCGCGGAAACCTGCACCGAAAAGCCGAAGTTATCGCCGGCCTCGCCGTTCGGCATAGGCAGCTCCTGCTCCTCGGTCCAGTCGGCCGCTCCGCGCGTGTAGAAGTACGCCGAGCCCCTTCCATCGTTCGCGAACGGTGCACCGACCACGGCCGTCCGCCCAGAGACGGCCACCGCGTACCCGAAGTTGTCGACTGCTCGCCGATCCGGGGCGGTAAGTTTCTGCTCCTCGCTCCAGATCCCCGCTGTGGAGCGGTACACGTACGCCGAGCCCTTTTCGTCGTCGTCCAGTCGCGCCCCGACCACCGCGGTGCCGCCGGAAATGGCCACGGACCACCCGAAGAAGTCGCCGGCCGTCCCGTCGGAGGCAGTGAGCTTCGCCTCCTCCGCCCAGGTCGGCCCCGAGCGGGTGTAGATGTAGGCCGCACCCTTCCCGCTGTCGTCGAAGGGTGCCCCGACCACCGCGGTGCCGCCGGAGATGGCAACCGAGTCGCCGAAGTGGTCGAAGGCTGCGCCGTCGGCCGGTATGGCCTTCTGCTCATTTGGCAGGCCGGCGGCGGACGACTGGTGAGGTACGACGACCCCCACGACAAGAACGATCCCTACCAGCGCTCGGGTACCCGAATGCATGATTCCACCCCCGGCCCGTCGCCCGCCGGACCCACCGGCGATTGCGCGGCTGTGGCTCGGTTGAGATTAGGTCGAGACGAGGTCGGGGTCAATCCGCGGCCGATGAACCGCTCGGGAGGCGCCGCCTTCGCCCGAGATTCGGCAGGTTCATCGACTTCCTCGATCGACCGCGGCAAGGACTCCGACAGGAGGACGGAGCTTGACCGCAACGCCGACGCCTACTCCACCATGGATCAGCGGCGGGCCACCAAGACACTCGTCGAAGTAGGCGATCGAGAAGGAGCAATCCGCATGAAGTACACGAAGAGCGGTTATCCGACCGGTCCTGGACCCGAAGCCTGGTTCACGGGCAGCGTCTACATCGACGGCATTCGCAACCCCGACCAGCATTCGGCCGTGGGCTGTGCGCACGTTCGGTTCACTCCCGGCGCCCGTACCGCCTGGCACACCCACCCCAAGGGTCAGACCCTTTACGTCACCGACGGCATAGGTCTGGTGGCAACGCGTGCGGGTGTCCAGCAGATCCGTCCCGGCGACGTCGTCTACATCGAGCCGCGCGAGGAGCACTGGCACGGCGCCACGCCGGATCGGTTCATGGCCCACGTCGCCATTCAAGAGGCGGACGAGACGGGACAGGTCGTTACCTGGCTCGATCACGTCACTGACGAGGAGTACGGCGTCCGCTGAGCGCAGGAGGGCTTGGGCTGACAGAGCCATGCACGACCGTGTTGACATCCGCACGGACGCGTCGGACCTGCTGTCACGTGCGGTATTCGCGGACGTCGCCGTCGTCGGCTGGGATGGTGAGTCGTCCGGATTACCAGGGCTAGTCGTGCCGGACGTCGAACTGGCTGGGGCCAGTGGTCGCGCCGGCTCCCAGCTCGTCCGCTACTGACACGACCAGCCCGCCGAGCATGAACGCAACGATGACGGCGGCGAGGGCGCCGGTGCCGAAGGCTGGGATGATGCGACGCCATCCCGACGCAGCGGCACCGCCACCGTGGTACTGGTGGGTCAGCGCGTGGCCTCTGCCCCGCTGCAACAGATGTCGGTTGACCGGAAACGCCGCGACGAAGGCGACGGCTAGCGAAATCATCATCCCGAGCCAGAAGACCACGTTGACCAAGCCGGCGTTCATAGCACCGGGAAGTACCGCCATGACTGCGTTGTCGACGACCTCCATGGTCAGGATCGACAGCGTGTCAGCGGCGAGCACGACGGTGAGGGCAGCTCGCAGGGCTAACCCGGACTTGAGCAGCGGCAGGGTCGAGAGCGAGTAGCCGAACAGGAACGCCAGCGCGATCGAGATGGCGATGGTCGCTGCGTTGCTCAGGCCGGCAGCCGCACCGATGATCAGGCCGACGATCTCACCGATCGCGCAGCCGGTGAGGCAGTGCAGCGTCGCGCTCAGGGCCATTGCCGTCGGGCCGCGCATGCCGTGGTCGTGGGCCGCCTCGGGCCGGCCGTGATGGGCGTGCTGTTGCACATGCTCGTCATGAGCTGCGCGGCTGGTCATGGCGACTCCTTCCGCGCGATGGTCAGCAACTCGCGCAGGCAGTGCTCGAGCAGCTCATGAGGGAAGCCGTCACCCAGCCGGTAGAAGACGACGCGGCCGGCTTTGCGGAACTGCACCAATCCGGCCGTCCGCAGCAGCTTCAATGCGTAGGAGACCGCGTCCTCGCTGGCTTGCAGGGCGATCGCCAGATCCCCGACACACAGCTCATCCGCGGCGGACAGCGCGAACAGCACGCGGGAACGGACCGGGTCCTGGATGAGTCCGAGGAGCCCGGCCAAGCGGCCGGCGTCCTCGCCATTTATCAAGCTGTAGCGCGCCCGGGCGACGCGATCGGGATCCACCGGATGCTCATGGTCGAGTGGCGGCATGCTGCGCCTCCTTATCCGTATGGTCTCGCGGATGTACGGATAAGGCAAGCACCGCGAAGTTCGAGCTGTCCCCGACAGCGCGAGGTCGACGGCCGAGTCTTGGCCGGCTCCGTCCAGCACCACGATCAGGACCCCGACGCACTGTTGTTCGCTGCTAGAACGCGGAAGT
>JAICIE010000116.1 GCA_025924515.1 Jatrophihabitans sp. | reverse complement strand
GTCACGTGCCAGTCCAGCGGCGGGGAGGCCAGCAGCACCCCGGTCAGCCCGCCGAACAGGAAGGTGACCATGAACCCGAGTGAGAACAGCATCGGCGTCTCGAACGTGATCGCGCCGCGCCACATCGTGCAGATCCAGTTGAAGAACTTGATCCCGGTCGGGACGGCGATCAGATAGGACGTGAACGCGAAGAACGGCAGCAGCACCGCGCCGGTGGCGTACATGTGGTGGGCCCACACCGTCGCCGACAGCGCCCCGATGGCCAGGGTGGCGTAGATCAGGGTCCGGTAGCCGAACAGCGGTTTCCGGCTGAACACGGGGACGACCTCGGTGATGATGCCGAAGAACGGGATCGCGACGATGTAGACCTCGGGGTGGCCGAAGAACCAGAACAGATGCTGCCACAAGATGGGCCCGCCGTTGTCCGGCTCGAATACGGTCGCTCCCAGGTTTCGGTCCGCCCAGAGCACCAGCAGCGCCGCGGTCAGGATCGGGAAGGCGAGCAGGATCAGCAGGCTCGTCACGAGAATGTTCCAGGTGAAGATCGGCATCCGGAACATCGTCATGCCGGGTGCGCGCAGGGTGAGCACCGTAGTGATCATGTTGACGGCGCCGAGGATGGTCCCGAGCCCCGCGATGCCGAGGCCGATGATCCACAGATCGGCACCCGACCCGGGAGTGTTCTGTGCGCTGTTGAGCGGCGCGTACGCGAACCAGCCGAAGTCCGGCGCGCCATTCGGCGTGGCGAAGCTGGCCAGCGTCAGGATTCCACCGAACAGGTACAGCCAGTAGGAGAACGCGTTCAACCGCGGGAACGCGACGTCCGGCGCGCCGATCTGCAGCGGCAGCACCAGGTTGGCGAACGCGAACACGAGCGGGGTCGCGAACAAGAGCAGCATGATCGTGCCGTGCATCGTGAACAGCTGGTTGTACTGCTCCGGAGACAGATACTGCCGGCCCGGGCGGGCCAGCTCGGCGCGCATCAGCAGCGCCATCACACCGCCGATCGCGAAGAAGCCGAACGAGGTCACGAGGTACATCCGGCCGATCAGCTTGTGATTGGTGGTGCGCAACAGCAGCCCGAGCAGCGACCCCTTGACCGCCCCCGGACCTGAGTACGGCTGGGCGACGATCGGCTGCGGCGCGACCGTGCCGGGCTCGTCGAGGGTGGTCATCGCGGGTCCTCAGCCGCGAGCCGGATCACGGCTCGACGCTCTGTGCGGCGGGGTAGTCGGTGACCAGCACGGTGTCGACGCCGAGCCGGCCCAGTTTGCTCGCGCCGCCGGGGGACCCGAGCGGCTCGGCGCGCCCGGGCAGCGGCTCGGCGAAGAACCGCGCGTTGTCCTCGGTGTAGACGCGCCACCTGTCGGGCAGGTCGTCCTCGTAGTAGATCGCCTCGACCGGACAGACCGGTTCGCAGGCGCCGCAGTCGACGCACTCGTCCGGGTGGATGTACAGCGCGCGGCCGCCCTCGTAGATGCAGTCGACCGGGCATTCCTCGACGCAGGCACGATCCACCACGTCAATACAGGGTTCACCGATCACGTAGGTCATCGAAGCCTCCTCAATTGCAGTGGGTCAGGTAGCGAGCAGCGCGACGAGGGCGAGGCTGAGCGACTCCGATCGCGGCGCGAACCGGGGAGCGGTCAGGGCGCCGCGCCGGCCGCGCCGGCCGCGCCGGGCGTCCTGCGGGTCGGTGGCCAGCCCGCGCCGGCGCCCTTGCTTCAGGTTGGGTCGAGCAGGGCTTCGACGCTGATCCGCGCACTCGCTAACAGGCGGGACACCGGGCAGAACGCCGCGGCCTGGTCGCCAGCTCGTTGCCACTTGTCACCGTCCACGCCGTTGACCTGGGCGCGCACGACGAGGTGCGGATAATCGGTCGGCACGCCCTTCACACCGTCGTGCGTCACGCTTGGCTCGACCCGCAGCCGCTTCGGCTCGGGCGTGCCACTCCCCCGAGCCAAATGCGAGGCCGTGGCGACACGACGCACGGGCGGCGGCCATCCTTCAGCCCTCAGCCCGGGTAGCTGATACCGGCAGGCGCGTTGGCGCGCCGGCAGGTGACTCGCAGCGAGTGGCCCGATCCGCGTACCGGATGGCTGATCCCGAAGCGTGCAGCATCGAAGTCGTGCAGCCAGCCGCAGACAGCACGCAGGTGCTGGTCGTCGTGTGCATGCAGCTCGGCCGTCTCGCCGGGTCTTAATCGCAGCAGCCGCTCGATGCACAACTGGATGGCCTGCTCGTCCGGCAGTGTGTCAAGCCGAATGAGGACGGGCCCGTCCGCCGGCAGCCATGGCTTCCTGCCGGCGGCGAGGTCCGCGGCGCTGGGTACGTCGCTGTGGGCGTCCGGGAGCGCTGCGAGCACCCTCTGCTCCTCGGCCAAGTGCCGTTGCAGGGTGCTCAGAAGCTCGTCGATGATCGCGCGCAGACGCGCGGACGGACAGGGCTCGCTGCGGGCATCTTCCAGCTGCGCGGTCAGGGTGTGCAACCGCACGTGGTCCGCGCTCAGTTCTGCGAATGGCGGCGCGGACGTGTCGTGCGGGTACAGGAGGGCCTCCTCATCCGAGACCTGACGTAGTACGGCAGTTCGCAGGAAGCTCGTGAGCGTGCGAAGTTCGGCGTGTGGCCAGGCCCGCGCGTCCAGCAAGGCGAGCGCAGGGGCGGCACGACGCGCGACATCACGCATGAGCTTTGCGTGCTCGCCGGCCAGCGTGTGGGAGACCACAGCCGGGCTCTCGGGTGACTCTGGGGTGATTGCTCGCGTCATATCAACTCCTCAGTCATGGGAAAGTTTACACGAATGGTGCTCGTAAATACTAGCTATCGGGTGAGAGCCTGGAGCCGCTGTGCGTAGGCTGCCCTCGCCGCTGACTGGGCAACTGCGGGGTGAGGTCCTGCCGCATCGCGAGGACCGTCAGGGCCCTTGCGGCGATGACGGCCGCGTTCTCGTCGGCGCCGATGATTTCGACGACCGACAGGTGGTGGGCATGGCCGAGGTCGCGGGCGCCGACGCCCGTGCATGCTGATGGAAGACGGCTCCACAGGCCTCATACGCAGCGGAATGGCGCGCCGGGACGTCCCACCCACACCGCGGCGATGATTGTGGCGACGAGCCAGCTGCGGGAACCCAGAACAGCAGCGAGCTCCCGGTCGACATCCGGCAGGATCACCTTCGGGATCCGTCGGGGTGCGTCGTCACCGGCCATCGCAGCTTTTCCCCGCCAGTAACGGGCCGGCCGACCATCCCACCGCTTGCAATCGGATTTGTTTAAAACAAGCCATCCGTGAGAAAATAGGCGCGTGGCGAACGCTAAGCTCACCCGCGCCGACCCGCCGGAGGGGCCGACGCTCGGCGACAGCCGGGCCCGCGTCCTCCGAGTTCTGCAGACCGCGGGCGCACCCCTCGGCGTCGACGCGATCGCGACGAGCGTCGGCCTGCACCCCAACACCGCCCGCTTCCACCTCGACGGGCTCGTGGAGCAGGGCCTTGCCGAACGCAGCAGCGAGAACCGCGACGCGCCCGGACGCCCACGCGCGCTGTACGCGGCGACCGCCGAAGGCATCCCGAGCGGGCGGCGCAGCTACCGACTACTCGCGCAGATCCTCACCAGCTACCTCGGCAGCACCAGCAGGCACCCCGAAAAGGCGGCGCTCAAGGCCGGCGAGGAATGGGGACGCTACCTCGCCAACGGCCCCGAACCGTTCCACCGGGTCGACGCCGCCGCAGCCACCCGCCAGCTCACCACGGCCCTCGACGACATCGGCTTCGCCCCGGAACCGGTCACCGCCGGGCGTAAACGGCAGATTCTCCTGCACCACTGCCCGTTCCGCGAAGTCGCCGACGCCCACCCCGAAGTCGTCTGCACCGTCCACCTTGGACTGATGCGCGGCATCCTCGCCGAACTCGACGCACCGCTCGATGCCGCACGCCTGGACCCGTTCGTCGAACCCCAGCTCTGCATCGCGCACCTCGCATCCCGGGCACGCGAGGATCGGCGCACCCGCGCGTAGGGCCCCTCTCGAGGCCGATTCCTGCGGCCGTATTCCAGACACGCCGAACACAGAACGGGTCGTGTCGCAGGACGCCGACGTCCGCCCCGAATCAAGCGCCGCTACGGTGCGGTCGACCTAGTGAGCGCGGGACCGGATGTATTGGTACGCGGTCGTCGGCGTGGGTCCTGGCGTGTGACGCGTTCCGATGATGAAGATCGTGATGGGGTGGGCGGACGCACCACTGCCTGTGCAGGCGATCACGTTGCCCGGCGCGCTCCCAATCGCGCGGTGGAACGGCGGGTTATTCCAGCGGCCGGCGGGCGATGGTGGCCGGGGAGCGGCCGAAGAGCCAGCCACCGACCAGCGCCGCGATCGGTAGGCCGACGACGAGGACGGCGAGGTCCGCGTACGGCGGATGATCCAGGTAGCTGATGTCGCGCCAGTGCCAGGCGATCAGCGCCAGGTACGCGCCGGCGGTGCCGAGGATTCCACCGAGCAGCGCCAGCGCGGCGGCGGTGGCCGCAGTGAGCGTGCGCCGGGTGTGGCTGCTCGCTCCGGCGGCGGTGAATGTGCGCAGGTCGTTCGCGGTCTCACCGCGGATGAGCCCGACGGTCATCGCGAGCACGCCGAGGGCGATCAGCGCCCCGACGACGGTGGCGTAGTCGCGCAGTTTCTGCGCCGAGTCGCCAGGCGCGGTGCGCGTTTCGACGGCGATCCCCGCCGCGGTGGCACGGTGCTGGGCATCGGTGATCTGGGCGCTGGTCAGCGGGTGCGCCGTCTGCAGGAGCCAACCGACCGGCTGGGGAACCAACCCGTGGGCGGTCGCGGCTCGTTGGGTGATCAGGGTGTTGGGGGCCGAGGTGTAGTTCGGCAGCAGCGTCGTGGTCTGGATGAGGGCGGGTTGGCCGAATCTGCTGTTCTCGCTGGGGACAAGAAGCTGCATGCCGGTCAGGTCGTTCCGCGCGGTGAGGATGTCGGTGTTCGCGTCGGTGCGGGCGGCCGGGATCCGGTAGAAGTCGAGGACCGCCGGGGTCGCGAGGTACGGCGTGGTGAGCACGTTGAATCCCCGCCGGCCTTGGTCGCTGACCGGATTGGCGACGCTGGCGTAGTGGTCCTGCGGCACTGTTCCGGGAACCGGCCGCGGGTCCACGGCCACGTCGAGCTCGAGGGTGCCGTGCGCGTTCACCGTCCGCGCGATCGACTCGGCCGCGCCGCGGGCTCTCGCGATGACCGCCGGGCTCGGCGCGGACGACGTGCCAGCGGCTACGGCGTGCAGGTTGGGACCGCCGTTGGGATCCTGCAGCCAGACGACGAGCTGGTTGACGGGCAGGTTGCCGCCGCTGAGCGTGCGATCGGCCGCCTGCTGGGCTGCCGCGTTGATGGCGGTCGTGGCGGCGATGCCCACCGCCAGGCTGGCCGCCGCGAGTGCCGCGCCCGAACGCGCCTGGTAGCGGGCAAGATCTCGCAGCGCCAGCCGGACCGCGACCGGGGCACGTCGCGCAGTGACGGCGAGCGCTCGGATACCGAGCGGCGCGAGCAGCAGCATTCCGCCGGTGGTCGCAACGATTCCGGTAACGATCAGCACCGTGTGCTGGGCATGCGCGAGGACGAGCAGGACGAAGCCGAGGGCGGCCAGCCCGACGCCGAGCACGGCGAAGCGGTGCGCCGGCTGCGGCGGGGTCGGCCGTCCGGACAGCGCCGCCACGATCGGCATCCGCGCCGCCGATCGGGCCGGCCACCAGGACGCGGCCACCGCGGTAAGAATCGCCAGTGACGCTGCGGCCGCGACCGCCCACCACGGAATGCTCAGCGGATCGATGCGGTGCCCGACGACGTGTTCGAACGCGGGTCGCAGCGCGAACCAGACGGCCAGCCCCAGCGCCGTCCCGGCCGCGGCGCCGACCGTGCCGACGGCCGCGCCGTTGGCCAGCATCACCCGTCGAACCTGCCGGTCGGTCGCGCCGATGGCGGCGATCATGCCGAGCGCCCGCAGCCGGCGCTGCGCCATCACCGTGAAGCCGGCGACTGCGAGCAGGCCGACGAAGCTCAGCCCGATGGTGGCCAGCAGCAACACCATCAGTGCCTGGAGGCGCTGCCGCTGCGCCGCGCTCGCGCCGTTGGACATGATGCTCACGACGTTGCCGCCGGGAGCCCGGAAGTGCGACGCGGCCGTGCCGCTGGCGCCGGTGAGCAGGGTCAGGCCGGACGGCGACCGAATCTGCCCCGGAGCGACCAGCCCGAACCCATCCTGCAGGTCCTTCGGGTTTTCCACGATCCCGACGACCCGTAGCGTCCGCCCGTTGACCGGCCAGCTGCCACCGATCTTGAGGCCGAACGTCGACGCCACCGAAGCGGTGACCGCCGCCTGACCCGCGCCGGTCGGCCAGCTGCCCGAGACGAGCTGCAGCATCGGCGCGCCGTACCTTCCGTGCGGGCTCTGCCCGCGCAGGTCGACCGGCGTGATCGACCCGGGCACCGGCACGTTCTCGTGCTCGATCGCCTCGACGGTGCCGAACGCGCGGCGCGCTGCGGTGATATCCGGGCCGAGGTCGGGATTGCTGATGTCGATGCGGGTGGTCGCCGTCCCGAACTGCCCCTGGTCGTCGGACGTCACATTCACCACCACGCCGAGCCCGACCGTGGTGGCCGCAACGGCGGTGAGCAGCAGCGCGAGCACCAGCAACTGCTGGCGCCACTCGCGGCGCAGCAGCCGCCAGGCCCAGCGGCGGATTGCCCGGCGCCCGGCACCGGCCGGGCTCGGCGCGAGCGCCGGCGCCGGCGCAGGCGCCGGCGCGGCCAGGGTCGTGGTCACCGCGCCGGGCCCGTTTCCAGCAGCGACTCCGGCCCGTCCGGCCGGGCAGTCTGGTCGACGATCCGCCCGTCGCGCAGGAACACCACGCGATCCGCCCAGGACGCCAGCTGCGCGTCATGGGTGACGACCACGCCGGCGACGCCGGCCTGGCAGGTCTCGCGGACCAGCCGCATCACCGACTCGCCGTTGACCGAATCCAGCGCCCCGGACGGCTCGTCGGCCAGCAGCAGATGCCGCTGGCCCACCACGGCCCGGGCGATCGCAACACGCTGACGCTCACCGCCGGACAGGTCGTCCGGAAAGCGGTCGGCGTCGCCGGCCAGGTCCAGCCTTTCCAACGCCGCCAATGCCGCCGCCCGCGCCGTCCTGATCGGGGCGCCGTCCAGCTCCAGCGGCAGCGAGACATTCTCCGCGGCGGTGAGCCCAGCGAGCAGATTGAAGTCCTGGAAGACGTAGCCGATCGCCCGTCGCCGCAGCGCGGCCTTCTCGTTGCGCGACAGCCGCGACAGCGGCAGACCGCCGACAGTGACCTCGCCGCGACTCGGTTCCTCCAGGCTGCCGGCGATCGTCAGCAGCGTGCTCTTGCCCGAGCCGCTCGGGCCCATCACGGCCACCAGCTCGCCCGGCTCGACGATCAGGTCGACCCCGCGCAGCGCGTGCACCTCGCCGGCGCCGCTGCCATAGACCTTGCTGACCCGGCTCAGTTCCAGCGCACTCATCGCCGTGCCCCTTCTCGTACGGGCTTGTTCGGAGGACGCACCGGTGCAGGCGTTGAGACCGGCGAGCGGCGCAGCCGGCTCTCGGCCGCGTCCAACCAGCGGACCACCGAGTCCAGCCGGAACAGCTCGGCGTCGACGACGAGTGCCAGGCTGAGGTCATCGCCGCTCGCGTTCCGTTTGACGCGGGTCCACTCCTGCATCAGCTCCACCAGGCGCCGCCGATGCGTCTGGATCACCTCGTGCACGTCGACGCCCGGTACCCGGATCGCGACCAGCACCTTGATCACCAGCTCGTCCCGAGGCGGTGAGCTCAGATCCGGCGGCGTCCGCAGCCAGGCGTCGAGCTCGATGGCCCCCGCCGCGGTGATCCGAAACGACTTTTGCGTGCCCGCACCGTCCTCGCCGTCGGACTCCACCAGGCCGTCTCGCTCCAGCCGCTGCAGCGTGGTGTAGACCTGTCCGACGTTCAGCGGCCACACCTCGCCGGTGCGCGCCTCGAACTCCTGCCGCAGCTGGAGCCCGTACTTCGGCCCCTCGGTCAACAGCGCTAGCAACGCATGGCGGACACTCATCGACCCACCCCTGTCGTCGGTATACCGAGTATGCATACGCGGTATCCTCCGCCAGCGCAAGCCCCTCCTGCCGGCGTGTGCGTCGGCCCGACAGCGGCTGCTGGCGATTCACCTGTGCCCCAGTACATCAAGCGAGTCGTCTTCGATGACCGGACCGGCGCGGCCATCTGTAGGACGACGCGGCGCACCTGGGCCGGGAACGCCAGAAACGCCTCGCGAGCCCGCCATGAGAACGGCCAGCCACCACTCGATTGCTGAGTCAGTGTGGGGTTTGTACGTCCACCTGCGCCGGTGCGAATCGGTCAAGGCTGCCAGTGCTGTCGGCGATTACTGCCGGGAAACGTCTGCCGCAGTGCTTGCACCGCGCCATCGTCTCTGTCTTGCGGAGCAATTCACGATGAGACGCAACGGAAGTCCTGACTTGCCCGGAATGCGTCGTGACCTCAACTACCGCTCATGATGAGGTTCCGTTAGGGTCCCCGCCACAGCCAACATTCAACCGGAAGGAACAACAGATGAGGAAAGCTCTCCAGGCACTAGGGGTCTCGGCCGGCGCAGTAGCGCTCCTGCTGTCCGGAACTGCCGTCGCGTCGGCGAGGGGTGGTGCGCCCACTATCTGTTCCGGAGGGGACATCGCGTCCGGTACCTATGCTGGTCTCACCGTCACGGGCGTTTGCACGGTACCGGCCGGCGCCGACGTGACTATCAATGGCAACCTGACCGTCGCACCGGGTGCGGTATTCGACGCGCAAACCGACTCTCACGTTGCCATCAACGGAAACGTCAACGCCGGACCGGGGTCGATGTTCGCACTGGGCTGCACATTCGCGCACCCCTGCGACGACGGCAACCCGCCCTCGGGAGGCATGACACACGACACCGTCAGCGGGAACGTGACCCTGCACCAGGTCTTCAATGCCGCGATCAACGGCGACACGATCGGCGGCAACCTGACCTCGACAGGCGGCGGCGCCGGCCTGCTCGACCCGGAGACGGACTTCGTACCGTTCTCAATCAAGGACGACGTAATCGGCGGAAACATCACGGTGACCAACCTGACAACGGTGTGGTTCGGCATCATCCGCACCCAGGTCGGAAAGAACGTCACGCTGCACAACATCAACCTCAGTGACCCGGACGGCAACGAGATTGTCACCGACGTGATCGCGGGCAACCTGAACTGCCGCCGCAACAGTCCGGCTCCCCAGGTCGGGGACTCAGAGGGCGCGCCCAATCTCGTCGGCAAGCACGCGATTGGACAATGCGCCGGTCTGGCGGGCTGATCGGCTCTATCACCTAACACTGCAAGATGACGTGCCGCCGCCCTTACGTTGAGGGCGGCGGCACCTCTGCTGTTACCGGTGTTACCGATCGCGTCCCAACGTGAACTGAGGGCGACCACCGCCTGCAACGGCATGCAGCATATGCGTGAATTCTCCGCGGTCGGAGGCCACGGTGGCTGTGGAGGTGCCCAGGATGTCTGGCGATCGTGGTCACAGCCTGCATCCAATGAACGCGCGAGCGGTTTCCGCTCATCAATCCCGTTTTATGCCGCATCAGCGACAGGGTGTCCAGTCGAGCAACTCCCGGATCCTGCGCAAGGCTGTCCGCGTATCGGGTCCACGCGTGCTCACCGCCGAGCCGGGACGACATCTCGACCTCCTCCACGTCGCCCATGATCGCTCACCATCTGGGCCTTCCTGCAGCGTCTCGAACCGTCGCGCAACGGGTGGCGCGAGCACCGCGGCCAATGACCAGTTTCGGCAGGTCAGTGCGCCCGGTTGGCAGCATAGGAAGGTTGCTTCTGTCGCGGCGGTTCGTCGTTCGGGGCGTGCATGACCCCGCAGAGCTCTGCTTGCGCCAGCGTTCGGGTGAGCCCGGCGGGCCGTCGCCTTGCGCGGTCACCGCGGGCGGGTGATGATCACTGTCGCCAAGGACGACGACAACTCACCCTCCCAGCCTCCGCCGCAATCGAGCAACGGCAGTGCTCGAGCGCTGGAAGGAGACCGCGCAGGCCGCCGGACCGACTGAAAGGTAGCCGTCGAATACGGACGTACCTCAGTGAGAGGATGAGCCGGTGATCACCGCGATCGTCATGGTCTCCACCGAGGCCGACCAGATTCCCGAGGTCGCGCAGCAGATCGCGGATCTCGCGGGTGTGAGCGAGGTCTACTCGGTCGCGGGGGACGTCGACCTGATCGCCGTGGTCCGGGTGCGGGACTTCGACCAGGTCGCCGATGTCATCGCCGGAGGCCTGTCGAAGGTGCCGGGCGTCCTGCACACCGACACGCACATCGCCTTCCGGGCCTACTCCCGCCACGATCTCGAGGCCACCTTCTCGCTGGGCCTCTGAAAGCATCGCCTCTGAAAGCATCGCCTCTGAAAGCAT
>JAICIE010000115.1 GCA_025924515.1 Jatrophihabitans sp. | reverse complement strand
ATGGACATCGAGCGGGAACGCGGCATCACCATCAAGGCCCAGAACGTACGGATGCCGTGGACCTCGGCCGGCGCCGAGTACGTCCTCCACATGATCGACACTCCTGGGCACGTCGACTTCACCTACGAGGTGTCGCGCAGCCTCGCCGCGTGCGAGGGCGCGATCCTGCTGGTCGACGCGGCGCAGGGGATCGAGGCGCAGACGCTGGCGAACCTCTATCTGGCGCTCGAGAGCGACCTGCACATCATCCCCGTTCTGAACAAGATCGACCTGCCGGCCGCGCAGCCCGACCTGTACGCGGCCGAGCTGTCGCACATCATCGGCTGCGAGCCCTCGGAGGTGCTGCGGGTCAGCGCGAAGACCGGGCAGGGCGTACATCAGCTGCTCGACCTGATCTGCCGGGAGGTGCCCCCTCCGGTGGGGGAGGCCGACGCGCCGCCGCGTGCACTGATCTTCGACTCCGTCTACGACATCTACCGCGGGGTGATCACGTACATCCGGGTGGTCGACGGGCATTTCGCGCCGCGGGAGCGGATCCGGATGATGTCGACCGGCGCGACCCACGAGCTCCTCGAGATCGGCGTCATCTCGCCGGAGCCCCGCCCGACCGACGGCCTGGGCGTCGGCGAGGTCGGCTATCTGATCACCGGGGTCAAGGACGTCCGGCAGTCACGCGTCGGCGACACCGTCACCGACTTCGGCAAGCCCGCCAAGATCCCACTCGGCGCGTACCGCGATCCGAAACCGATGGTCTACTCCGGGCTGTATCCGATCGACGGCTCGGACTATCCGCTGCTGCGCGACGCCCTCGACAAGCTCCGCCTCAACGACGCGGCGCTGGTTTACGAGCCGGAGTCCTCCGCGGCGCTCGGCTTCGGTTTCCGCTGCGGCTTCCTCGGCCTGCTGCACCTCGAAATCACCCGCGACCGGCTCGAGCGCGAGTTCGACCTCGACCTGATCAGCACGGCCCCGAACGTCGTCTACCGGGTGCTGCTCGAGGACGGCACGGAGCGGATCGTCACCAACCCTTCCGACTGGCCGGCCGGCCAGAAGATCGCCGAGGTGTACGAGCCGGTCGTCAAGGCGATGATCATCTCACCGAGCGAGTACATCGGGGCGATCATGGAACTCTGCCAGCAGCGGCGCGGATCGCTCGGCGGCATGGATTATCTGTCCGAGACCCGTGTCGAGCTGCGGTACACGCTGCCGCTCGCCGAAATCATCTTCGATTTCTTCGACCAGCTGAAATCCCGCACCCGGGGATACGCCTCCCTCGACTACGAGATGGCCGGCGAGCAGGCGTCCGACCTGGTCAAGGTCGACATCCTGCTCCAGGGTGAGGCGGTCGACGCATTCTCCGCGATCGTGCACAAGGACAAGGCGTACGGCTACGGCACGTCGATGACCGCGAAGTTGCGGGAGTTGATTCCGCGGCAGCAGTTCGAGGTGCCGATACAGGCCGCGATCGGCTCGAGGGTGATCGCGCGCGAGAACATCCGCGCCATGCGCAAGGACGTCCTCGCCAAGTGCTACGGCGGCGACATCACCCGTAAGCGCAAGCTGCTGGAGAAGCAGAAGGAAGGCAAGCGGCGGATGAAGATGGTCGGCCGCGTCGAGGTCCCGCAGGAGGCGTTCATCGCCGCCCTCTCGACCGCCGACGCCGCGGACCTGAAGAAGGACGCCGCCAAGCGGTAGTCAGGGTCCCTGACTGCCCAGCTGAACGTGCGCGATGTCGCCGCGCCCGCCCACCAGGATCACCGCCAACCCGTCCACGAGCGCGTCGATCGGGTGATAGGAACTCTGCACGGCGTCCTGAACCTGGCGGAGCAGCGGCTTGGCGATGCGGGTGGCGAGGGTGCAGTGGGCCACCCACTGGCCGGGGTCGCTGCGCGGGCCGAACGCGGGCGACCAGCCGGCTGCCTCGAGTGACCCCGCGACGTCGCGCTGCAGCGCGCTCAACTCGGGAACCCGCCGGGGTCCCAGCCACAGGACGCCGGCCCGGCCGAATCGGCCGACCTCCGACAGCCGCATGCGAATCGGTGGATGTCGGGTCGCCACCGTCCTGGCGACGTCGACCACCGACTCCAGTTCCGGCCCGCGCTGCACCCGCGCGGCCGACAGACTGAAGTGCGGACGGTGCGGCGGTCGCGGCGGGAGCGCGATCCCGGCGGATCGCACGACGTCGCGGACCGCGTAGACGGCCTGGTCGGTGGCCTCGTCGAACGCCGTGCAGATCACGGCGGTGACGGCGCCGGGCACGGTCTCAGAGCTCGAATACGATCTTGCCGGCGAGATCACCCGACGCCATCGCCGCGAATCCCTCGCGGGCGCGGTCCAACGGCAGGGTCCGGTCGATGCGCGGCCGCAGCCCGCTCGTCTCGAGGAAGCTGATCAGGTCGGCCAGCTCGAGGCGCGTTCCCATCGTCGAGCCGACGACCCGAAGCTGCAGGAAGAAGATCCGGGTCAGGTCCGCGGGAGGGTTCGGTCCCGAGGTGGCGCCCGAGATGACGATGATCCCGCCGGGCTTCAGCGAGCGCACCGAGTGTCCCCAGGTCGCCTCGCCGACCGTCTCCAGCACCGCGTCGACGCGCTCGGGCAGGCGGGCGCCCGAGGGAAAGGCCTCGTGGGCGCCGAGGTCGCGGGCGAGCTGCTGCTTGGCCTCGGTGCGGGCCGTGGCGTAGACCCGGAACCCGGCCGCGCGAGCCATCGCGATGCAGGCGCTGGCCACCCCGCCGGACGCCCCTTGCACCAGGACGGACTGACCCGGGCGGAGCCCGGAGCGCACGAACAGCATTCGATATGCGGTGAGCCAGGCCGTGGGCAGGCAGGCGACCTCCGCCCACGACATCCGTTCGGGCTTGGGCACGAGGTTGCGGGTCGGGACGATCACGTGCTCGGCGAACGTCCCCTGGTGCCGTTCCGACAGCAGCGTCCGCTTGGGGTCGAGCGTCTCGTCACCCGACCAGTCGTCGCTTCGGATCACGGCAGCGACCACGACCTCGCGGCCGGTGGCCTCGTCGATGCCGGCGGCGTCGCAGCCCAGGATCATCGGCAGTTGCTGCTCGGTGATACCGACCCCGCGAAGCGTCCACAGGTCGTGGTGGTTGAGGCTGGTGGCCTTGACCTGAACCCGCGACCAGCCCTCGGGCGGCGTCGGGTCGGGACGCTCCCCGATGACGAGCCCGGCCAGGGGGTCATCGGCCGACAGGGACTCGGCGTACACGGCGCGCATGACGCCGACCTTAGGGCGTGGGCTCAACCGACGAGATCGCACGGCGCGGATGCCAGGGCCGCCTGAATGGCGGACACCACATCGCGTGCCGAGGCAGCGGTCAACTCGACCGCGACCCGCGCCGACGGACCTCGCGACGGGTCGGTCAGGTCGATGTTGACGGTGTGTTCGGCCAGGGCGTGCACCGGATGGTCGAAATAGACAGTGGCGTCGGTGACGTGGAACCACGATCCGTTCGGACCCTTCGCGCTGCCGTCGACAGGAAGTCGGACCGTTGCGTAAGTGCACATGTCAGGATCCCGATGTGAGATAGCGGCCGAAGAAGTCAGCGATCCGTTCCCAACCGTCGTTCGCTGCCGCAACCCGGTAGGACGGGCGGTCGACGGCGAAGAAGCCGTGCCCCGCGTCGTCGTAACGGCGGAACTCGTAGGACTTGCCGTGCCGCTGAAGCAGCTTCTCGAATTCGTCGACATGCTCCGGTGACGGACGCTTGTCCTCGTTGCCGAACAATCCGAGGACGGGACAGCGCAGGTTCGGGATCTGGTCGACGAGGTTCGTCACCGGAACCGGATAGCCCTCCGGCGGCGTGCCGGTGACGTACGCCCCGTAGCAGTCGACGGCGGCGTCGAGGTCGAGGTTGCAGGCGGCGAGCACGGATTGCCGCCCGCCCGAGCAGAAGCCGACGACACCGACCTTGCCGTTCGAGGTGGGCAGCGAGCGCAGGTGGGCGGCGGCCCCGCCGACGTCGCCGACCAGCCGCGAGTCCGGGACACCGCCGCGCGCGCGTGCCGTCGCGGCCGCGTCGTCGGGAGCCGCGTTCGGCGCTTCCCGCCAGTACAGGTTCGGGCAGACGGCGTCGTAGCCCAGCTCGGCGAAGCGGCGCGCCATCTCCTTGGTCGCGCGGTCCCATCCGGGCATGTGGTGAACGACGACGACACCGCCGCGGCGTTCGTCCCCCTCCGGCCGGGCGAGATAGGCCTCGATGTCGTCCCCGTCGGCGCCGCGGATCCGGACGGTTGTGGCGCTCAGCGCATCTCCCATGTCGCCGAGCGTAAGAGCCGGGCCGGCCCGCGGCCGGGCGCACACTGGACGCCGTGCCCAGCGCCCTTCCCGACGGAGACCCCGCCCCGTTGGACGGTCGGCTCCCCGCCGCCGCGCTGCGCTGCGCCGACCGGACCCCGTTCGGGATCTACGTGCACGTCCCTTTCTGCACGACCCGCTGCGGCTACTGCGACTTCAACACCTACACCGCGGCCGAGCTCGGCTCGGGGGTCAGCCGCGGTTCGTACGCCGACACGGTCCTCGCGGAGATCCGGCTCGCGGCCGGCGTCCTCGGATCGGCGTTGCCGCCGGTCTCCACCGTGTTCTTCGGTGGCGGCACACCGACCCTGCTGCCCGCCGAGCATCTCGGCCTCGTCCTGGCCGAACTGCGAGAGCGCTTCGGATCCGCCGCGGACGTGGAGGTGACCACGGAGGCCAATCCGGAGACGGTCACGCCGGGCTACCTGGCGCGGCTGCGCGAGGCCGGCTTCACCCGTATCTCCCTCGGCATGCAGTCGGCCGTTCCGCGGGTGCTCGAGATCCTCGACCGCAAGCACCGGCCGGGACGGCCGGAACAGGCCGTCGCCGAGGCGCACGCCGCCGGGTTCGAGCACGTCAACCTCGACCTCATCTACGGGGCGCCGCAGGAGAGCGACGCCGACTGGCAGGCCTCGCTCGACTCGGCGATCGCCGCCGGGCCCGACCACATCAGCGCCTACGCCCTCGTCGTGGAGCAGGGCACCGCCCTGGCGCGACAGGTCGCCGCCGGGATCGTGCCGGCACCCGACGACGACGTCCTGGCCGACCGCTACCTCATGGCCGAGCAGACGCTCAGCGCCGCCGGATACGGCTGGTACGAGGTGTCCAACTGGGCGCGGACGCCGGCCGCGCGCTGCCGCCACAACGAGCTGTATTGGACCGGGAGCAACTGGTGGGGCTTCGGCCCCGGAGCGCACAGCCATCTCGGCGGGGTGCGCTGGTGGAACGTCAAGCACCCGGCCCGGTACGCCGCGCTCCTCGATGCCGGCCGCAGCCCGGCCGCGGGACGGGAGGTTCTCGGTCAGGCCGAGCGGCACACCGAACGGGTGATGCTGGCCGTGCGCCGCCGGGAGGGTCTGTCGACCGCGGAGCTCGACCCGAGGGCCCGGTCGAGCGTCGCGCAGCTGGTGTCCTGGGGGCTGCTCGAAGCGGTCGCTGCAGCGCAGGGCCGCGTCGTGCTCACAGGGCGGGGGCGGCTGATGGCCGACTCGGTGGTGCGCGAACTGCTGCCCTAGCCGTCCTTCGGACGAGTCAGCCGCCGGTCAGCTCGGCCGCAGCGCGTCCAGGTCGAGGATCCGCACGTGGATCGCCTGCCGGTTCTCCAGCGCCGCGCGCACGGCCCGGTGCAGCCCGTCCTCCAGATACATGTCGCCGTGCCAGAGGACGGCGTGCGGGAACAGGTCGCCGTAGAAGGTCGAGTCCTCGGCGAGCAGCGTGTCGAGGTCGAGCTGTTTCTTCGTCGTCACCAGCTCGTCGAGGCGGACCGGCCTCGGCGGCATGTTGGCCCAGTCGCGGGCAGACAAGCCGTGCTCCGGGTACGGACGCCCGTCGCCCACCGCCTTGAAGATCACGCGGCAACCCCCGATCGGCTCTCCTGGCGACGATAGATCCTGAAGAAAGCCGCGCCGCCGATCTACCCTGTTGCCAGCGACTGAGCAGGCGCAGAGGAGGCGACGAGCGGTGGCCGCAGAGGACCGCAAGCTCGAGGTCCTGCGCGCCATCATCGAGGACTTCATCGCGACGAACGAGCCGGTCGGGAGCAAGGCCCTCGCCGACCGGCACAACCTGGGTGTGTCGCCAGCCACCATCCGCAACGACATGGCGGCGCTGGAGGAGGAGGGGCTCATCGCCCAGCCGCACACCAGTGCCGGGCGGATCCCGACCGACGCGGGCTACCGGCTGTTCGTCGACCGGCTCACCGAGCTCAAGCCGCTGTCCACCGCGGAGAAGCGCGCCATCCAGGCCTTTCTCGACGGCGCGGTCGACCTCGACGACGTCCTGCACCGGTCGGTGCGGGCGCTGGCGCAGCTGACCCGGCACGTGGCGGTGGTGCAGTATCCCTCGCTGTCGCGATCGCGGGTGCGTCATCTGGAACTGATCGCGCTCAGCCCGTCGCGGCTGATGCTCGTCCTCATCACCGACACCGGCCGCGTGGAGCAGCGGGTCGTCGAGCTGCCGGCGCCGGCGGCGGACGAGTCGGTCGCCCAACTGCGCGCCACCCTCAATGCGAACCTGCGCGACCGGCTGCTCTCGGACGCGCCGGAGATCATCGGCACCCTTCCGGAGCGGGTGCCGGCCGAGGTGCGCGGGCTGTTCACCACCTTGACCTCGGTCCTGCTCGAGACGCTGGTCGAGCAGCACAGCGACCGGATCGTGCTCGGCGGCACGGCGAACCTCACCGAGCACGCGCTCGACTTCCCGGCGATCCGCCCCGTCCTCGAGGCCCTCGAGGAGCAGATGGTGCTGTTGCGGCTGCTGGACCAGTCGGTGACCAGCCGCGACGTGGTGGTGCGCATCGGCAACGAGAATCAGCACGTCGGGCTGGCCTCGACGTCGATCGTCACGAGCGGTTACGGGCCGCAGGGCCTCGCACTGGGCGCGGTCGGGGTGCTGGGGCCGCGGCGGATGGACTACGCGTCGACGATGGCGCGGGTGGCCGCCGTCGCCCGCTACGTTGGGAACATCCTCAAGGACCGCTGATCCGTACACTGGCCTCTGGCACTCCACCGTGCTGAGTGCCAGCCGGTCGAGAACGAGGACGGTTCGTGGCTGCTCCGCGGGACTATTACGACCTGCTCGGCGTGCGTCGCAACGCGACGCCCGAGGAGATCAAGCGGGCGTACCGCAAGCTCGCCCGCGAGCTGCATCCCGACGTCAATCCCGATCCCGCGGCGCAGGAGCGGTTCAAGGACGTCACCGCGGCCTACGAGGTGCTGTCCGACCCGGACAAGCGGCGCATCGTCGACCTGGGCGGCGACCCGCTGTCCCAGGGAGCCGGTGCGGCAGGAAGCCCGTTCACCGGTTTCGGCGGCTTCGGCGACGTCTTCGAAGCGTTCTTCGGCAGTGCCGGCGGGGGCACCGGGCGGGGCCGGCGCAGCAGGGTGCGTCCCGGCTCGGACGCCCTGCTGCAGCTGTCGCTGACCCTCGACGAGGCGGCGTTCGGGGTGCGCCGGGAGCTCGCCGTCGAAACCGCGATCGTGTGCTCGACGTGTTCCGGGTCGGGTTGCGCTCCCGGCACGTCACCGCGCACCTGCGCCACCTGCGGCGGGTCCGGGGAGATCCAGTCGGTGCAGCGCTCGTTCCTCGGCCAGGTCATGACGACGCGCAGCTGCAGCGCGTGCGGCGGAACCGGCCAGCGGATCCCGTCGCCGTGCCCCGGCTGCGCGGGCGACGGTCGGGTCCGCACCCGGCGCACCATCGCCGTCGACGTGCCCGCCGGCATCGAGGACGGCATGCGCATCCGGCTGGCCGGGCAGGGCGAGGTCGGTCCGGGCGGTGGGCCCGCCGGGGACCTGTACATCGAGATCTCCGAGCTGCCGCACGAGACCTTCACCCGCGAGGGCGCGGATCTGCACTGCTCGGTCGTGCTGCCGATGACCGCGGCGGCGCTGGGCACCGACCTCGTCCTGACCACTCTCGACGGGGAGGAGAAGGTCGAGATCCGGGCCGGCACTCAGAGCGGCACCGTCCTGACCCTGCGGGGCAAGGGTGTTCCGCGGCTGCGCAGCTCGTCGCGCGGTGACCTGCACGTCCACGTCGAAGTTCGCACCCCGACCAGGCTCGACGAGGAACAGGAACGGTTGTTGCGCCAGCTGGCGACGCTGCGCAACGAGGACCTGCCCGGGGTCGGCAGGGGCGGCGGCCTGTTCGGCCGCGTCCGCGAGGCCTTCGGCGGGCGGTGACGCCGCCGCTGTTCCTGCTGGACCGGCTGCCGGACGGTCCGCGGGTCAGCCTGCTGGGCGAGGAGGGCCGGCACGCGGCGCGGGTACGCCGGCTGCGGATCGGCGAGGACGTTCTGGTCGGCGACGGGCGCGGCTCGGTGCTGGCCTGCGTCGTGGTCGACGTGCGTCCGGACGGCCTCGAGCTTCAGGTGAGGACGAGGCACAGCGAGCCGGCCCCGCGCGTCCGGCTGGTGGTGATCCAGGCGCTGGCCAAAGGCGACCGCGCCGAACTCGCCGTCGAGACGATGACCGAGCTCGGCGTCGATGAGATCGTGCCGTGGGCGGCCTCCCGGTCGGTGGTGCAGTGGCACGGCGACCGGGTCGAACGCGCGCTGGAACGGTGGCGCCGGGTTGCCCGCGAGGCGAGCAAGCAGAGCCGTCGCGGCTGGATCCCGTCGGTGACGCCGCCGGCCTCGACCGCGGACGTCGCTGGCCGGCTCGCCGGCGGCTGCGGCCTCGTGCTGTTCGAGGAGGCGTCGGCATCGTTGGCGGCCTGCCCGCTGCCGGAGCACGGCGAGATCGTGCTCGTCGTCGGCCCCGAGGGAGGCATCGCCGGGGACGAGCTGGCGGCCTTCGCGGCGGCCGGCGCGCGGGCGGTGCGCATGGGCAGGCCGGTGTTGCGGACCTCCACCGCGGGCCCGGCTGCGTTGGCGGGACTGTCGGTGCGCCTCGGCCGCGGGGGCTGAGGCGCACCGGATCGACGGGTCAGATCGACAGCGGCCCCTGCGCCCGGATCTCCTGCAGGAAGACCCGCGGCGGCTGGTTGCGGGCGCAGCCGACCGCCTGCACCGAGAGTCGGTAGACCCCGCGGCCGGAGGCGTTCCGGTACGCCCCGGTGCCGCCCAGCACCGTGTAGGTGCCCGCCTCGGTGTGCCGGAAGTAGCAGGTCGTCCGGTCGCTCGTGTCGTGCTGGCTCACCACGCTGTGCCGGACCACGAGGTTGCCGTCGGGGAAGACGATGCGATCGCGGTGCTGGGTGACCGGGACGTCACGGCCCAGCGCGTGGATCGGGCCGTTGGCGACGACGACGGGGTTCGCCGTCGCATCGTTGCCCAAGAACCGGATGTACTCGGTCGGCGCCCCGGAAGCCGCATGGGCGACGGTGGTGCCGACTGCGACTGCGCCGGCGGCCCCGATCGCCGACACGCAGGCCGCGAATGTCCTCTTTCGCATGACTTTTCCCTCCGCTCGGCGCCCCGCCTCGTGGGGCGCGATGCGCGGCATCTTTGCCCTTGACGAGCCTCTTGCACAGCGGGCGCTCTTCTCCGTCCTCAGCTCTTTGCCAGCAAACGGGGCGGGGATGGGTAGGGTCGCGGCATGGCCGACGCTGACTGCCCGTTCTGCAAGATCGTCGCCGGAGATGTCCCGGCCAAGAAGGTGTACGAGGACGACGCCGTCGTCGCCTTCGAGGACATGAACCCGCAGGCGCCGACCCACGTCCTGGTCGTCCCGAAGCAGCATCTGCGCGACCTTCCCGCGGTCGCCGCTGATCCGCGGGCGGTCGCGGGCTATCTCGCCGGGATCCGGGCGACCGCCGAGAGTCTGGGGCTGACGGAGTTCCGGACCGTCTTCAACACCGGCGCCGGCGTCGGACAGAGCGTGTGGCACGTGCACGCCCACGTGCTCGCGGGGCGTCCGATGGGCTGGCCGCCGGGCTGATTCGCCGACCGGCTCGCGGCGCCGGGGCTCGGTACAGTGGGGGAGTCCGCCGTCGCCGACCAGGAAGCGCGAGTTGTCCGATCCCACCACTCGTCCGGACCGTGTCTCGACCGTCGTCGTGGTTCCGGGGGAGCAGGCCATGGTCTCGCTGCTCGGCTCCCGCGACGAGCTGCTGCGCGTCATCGAGGACAGCCTCGACAGCGACGTCCACGTTCGCGGCAACGAGATCACCATCACCGGCGCGCCGGCCGAGAACGCCATCGCCGTGCGGCTGTTCGAGGAGCTGCTGGAACTGATCCGGGTCGGGCAGCACCTCACGCCGGATTCGGTGTCGCGTGCGCTCGGGATCCTCACCGCCGACAGCGGCGAGCGTCCGGCCGAGGTGCTGAGCCTCAACATCCTCTCCCGTCGCGGCAAGAACATCCGCCCGAAGACGCTGAACCAGAAGCGCTACGTCGACGCGATCGACAAGCACACGATCGTCTTCGGGATCGGCCCGGCCGGCACCGGAAAGACCTACCTCGCCGTCGCGAAGGCCATGCAGGCGCTGCAGGCCAAGCAGGTCACCAGGAT
>JAICIE010000114.1 GCA_025924515.1 Jatrophihabitans sp. | reverse complement strand
GTCACCCTGGCGGCGGTCGGCACCTGCACGGTCGAGGCCGACCAGACCGGCGACGCCACGCACGCGGCCGCGGTTCCCGCGCAGCAGTCCTTCGCCATCACCCGCACCGACCAGCGGATCTCCTTCCCGACCCCGTCGGACGCCCCGCTGCTGGCCGGCACGACCACGATCGCGGCCGGCGCCGACTCCGGACTGCCGGTCGGCTTCGAGTCGGTCACCCTCTCGCGGTGCACGGTCGACCCGTCCACCGGCGTCGTCACGCTCCTGTCAGCCGGCGACTGCACGATCGAGGCGACCCAGGCGGGCTCGGCCGAATACGCCCCGGCGCCGTCCGTGCAGCGGACGTTCGCCGTGGTGCGCAGCGGGCAGGCCGTCACGTTCCCGGCACCTCCCGACAGCCGGGTCGGCGACACCGTCGTCCTGACCGCGTCCGCCGCGTCGGGGCTGCCCGTCACATATGCGGCGGGACCGGTGGAGGTGTGCGTCCTCGATCGCGACGGCACCGGGGTCACCCTGACCGGCGTCGGGACCTGCACGGTCGAGGCCACGCAGGACGGCGACGCCGCGTATCTGCCCGCGACTGCCGACGCCACGTTCACGGTCCTGCCCGCCCTGCTGCCCCAGACGATCACCTTCCGGGCCGTTCCCGACACGTCCGTCACCGCCACCGGCGTCAACGTTTCGGCGACCGCGAGCAGCGGGCTTGACGTCGTCTACGACACCCGCGCGCCGGCGGTCTGCGACGTCACGCCGACGGGCGCGCTCCGCCTGCGCGCGACCGGCATCTGCACGATCCAGGCCGACCAGGACGGGGACGGCGTTTATGCCGCGGCACCGTCGGCGGCGACGTCCTTCGCCGTGATCCGCGCGGCCCAGACGATCGAGTTCCCCGACCCCGCGGACGCGCGCATCACCGACGCGGTGCTTGTCACCGCGACCGCGACGTCCGGCCTGCCCGTCAGCTACTCCAGCCGAACGCCGACCATCTGCTCGGTCGCGTCGAGCGGCGCGGTCGACCTGCTCGCCGCAGGGGGCTGCACGATCACCGCGGCGCAACCCGGGTCGGACGCCTACGCGCCGGCGGACCCGGTGACCCGAACCTTCCAGGTCGCCCTGCTGCCGCAGGCGATCACCCTGACGGCGCCCGCCAGCGAGGACGTCTCGATCGGATCCGTGCTCGTGACCGCCACCTCGGACGCCGCCCTGCCGGTCGTGCTCGCCGCCGGCCCGGCCGCCGTGTGCACGCTCGCCGGCGCCCGCACCGTCCGGTTGGTGGGCTCGGGGCACTGCCTGCTCACCGCAACCGCGAGCGGCGACAGCACCCACCGGGCAGCCGACCCGGCGTTCGCCACTCTCGCGGTCACCGTCCAGGCCGGCAACAAGGCCTACACCGTCCCGCCGGCGCAGGTGAGCACCGGCGGCGGCTCCTCGGGAATCACCCTGGACCTGCTGTCCGGCAACCCGGCCGGTCAGACGCTGGTCAGCGTGACCCAGCCGCGCGTCGGGCAGGCGAGCCTCGTGGGGCAGCGGGTCAAGCTCAGCGTGCCGCCGGCCTACAAGGGCACCGAGACGTTCACGTACACGACCAGGGACGGGTCCGGCGCGCTGCACACGGCCACGGTGACGATCACCGTGCCCAACAGCCCCCCGACGGTCCGGGCGGCCGACACCAGCACCCTCGCGGGAACCGACCGGCAGGTTGTCGTCCGGCTCGCCGACCCGAACCACGACCCGCTCACCGTCACGATCGGCGCGCACAGCGGCGCGCACGTCAGCCTGCGCGGCGAGGACCTGCACGTCCTGCCGGACCTCAGTTTCTCCGGGAACCTGGCGATCCCCGTGACCGTCAGCGACCGCGACGGCGGCCTGGCGCGCACCACCGTCCACGTTCTCGTCCGGCCACGGCCGACCCCGGAGGCCACCCGCTACCTGGTCGCCCGCGGCAGCCGCGTCACCTGGCCCGGAGTCCCGACGGCCGGGGCCCGCTATCTCGTCCGGGTCGACGGGCAGCCCGGCTGCCTCACCACGGCGCCATCGTGCACCCTCGGCAGGCTCGTCGGGCCGCGCGCCTCGGTGACCGTCACCGTCCTCGGCCGGAACGGCACCGCGTCGACGGCGACCCTTGCGCGACCGCGCTCGGGGCATGCGCAGCTCGCGGGAATCGTCTACTTCGCCACCGACAGTGCCGTCGTCTCGGCCTACGAAACCAGCGTCGTCCGCAACCTGACCCACAGGCTGATCCAGGACGGGTTCACCGCCATCACGATCGTCGGCTACACCGACAGCCGTGGCAGCGCCTGGTACAACCAGGCCCTGTCCGAGCGCCGGGCCCGTGCCGTCGACCGGCTCGTCCATCTGCAGGCGCGAGTCACTACGTACGTCGCATGGCACGGCGAGTCCGGACCTGCGGCGACGAACAGCACGTCCCACGGGCGCGCGCTGAACCGGCGGGCGGAGTTGTGGGTCGACTGAACCGGCGGTCAGGGATCCTGCTGAGGTGTTACGGCCACGGAGGACGTGCGCGCAAGCGATAGGTAGGCCACCCCGCCGAGCGGGATCGGCAGCCAGAAGTTGATCAGCCGCCAGGTGGTGGTGCCGAGCAGCGCGATGCCGCGCGGCGTCGAGAAGCCGACCAGGGTCGGGACGATGACTCCTTCGACGATCCCGAGCCCGGACGGGGTCAGCGGGATCCACGCTGCGGTGTTGGCCAGGCAGAAGGGAACCAGCAGGCCGTCGTAGCCGAGGACGTGGCCGAAGGCCTTGATCGAACACCACAGCGCCACCGCGTCGAGCAGCCAGTTCGCGGCCGACCACCCGGTCGAGGCGGCGAACAGCCGCGGCCGCCCGGCGACGGAGCGGATGTCCTTGGCGACGCGGTGCACGAGGCGATCGCCCATGTCGCGGGTCAGTCGGGGCAGTCGGCCGGCCAGGGCGCCGACGAATCGGGCCAGCGTGGCCTCCGCGCGCAGCACCAGCGCTGTCAGCACGACGACGGCGGCCAGAACCCCCAGGCCGGCCAGGCACGCGGTCACGTAGAGCGGGGAGCTGCCGTGCAGCGGGATGGCGATGAGGACCGACGAGAGGAGCAACGCCTGGAGGACCAGGGCCGAGACCGCACCTTGGGCCAGCTTGGCGAAGGTGGCCGCGCCGGTGTCCACGCCCGAGCGCCGCAGGAGCCGATAGCCGAGTGCGGTTCCGGCCGCCGCGCCGCCCGGTACGGCATGGCTGACCGCGATGCCGGCCAGGTCGATGCGCCACAACCGCCACAGGCCCAATCTCGACCCGTCGCGCGGCAGCAGAACCCTGGTCGCCAGCGAGAAGGCCAGCAGCGAGGCGAGTTCGGCGCCCAGCCCGGCGGCGGCCCACCACCAGTTCGCGCCGGCCAGCAGGGTGAGCCAGTGGTGGGTTCCGGCCAGCTGCGGAAGCAGCAAATATTCGATGATCAGCGCGATGACGAGCAGCTCGGCGATGCGCCGAGCTGTCCACGGCACCCAGCGGCGCCGTCCCGACCGGCTTCGCCGCGCCGTCGGACGACCGGAAGATGCTGGGCTCATCCTGTCCGGCTTTCTCCGAAGGAAGAGGGCCTGCGGTCAGGACCCGCCCGGGATCGCTAGTACCGCAGTGTAGGAGAGGGAATCTGGCGAGCCAGGTCCGCGTCTCAGCCGCCGATGCCGGCTGCCG
This sequence comes from Jatrophihabitans sp., assembly GCA_025924515.1. Lineage (GTDB taxonomy): Bacteria > Actinomycetota > Actinomycetes > Mycobacteriales > Jatrophihabitantaceae > JAICIE01. The sequence goes on along the minus strand of JAICIE010000114.1, from coordinate 6,895 downwards.
CGGGGTCGACCGGCTCTCCCGCAGGTTGTCGCCGCGCCGACGGGATCAACGCCACGGCGACCAGCATCAGCACCGCCAACCCCAGCGTCGCCAGGAAGACGTGGTGCACGGCCGTGGTCAGCGGACCGGCCCGGACGCGCCCGCCCCGCATCGCCGAGGCGCCGAGCGTGGCGTTGGCTATCGCGCCGAAGATGGCCACTCCGACCGCGCTGCCCATCGACCGGAAGAACATGTTCGTCCCGGTGACGACGCCGCGCTGCTGCCACTGCACCGCCGACTGCGCCGCAATCAGGGTCGGCGCCGCGGTCAGTCCCATGCCCAGGCCGATGACGAAACAGGTCGCGCCGACCTGGTACACGCTGGAGTGCTGGCCGAGCAGCAGCAGCAGCCCCGCGCCCAGCGCGACGAGGACGGCGCCGATCAGCGCGGTGGCCCGGAACCCGACCCGCAGGTAGATCCGGCCGGCCTGGGCCGCCGACATCGGCCACCCGAGCGTCAACGTCGCCAAGGCGAAGCCCGCCACCAGCGGTCCACTTCCGAGCGCGTCCTGCACGTAGGTCGGGACGTAGGAGCTCAGCCCGATCAGGACCGCGCCCACGCCGGCGGCGACCAGACTGGTCGTCACGATCAACCGATCGCGGAGCAGCCACAGCGGAAGGACGGGATCCGCGACCCGGCGCTCCACGGCGCCGAACACCACGAGCAGAACGACGCCGAGGCCGAGGACGACCGCGCTCGGTGCGGACTGCCAGGACCAGGCCTCACCGCCCTCGAGGACCCCCAGGATGAGCAGGGTGAGCCCGAGCGTCAGCAGCACGGCGCCGCGGTAGTCGACCTGCGGCCGGCGGCGTTCGACCCGCTCGTGGAAGCGCGCGGCGATCGTTCCCGCGGCGAGCAGGCAGACCGGGATGTTGACGAAGAAGATCCACCGCCAACTGGCGTACTCGGACAGGACGCCGCCGAGGGTCGGACCGACGACCGCGGATACGCCCCAGACGCTCGCGATGTAGCCCTGGACCTTCGCGCGCTCCTCCACCGAGTACAGGTCTCCGACGATCGTCATCGACATCGGCTGCACGGCTCCGGCGCCGATGCCCTGCACGGCGCGGAAGGCGATGAGTGCGGGCATGTTCCAGGCCGCGCCGCAGAGGATCGATCCGACGAGGAAGAGACCGATGCCGAAGAGCATCACCGGTTTGCGGCCGAACAGGTCGGCCAGCCGGCCGTACACGGGCACGGTCACCGCCTGCGCCAACAGGTAGATCGAGAAGAGCCACGGGAACTGCGCGAAGCCGCCGATGCTGGCGACGACCGACGGGACCGCCGTGGCGATGACGGTGGAGTCGATGGCCACCAGCGCGGTGGACAACATGATCCCGATCAGGACGGGGCCACGCTCGGAGCGGAAGCCGACCGCGGACGCCTCGCTCCCCGAGTGCACGGGTCGAGGCTAGCGGTCAGAGAGGTCCGTCGATGCCCGCAGGATTGTCGAACTCGGCCCAGGTGATCCGGCCTCTCTCGGTGGGCTCGCTGCGCCAGCGGTCGGCCACCGTCGCAACGACCCGGAGACAATCCCGCTGAGCGTGAGCCGACGGAGTGCTGCCCTGAGCCACCGGCGTGTCGTCGAGAAGGGCGATCCGCAGCCGCCCGCCGGTGCCGGCGACCTGCAGGGTCATCTGCGTGCAGCCGGCGATCAGCGCGGCGTTGACCAGCTCGCTGGTGCACAGCAGCAGGTCGAACTCGCCCTCGTCCGTCAGTGACCCGGCCAACGGCGAGCCGCGGAGGAACTCGTACACCCGGTCGCGGGCGCGCCGCGGCGACCACCGGTCCGCCCCGACGTCGAAGCTCGACGGGACGGCTCCGGATTCCTCCGGAGGCTCAGCAGGCACGGCCGGAGGCGGGTTCACCCTCAGGGGCTTTCACTCGGTAGGTGAACCAGGTCGTCTTCCCGGCCGCGTCGGCATCGTCGTCGACGCCCCATCTGTCGGCGAGCGCGCTGACGATCTGCAGTCCCCGTCCGTGCGGATCACGGGGCCCGGGATTGCGTACCTGGGCTCGTCCGCCGCCGGCGTCGGACACTTCCACGCGCACGAAGTCGCCGCTGCGGAAGACGGCCACCCGGTACGGCGTGCCGGCGTGCCGCACGCTGTTCGTCGCGAGCTCGGAGACCATCAACGTCACTTCGTCGAGGGCGTCCCTCGCCGGGTCGAGCACCCCGGCCAGTTGTGCCGCGACGAACCGCCGAGCCGCGGCGATGGATGCCGGCGTGGAGGGGAAGTCGGCAGCGCTCATGGAACGATCCGCAGCACGGACGTGAGACCGGACGCTTCCAGTACCCGCCGAACCTGTCTGGACGGTGAGGAGATTTCGGCGTCGGCCACTGCATTCACCGTCGTGACCAACAGCGCGATCCCCGAGGTGTCCATGAATTCGACGCCGCTGAGGTCGAAGACCACTCGATCGGCCGGCTTCAGCCGGGCCTCGATCAGTTCCGAGAGATCCTCGACGTTGCTGAGGTCTATCTCGCCGCGCAGGGCCAGCACGGTGCGGCCGGCGGCGTCCTCGGTGATCGTCAACTGGTGATCGTCCGGCATCGGCGACTCGGTTACGTCCATCGGACACCGACCACCGCAGTGTCGTCCGAGGCCCGATCCGGCAGGAGCGACTCGAGCAGTTGATCGAGCCGCTCGCCGACCCCATGCCCGTTGCCGTCGGCGCTCACCGCGCGGAGCAGCCGGGCCATGCCCTGGTCGAGGTCCTCCCCGCGCCGCTCGACCAGGCCGTCGGTGAAGAGAACAAGCATTCCGGCGCGGGGCAGTTGGATCGTCATCGTGGGATATTCGGTCCCTCGGGCAATCCCGATCGGCGGGCCGACCAGTCCGTCTAGCACGCTCGCTCCGTCCTGGGTGACCAGCAGCGGAAGCAAGTGTCCCGCACTGGCGAAAGTGAGTTGTCCGGTACCGAGGTCGGCGCAGCCGCACAGGACGGTCGCGAAATGCCGGTCGATACGCAGGTCGAGAAGCTTGGCGGTCGACGCCAGCACGGTCGACGGGCTGTGCCCTTCGCTGACGAAGCCGCGGATCGCGAACCGCAACGACGCCATCACGCTGGCCGCTGCGATCCCGCGGCCGGAGACGTCGCCGATGACGAGGAACACGCGGCGGTCGTCCTGCGGCAGCACGTCGTACCAGTCGCCGCCCACTTCGGTTCCGTCGGTGCCGGGGACGTAGCGCGCAGCGACGTCGGCGCCGGCAAGCTGTGGCAGCGCCTGCGGCAGCAGAGCCCGCTGCAAGGACTCGGCGATGCCGCGCTGCTGTGCCAGGAGCCGCTCGACCTGCGCTCGCAGGGCCTCCGCCGCCTCGCGCCGGCGAACCAGCCATTCCGCGATCAGCGCTGCGGCGATCGACACCGGCACGCCGACGACGGCCACCAGCCACCACATCCACGCCGACAGTGACCCGCCGAGCCGTTGTGCGGGCGTGGCGACCAATGTCAGATAGGTGTCGCCGAACGGAATCCTCGCCGTCGAGGTCCGGCCGCGCAGCGGGACGCCGGCCACGTCGGTCGTCAGCAGTTGGCTGGTGCGGGCCGACCGGCCGAGGTACAACGCGAAGTGCAACTCCGAGAACGCGGATTCGCGTCGCACCCGAGTCCTGCGATCGGTATGGCCGATCGCCAGCACGGCGAACCTAGGCGTCACGCCGGTTGCCGTCGCGGCGTACCACAGCGCCGGCGGGCTTGCGTGCAGCCGGCCGAGTACCCGCATCCGTTGGTGGCCGGCCGCCGAGCGGACGAACGCATCCAGAGGCGGGGTCGGCGGAGGAGGAGCGCTTCCGAGCGAGGCGACCCGGTGTACGGAGCCCGGCTCGAGGCGGTACAGCGCAGCGGCGGTGAACGACCTCCCTACGCCGACGTAGGTCGCCATGTAGCTGCGGAACAGGCTGGTGTCACCGTTCGAGGCCTCGGCGATCTCGGCGGCCGACGTCAGCGAGGTCCGGACGGCGGGGACCGCCAGCTGGAACACGGCCGCCGCCTGCTTGGCCTCCAGAGCCAGTAGCCGGCTCTCGGCGCTCTCGTTCGCCAGGTAGCAGAGCACCGACAGGCCTGCGGTCGCGGCGAGCCCGGAGACGAGCGCCACGGCGCTCAGCCGGACGATCGGCCCCTTGGTTCGCGCTGCGGACGTCCTCTCCGGCGGGCTGCCGCGGAACCGGCTTCTGCGGGCCTGGGCGAAGCGCATCTCGCGCGTGTCGCCCTCGACCACCCGCGTGCCTCCTCGACGGATCGCCGACGGGATCGCCTTGACCCGCGGTTCGCCGACAGCCCGCAGAGCGGGTCATGCCGGCGCAGACAGTATCAAGCCGGGCACATCCCGGCTGTCCGCCCGCGCCGGGCTTATCCGAATTGACCGGGGTGATCGAGTGGATCCGTGCTGAGCTTCCTGCCCGCGTTGACCTCGGACTCGCGAGCCGCGGTCGGCGAACTGGAGGGTCGTGTCGTCGCGGCCGACGGCGGTCGGCTGAAGCTCGAGTGGGGAATCCTGGCAGCGCAGGAGGCCGACGGCAGCACCGACCCCCGGGTGGGGCTTTGGACGGAGAACGGACGGCCGACCGGGTTCGTCGGCATCTACGCCCTCGGCGGCCGCACGACGGCCGAGCTGGCCGGCATGGTCGACCCCGCGGCACGCCGCCGCGGCATCGGCAGCGCGCTGCTCCGGGGCGCGCTGCGCCGCTGCCGCGAGCGCCGGTTCGACCAGGTCCTGTTGGTCGTCCCGCGCAACGGTGCCGGCGGCCGGGAGTTCGCGCTGGCCCACGGCGGCCGCCTGGAGCATTCCGAGCACGCACTTGTCCTGCGGCGAACCCCGACCCCGGGCCGCAGCGACCCGGCGATCACGGTGCGCCGGGCCGGCCCCGACGACGCAGCCGTCGTAGGACGACTGCTCCGCAGCGCCTTCGACTGGGAGCCCGACGACCTGCCGCGGCTGCTGGGCAACGCTGACCAGCGCACGATGCTGGCGCTCGTCGACGGACAGCCGGTGGGCACGCTGCGCCTGACCCGCGGCCCGGACTGGGGAGCCATCCACGGCTTCGGCGTCGACCCGGCCTGGCAGGGCCGCGGCATCGGCCGGGACGTCCTGCGCCGTTGCTGCGCGCTCCTGCGCGCCGAGGGAGCCGAGACCGTCGGCCTGGAGGTCGCCGTCGACAACGAGCGCGCGCTCGGCCTGTATCTGTCCGTCGGATTCGAGCCGGTTCTCACCGAGGACTACTACGCCCTGTTCTGAGGGCGCTCAGCGCAGGTAGGACGCCCCGTTGACGTCCAGGACGGCGCCGCTGAGCCACTCCGGCGCCTGCGTTGCCAGCCAGGCGACCGTCCGGGCGACCTCCTCCGCGGTCGCGACACGGCCGAACGGGCTCTGCCCGCGGACCTCGGCGCCGCGCGGCGAGTCCAGCACCGGGCGCGCCATGTCCGTCTCGACGAACCCGGGCGCGACGGCCACCGCGACGATCCCGTGCGGCGCCAATGCCACCGCGAGCGACTGCGTCATCGCGTGCAACCCCGCCTTGCTGGCCCCATAGGCGGGCGTGACCGGCTCGCCGCGGTAGGCGCCGCGCGACCCCACGCTGACCAGTCGCCCGCCGGCCGGCCCACCGGGCCGGTGCAGCCGATGCTGCACGAACAGCCACGCCAGGTTGGCCGGACCCACCAGGTTCAGCTGCAGCGTCGACTGCCAGACCTCCTGCCAGTCGTCGAAAGTGGTGCTGTCGATCGGGTGCGCGGTGAAGATCCCGGCGTTGTTGACCAGGACGTCCAGGTCGCCGAGCCCGTCGACTGCGTCAGCGACGACCCGCCGGCAGGTTTCCGGGTCGGTCAGGTCGCCGGTGATCGCGACGTGGCCGCCGCCGGGCAGCGCGTCGGTGACCCGCGCGGCCGCACCTGCGTCACTCCCGGCGTGCACGGCGATCCGGTGTCCGGCCGCGGCCAGCGCCTGGGCGATGGCCGCTCCGATTCCCCGGCTGGCGCCCGTCACCAGGGTGCAGGTCGTCATCGTCCGCACGGTACCGAGTGCGACAGTTGCTGCATGATCCTCGACGTGGCCGCGGTGCGCCGCGCCTTCCCGGCCCTCAGCGCCGGCGCCGCGCACTTCGACGGGCCGGGTGGCTCGCAGACGCCCGAGGTCGTGGCGCGGGCCGTGCACGACACGCTCGTCGCGCCGATCGCCAACCGCGGCGCGGTCACTCGGGCGGAGCGAAACGCCGAAGCGGTCGTCGTTGCGGCCCGGCAGGCGATGGCGGACCTCGTCGGCGCCGACCCGCGCGGCATCGTGTTCGGACGCAGCATGACGGCGTTGACCTTCGACCTGGCCCGCACGCTCGCGCGCGGTTGGTCCGCGGGAGAGGAGATCGTCGTCAGCCGACTGGACCACGACGCAAACGTGCGGCCCTGGGTCATCGAGGCCGAACGCGCCGGCGTCGTCGTCCGGTGGGCAGACTTCGACCCAGGCACGACCGAGCTCACCGTCGAGCATGTGACCAGCCAGCTGAACGAGCGCACGAGGCTGGTCGCGCTCACGGGCGCCTCCAACCTGCTGGGCAGCCGACCCGACCTCGCGGCCGTCGCTGGAGAGGTGCATCGAACCGGAGCTTCGTTCTTTGTCGATGGAGTTCACCTGACGGCGCACGCGGCCATCGACGTCGCAGGACTCGGCGCGGACTACTTCGCGTGCTCGCCGTACAAGTTCTTCGGGCCGCACGTCGGCGTGCTCGTCGCGCGTCCTGAGCTGCTCGAGACGCTGCACCCCGACAAACTGTTGCCGAGCACCGATGCCGTGCCGGAGCGGTTCGAGCTCGGGACGCTGCCCTATGAGCTGATGGCCGGCACGACCGCCGCAGTCGACTTT
>JAICIE010000113.1 GCA_025924515.1 Jatrophihabitans sp. | reverse complement strand
CGACGGCGGGCGCTGCGCCGGATCTCGACGTTCGCCGGCAGGTCAGCCGAGCCGGACGGCAATGCGGAACCAACGGGCACGGGCAGCACCCTAGGGCGCCCCGGCGACAACCCCTGGCGCTCGTCCACAGGCTCGCCGCCGCGAAGCCCGCGTCCGTCCTCAGGCGTTGGCGGACGTCACCCCGGCGGTCGGTCTGTGGGTCCGTCTGTGAACGGCGACCCGCTCGCCGGTGGACCCGCTCCCCACCTCCCTGAGAAACGGACGAGGTGCGATGGTAGCGCCGGTTGTGGAGCACGGCGAGGACGGACTCCCGACCATGGGACGGGCTCGGTGAGCGATCGACTCGCCGGCCGGAGAATCGCCGACGATGCGCCGGTACATCCACAATTGCGGGCCGCGTCGTACACAGTTCCGTGCACAGATGTGGACTTTCACTCGAGCCTTACAAGCATGTTTGGGCCGCGCTAACCAGAGTGCACTTTCTGTTCACGGAAGCCCGGAACGGCGGGACCGCCGCATCTCGCCGTTCCGTCCGGCTTTCGCCCAGCCGCGACCAGATGAACCGGTCGAGGCTGTGGACAACCGCGCCGGATGTCCGCCGGACGTGCCAGCGTGTGCTCCGTGGGATCGACCTCGCGGGCCGGCGCTGCCCCCGGCCCCTCCGTTCCCGGTGCGGCGCCCGTACTCAACCCGGCCGCACGCTATCTGTGGCGGAGCCGGTCGGTGTTGCAGGTCGAGGTGGGCACCCGCCGCACCGTCGTGGAGGGGATCGACCCGCCGCGGCTGCGCCAACTGCTGGCCACGGCAGACGATCCTGATGTCGCGACGGCCGCCGGACAGCTGCAAGCCGCCGGCTTGTTGTGGACGGCGCCGCCCGACGACCCCGACCCGCGACGCGTTCCGCCACGTCCCTGGCTGGCCGCCGAACTCGCCGCGCTCACGCTGCGGTACGGCGAGCAGGCGGCCACGAGGCTCGCCGACCGGGCACGATGCGTGGTCGCCGTGCACGGACACAGCAAGACCGCGGCGCACCTGGCCGCGTTGCTGGCCACCTCCGGGGTGGGCCGGGTGATGCTCAATGCCGAGGCCACGGCGCGCCTCGACACCGCCGTCCCCGGCGGCGCACGCCCCGCCGACGAGGGCCGGCCCCTGCCGGCGGTTGCCGCCGAGGCCGTCCAACGTGCTGCACCGGGCACGGACACGTCCGCCCTGCCCTTCGGCGAGCGCCCCGACCTCGTCGTCCTGGCGACCGACGAACCGGTCGAACCGGAGCAGCGCGACGCCCTGCACGCCCGGGGCTGCGCCCACCTGCTGGTTCAGCTCGGCGCGGGCTTCGGTGTGGTGGGCCCGCTCGTGCTGCCGGGGCTGACCAGCTGCTTGGGCTGCGTCGACCGCCATCGCCAGGACCGCGATGCCGCGTGGCCGGCGCTCGCGGTCCAGTTTGCGCAGCGGCAGCGCGCGGCTCTCCCGGTGGGCGCCGCCCTGGCGACGATCGCGGCCGGGGTCGCGGCGCTGCAGGCGCTGGCACATCTCGACGGCGAGGCCTCGCCCGCGATAGAGGGCACCCTGGAGCTCCATCCCCCGGACTGGCGGCTGCGGCGACGCTCGTGGCCGGTGCACCCATCCTGCGGGTGCACATGAACGCCCGACCCGACCCAGGACGCCCGGGCGACGACTCACCTGCCCGCCGCCAACAGGCTTTGCGATCAAGCACTCGGCACAATGGGCAGGTGCCCGACCGGATCCCGCAGCGCCGCCTGGCGCGGACGGCGAAACTCGCCTCCCTGCCGCTCGGCGTGGCCGGCCGCGCCACCGTCGGGCTCGGGCGCCGCCTGGCCGGCCGCGACCCCGACGAGGTGTCCGCGGACCTGCAGGCCCGAACCGCCGAGCAGCTCTTCGCGGTCCTCGGCGAGCTCAAGGGCGGCGCCATGAAGATGGGGCAGGCCCTGTCCGTGTTCGAGGCGGCTCTGCCCGAGGAGGCCGCCGCGCCGTATCGGGAGGCGCTGACCCGGCTCCAGGAGGCCGCGCCGCCGATGCCTGCGGCCACCGTGCACCGAGTGCTCGACGAACAGTTCGGCCGGCGCTGGCGCGACCGGTTCACGTCCTTCGACGACCAGCCGGCCGCGGCTGCCAGCATCGGGCAGGTGCACCGCGCGGTCTGGGCCGACGGACGTCCGGTCGCGGTCAAGCTGCAATACCCCGGCGCAGGTCCGGCGTTGATGGCCGACTTCGTGCAACTGTCCCGCATGGCGCGCCTGTTCGCCCGCCTCTCCCCCGGCCTGGAGATCAAGCCTCTGCTCGCCGAACTCAAGGAGCGGGTGGTCGAGGAGCTCGACTATTCCCTCGAGGCCGATGCGCAGCGCGGGTTCGCCGCCGCCTACGCCGACGACCCCGACATCGCCATTCCGCGGGTCGTCGCGAGCTCGCCGAAGGTCCTGGTGACCGAGTGGCTCGACGGCGTGCCGCTGTCGCGGATCATCCGCTCGGGCAACCGGAGCGAGCGCGACCGGGCCGGCACCCTGATGTCCCTGCTGCACTTTTCCGCGCCGGCTCGGGCGCGGCTGTTGCACGCGGATCCGCACCCCGGCAACTTCCGGCTCCTCGAGGACGGCCGGCTCGGCGTGCTCGACTTCGGCGCTGCCGCCCGGCTGCCCGGCGGCTTCCCGCCCTCGCTCGGACGGCTCACCCGGTACGCGGTCGACGGCGACGGGGCAGCGGTGCTGGAGCTGATGCGCGAGCAGGGGTTCATCCGCCCCGGGATCGCACTCGACGCCCGCCAGGTGATGGACTATTTCGGCCCGTTCGTCGCCCCGCTGAGCGTGGACAACTTCACCTTCACCCGCGAGTGGATGCGCACCCAGGCGGCCCGGCTGAGCGACCCCCGCCGCGAGGAGGCCCAGGTCGGACGGCTGTTCAACCTCCCGCCGTCGTATCTCCTCATCCACCGGGTGACGATGGGCTCGATCGGGATCCTCTGCCAGCTCAACGCGACGGCGCCGTTCCGCCAGCTCGCCGAGACCTGGCAGCCCGGGTTCGCCGACTCAACCGCCTGAGGGGCGACATGACCGAGACGGTGTTCACCTACGGCGCGCCGGCACTGAAGTTCGGCGACGGCGCAGCCGAGGAAGTGGGGCACGATCTGGCGGCGCTGGGCGTCACGCGCGCTCTCGTCGTCACCGATCCGGGGATCGCCGCGACCGGGCTGGCCGAGCGGGTCACCGAGCAGATCCGCGCGGCCGGCGTTGCCGCCGAGGTCTACGCGGGTGTGCACGTCGAGCCGACCGACGCCAGCATGCGGGCCGCCGTGGAGGAGGCCCGCGCCTCCGGCCCGTGGGACGGAATCGTCGCGATCGGCGGCGGGTCGAGCATCGATACCGCCAAGGCCGTGAACCTGCTGCTGACCAATCCCGGTGAACTGCTCGACTACGTCAACCGGCCGGTCGGCGGTGGCAAGCACCCGGAGCGGCCGCTGCATCCGCTGGTGGCCGTGCCGACGACGACCGGCACGGGCGCGGAGAGCACCACCGTGTGCGTCCTCGACGTCCTCGCCCAGCGCGTGAAGAGCGGGATCAGCGCGCCACAACTGCGTCCGACGCTCGCCGTGGTCGATCCGCTGCTGACGCTCACGCAGCCGCCGGAGGTCACCGCGTCGGCCGGGATGGACATCCTCTGCCACGCGCTGGAGAGCTACACGGCCCGTCCTTACGACGCGGGCCCGCGCAAGCGGGCCGACCAGCGCGTGCCCTACTGCGGCGCCAATCCGGTCGCGGACATGTGGTCCGAGCGGGCGCTGACGCTGCTCGCGGGAAGCTTCCGCACAGCCGTCCGCAACGGCCAGGACATGGACGCGCGGCGCTCCATGGCGATGGCGGCCACGTTCGCCGGGCTGGGGTTCGGCAACGCCGGCGTGCACATCCCGCACGCCAACGCGTATCCGCTGGCCGGGCAGGTCCGCGACTTCCGGCCGACCGGCTATCCGCAGGACCACGCGATGATCCCGCACGGGATGTCGGTGGCGCTCACCGCTGCCGAGTCGTTCCGCTTCACGTTCGACGCGGCCCCGCAACGGCACCTGCACGCCGCCAGGTTGCTGGAGCCGCAGGGCGACCTGCCCGACGACGCCACGGCGTTGCCGGATGTGATCTGCCGGCTGATGCGCGACCTCGGGCTGCCGAACGGGATCGCCGCGGTCGGATTCACGGACGGCGACATCCCCGACCTCGTGCACGGTTCGCTGAAACAGCAGCGGCTGCTCGCGATCGCACCGCGCGCCGTGGCGGCCCAGGACCTGGAGCGGATCTTCGCCGCGTCGCTCACCTTGTGGTGAGCCGAACCCCGCAGCCGGGTGTGTCGATTGGACGCCGGGGCCCCGGCGCGCTGCAATGGCTGGATGGCCGAGGTATGCGCCATCTGTGGACGGACGTCGGACGCTGAACGCGACGGCGATCCGCCGCTCGGGTGGTGCGCGGACGTAGTCGAGGCGCGCGGCGGGCACCGGACCCGCTGGGTCTGCGCCAGTTGCACCCGCGCCCACGTGCGGTCCATCGAGGCCAAGCTCGAGCAGCAGTGGTGGTGAGCCCGCACCGGAACACGGCGAACGCCCGCCGGACATCGTCCGGCGGGCGTTCGCGTTCGGCCCGGCTACCGGCCTCGCAGCGCCCGCACCCGGTAGCGCCGCTCGGACGAGGATTCCGCGCTCATCCGGCGCTGGCGCGCTCTGCGGTCGAGTTGACGTTGATTCTCGCGGGACAGGGCTTCGTTCAACAGATACATCCTGTGGCTCCTCACTGATGCCCGGATATCGGGCGACTGGTCAGGGATTTGTACTGATACGTGGTTCATGCGGCGACCTCGCGACGGTCGTCCTTGCGCGGGCGTCCGCGGGGACGCTTGCGCGCCACCACCACGCCGCGTTCGAAGATTTCTCCGCCCCAGACCCCCCACGGCTCCCGGCGCTCGAGAGCTCCGGTGAGGCAGGCGACACGGGCCGGGCAGTCGGCGCAGAACGCCTTGGCCCGCTCGAGATCGGCGGGGCGCTCGGCGAACCACAGGTCCGCGTCCGCTACCCGGCAGGGCAGGTTCTCCGGACACTGCTTACTGAGCGGGTCGAGGCCGCCCATCAACGCGGCCAGGTCGAGGACGGGATCCGCGAGCGCGAGGTCGTTCTCGAGCGCGCAGCCGGTGTTCACGTCGGTCACCTCTCTTTCGTGGGTTCTCGGGTTGCCGGTCGGACGGGTTCGGATCGGAAAAACAACGAGGCCGCGGTTCCCAAGTCGGGAGCCGCGGCCTCGAGGAGCCGACGCTGACGGGCGGTCAGCGGTCTACTTCTCGAGGTGGACGGTCCTGCTCGGGGTTGACGGACGTGAACGCGACGGTGACCTGCTGCATGCACACGGCGGCAGACCGGATCCGGGCCGCGCCGAAGTCGAGACCGCTGCGTGCAGCGGACAGCGCGAGAGGTGCCGCGGCGCGCACGCGCAGGGCGTGATCGCGGAGGGCAGCCGTCGAGGTGTACGTGGTCTCCATCGAGGCTCGCCTCCTTCCGTGATCACGAAACGCCGGTTGCGGCGTGCAGGCAGGCTATCGGTCCGCGCGGCGCGGCGGCAAGCTATTTACCGACGAACGTTGCGAACATGCCGTGTGAGGAGGACGGGGGCCATGGGCGCACGACGCATCGCGACGGCGATCACCACGATCGCTCTCGGGCTGGTGATCGCCGGGTGCTCGGGGTCGTCGGGCAGCGGACCGGCCGCGGCGAGCGCGAGCCGGTCCGCCGGCTCGGCATCGCCGTCGGCCACCGCGTCCTCGTCCGCCACGGGCGGACAACCCGGACGTCCCGCTCCCGCAGCGGTCAGCCGTGCGGTGGCCGCCGCCTATGCCACCTTCTTCAGCAGCAGATCCACGTGGCGGCAGTCGCAGGCCGTGCTGCAGAACGGTGCGCGCTTCCACGCCGCGCTGGTCGCCCAGGGCAAGTCGCAGTACGCGTCGACGTCGAAGGGTCGGGTGCGCTCGGTGCAGCTGCTCTCCCCGAAGGTCGCCTCCGTCACCTACGACATCCTGAGCAACGGGCAACCACTGCTGCAGGACGTGCACGGCCATGCCGTGCGGCAGAAGGGCACGTGGGTCGTCGCGGCGGAGACCTTCTGCGGTCTGCTGAAACTGCAGGGACAGGCGCCGCGCGCCTGCTCCGATCCGTCCGTCACGGCGCTGCCGTCCTGACCGGATGAACCAAAAGGAACGCGAAGGACGGAGCCGGTTCGCCGCGACGGCGGCACTGCTCGCCGTGCTGTTCCTGACGTTCCTCGACACCACGATCGTCAGCGTCACGCTGGGGGACGTCCAGCGCGATCTCGGGGCGGGGGTCATCGCCCTGCAGTGGGTGGTGAACGCCTACGCGCTGGTCTTCGCCAGCCTGATGCTCGTGGCGGGCTCGCTCGGCGACCGCTACGGCCGACGCCGCACGATGTACAACGGACTCCTGCTGTTCGGGGCGGGCTCGGTCGTGTCGGCCTTGGCCTCCGGACCCGGCTGGCTGATCGCCGGACGGGCCGTGATGGGCCTGGGAGCCGCCGCCGCCGAGCCAGGAACCCTGTCCATCCTGCGGCAGCTCTACCCCGACGCCGGGCAGCGGGCGCGAGTCCTGGGAGCATGGTCGGCGGTGTCCGGGCTCGCGCTCGCGGCGGGTCCCGTGATCGGCGGCCTGCTGGTCGGCGCAGCGGGATGGCGCGCGGTGTTCTGGTTCAACCTCGCCTGTGTGGTCCTGCTGGCGGCAGGGCTGCGGTGGGTCCCGGAGACCCGCGACCCGACGGGCGCCCGCGCCGACCTCCGCGGCTTCGTCCTCGGCTCCGGTGCGCTGGCCGCGGTCGTCTTCGCGGTCATCGCCGGCGAGAACCACGGCTACCGCACCTGGTGGGTCGTCGCGCTGTTCGCCGTGGGTGCCCTCCTCCTGCCGCTGTTCGTGGAGGCCGAGCGCCGGGCGCCGGCGCCGATGCTGGTCCTGGCGGACGTGCGGCGTCCGGTCGTCGCTGCCGCGTTGACGGTCGCCTTCGCCGTCTACTTCGGCGTCTTCGCGCTGTTCTTCTTCACGGCGCTGTACCTCGATGCGGTGGTCGGCTACTCCGGCTGGCGGTTGGCCGGCGTCTTCGCGCCGCTGGCCCTCGCGCTGATCGGCGCCAGCCTCGCTGCCGGGCGGTGGGTCGCGCGGCGCGGTCCGCGGCCGCCGATGGTGCTGGGCTGCGTCGTCGCCGCCGCCGGGATGCTGTTGGCGCGGAGCGCGATCGACGCCGATCCGTCCTTCTTGGCGGTGGCGTTCTCGCTCGCGGTCGCCGGGCTGGGCATCGGTACGACGGTCGTGCCGCTGGCCGCGGCCGTGCTCGGCGCCATCCCCGCCCGGCGGTCCGGAATGGCGGCGTCGGCCACCAACACCGCCCGCCAGCTCGGCGCGGTGTTCGGCATCGCGGCCCTCGGCTCGCTGGTCAATGCCTCACTGACCGGCGATCTCGCCGCCCGCTTGGCTCGGGCAGGCTACGGCCGCGACCTGCAGACCCTGGTCATCAGCGCGGTCGAGAACGGGGGTGGGTCGGCCGGCGGGATCGACCTGCAGCATGTGCCGGCATATCTCCAGCCGCTGGCCGATGCGGCGGGCGCGGCCTTTCTCGCCGGACTGCGGGCGTCGTTGGTCGTGTCCGCCGTCATCGTGGCAGCGGCGGCGCTGTTCGCCGGGCTGGCACGGGAGGGTCAGGACACCTCGACCGGCGCCACCTCGGCCGGATCGGCGCCGCCCAGCACCGCCAGCAGCGGATCGGCGTAGCGCGTCAACTTCGCCGGCCCGACCCCGGAGATGGACGCCAGTGCGCTGCGGGAGGCCGGGCGGGCGTCGGCGATGGCCACGAGCGTGGCGTCGCTGAAGACGACGTAGGGCGGCACTCGCTGCGCCTCGGCCTGCGCGCGCCGCCAGGTTCGCAGCCGGCCGAACAGCTCGCTGTCGGCGGCCTCCGGCGTCGGCGCCTTCGACCGCGCCGGCCGAGCCGACGCTCGGGGCTGTTCGGGCCGCAGGCCGTCGAGGAACCGGCTGGGACGCCGGCTGCGGCGCTGGCCCGGGCTGCGTGCCGCGGCCCAGGACAACGCCAGCCGCTCCCGGGCCCGGGTGATCCCCACGTAGAGCAGCCGCCGCTCCTCGGCGATCTGCGCGGGGGTGGTCGCGTGCTGGATCGGCACGGTGCCGTCGGTCAGCCCGACGAGGAAGACCGAATCCCATTCCAGGCCCTTGGCCGAGTGCAGCGACGCCAACGTGACACCCTGCACGGTCGGTGCGTGCTGCAGGTCGGCCCGCGCATCCAACTCCGCCACCATCTCGGGCAACCCGGCCTCCGGCAGCGCCGCCAGCAGGTCGTCGGCGAGCGAGACCAACGCGGCCAGCGACTCCCAGCGCTCCCGCGCCGAACCGCCTGCAGGGAGGGCCTCGGCGTGCCAGTTCAGCGCGCTCAGCACCGACCGCACGGCCTCCGGCAGGGGGCCGTCGTCGGAGCCGGCGCGGGCGGCCCCGCGCAGCAACAACCGGGCCTCGCGGATCTCGGGGCGGTCGAAGAACCTTTCGCCGCCGCGCAGGACGTAGGGCACCCGGACGTCGGCGAGCGCGTGTTCGTAGACCTGGGACTGCGCGTTGACGCGGAACAGCACCGCTATCTCGGCCGCCGGCGTCCCGCCGTCGATCAGCCGGCGGCACTGCGCCGCGACCGACGCCGCCTCGGCGGGCTCGTCGTCGAACTCGGCGAAGCTGGGCTGCGGTCCGTCCGGACGCTGGCCGATCAGCTGCACCGAGCCGGCGGCGGCGCCCACCAACCGGTTCGCCAGCCCGACGACCTGCGGGGTCGAGCGGTAGTCGCGGTGCAGCCGCACCAGCACCGCGCCGGGAAAGCGGCGTCGGAAGCCGAGCAGGTGCTCGGGGGTGGCCCCGGCGAAGCTGTAGATCGTCTGGTTGGGGTCTCCGACCACGCAGAGGTCGTCGCGATCGCCGAGCCATGCGTCCAACAGCCGCTGCTGCAGCGGGGACACGTCCTGATACTCGTCCACGACGAAGTGCCGGTACCGGGCCCGGACCTCGGCCGCCACGTCGGGCAGGTCCTCCAGAGCGCCCGCCATGATCATGAGCAGGTCGGCGAAGTCCAGAACGGCGGAGCGCCGCTTCACCTGCTCGTACTCGGCGTAGAGCTCGGCGACCGTGTCCGGGCTTCGAGGCACGTCGCGCTCGGCCTGCTGCGCACGCATCGCGTAGCTCTGCGGCGTCGCCAACACGGCCTTCGCCCAGTCGATCTCCGCGGCCAGGTCGCGCAGCTCGGCCCGCTCGACCCGCAGCCGCAGCTGCGCCGCCGCAGTGCCGACCAGGCGCAAGGGGTTGTCGGTGACCTGCGGCAGGGTCCCGCCGAGGATGCGCGGGGCGAAGTACTGCAGCTGGCGCAGCGCCGCAGCGTGGAAGGTTCGCGCCTGCACGCCGGAGGCGCCGAGGGAGCGCAGCCGCGAGCGCAGCTCGCCGGCCGCCCGCGCGGTGAAGGTGACCGCGAGCAGTTGCCCCGCCGGCACCGCACCCGACCGCACGGCATAGCCGATCCGGGAGGTGATCGCCCGGGTCTTGCCCGTGCCGGCGCCCGCCAGGATGCACACCGGGCCGCGCACCGCCTCGGCCGCCGCCCGCTGTTCGGGATCGAGCCCGGCCAGGACGGCCTCGGCCTCCTCGCTCACCGCCCCTGCCCTTCCGGAACGAAGCGGTCGGGCGCGGTCACGGCGTCCGATCCTGCCAGGCAGATCCGACGATCGCGCACGCCGGGAATGTCGCAGCTGTCGGCTTGGTTTGCTGTTGCGTTCCCTTCGACCTCCGGAGACCGCTCGATGCTCACGATGTACACGACGACGTGGTGCGGCTACTGCACCCGCCTCAAGACGCTGTTGGCCCGCGAAGGCATCCAGTACACGGAGGTCAACATCGAGCAGGACGAGGCCGCGGCCGACCTGGTGATGGCGGTCAACGGCGGCAACCGGACCGTGCCGACGGTGCTGTTCCCGGACGGCGCGGCGCTGACGAACCCGTCCGTCGCGCAGGTGAAGGCCCAGCTCGCGGCCTGATGCCGGCCGGCGCCTTCCGGCCGATCACCCGCGCGGCGCTGATCGAGCGGCTGGCGGGCTGGATCGCCGCTGCGCCCGGCACCGCGCGCGTGGCGATCGACGGGGCTGCCGGCGCCGACCCGGCCGGGCTGGCCGATGCGCTGGTCGATCCGCTTCGGGTGCGCGGCCGAAATGCCGTCAGGATCCCCGCCGAGCTGTTCTGGCGCGACGCGTCGCTACGCCTCGAGTACGGGCGTCAGGATGTGGAGTCCTACCCGGACTGGCTGGACGCGGCAGCGCTGCGACGTGAGGTTCTCGACCCCGTCGTCGCCGACGGCTGCTTCCTGCCCTCCTTGCGGGATCCGGCGACCAACCGCTCGACCCGCGAACCGCGCCGGGCGGCGCCGGCAGGAACCGTCGTCCTCGTGAGCGGAGCGTTTCTCCTCGGACGGGGGTTGCCCTTCGACAGAACGGTGCGCCTGGCGATGTCAGCCGGCGCGCTCGCGCGCCGGACCCCCGAGAGCGAACGGTGGACGCT
>JAICIE010000112.1 GCA_025924515.1 Jatrophihabitans sp. | reverse complement strand
GTCCGACGCGTTCGCCGGCCCAGTCGGCCATCGCGTGGCAGGCGAGCTCGGGGCCGTTGTCGCAGCGCAGCACAGCTGGGTAGCCGCGCTGCTCGGCGAGGCGGTCGAGTTCGTTGATCAGCACGTCGCCGGTGATGGATCGTTCGACGAGTCCGCCGAGGCATTCGCGGGTGTGTTCGTCGACGATGGACACGATCTTGATTGGGCGGCGGCGGTCACACCTGCCGCTATCAACTGGTGATTGGACATTGCGACGTCCCCTGCCCTTGGTCGAAACGCGGTGCCCGCTCCGGTGACCCGGTCGCCCGCCCACGCGTGTCACACTGCCCAGCGACCGCGCCCGGCAGCCGCGGAAAGGCTATGCGCACCGAGGGTGGGCGGCCAGAGTCTTTCGGTCCGACCCATCGAACCAGTGCCCGCATCGAAATCGGTCTGGTTCGCGTTCCTTGTGCCGGCCGAGGAGATCTCCAGGGGTCACGCGACCCGTGATCGCACTCGGTGCCGTCCGTCGCGCGGTCGTAGACGGACCCGCCGACGCGAGGCTCGAACACGGTCTCGGAGATCGGGGAGCAGCGTGTGCTTCCGGGGCTTGAAGTCGCCGAACCGCTCGGTCAACAGGCCGAAGGCGTTCTCGATCGGTGCTGGACGAGAACCTGCCGCCGGACTACCGCGCTCGCCGACGGCGCGGGGCCGCTCGTGAAGCGACTGCGCAGCCCGTTAGAGGGCGATCTGACTGGCCGCGACCCGGGTCAGCGTTCGCTCCGCGAGAATTCCGTACTTCCCCTCGTTCGGTTCGCAGTCGCCTAGGTTTGCGCCGGCTTCGGTCAGCCAGACGCCGTCGCCTTCTCGGACCACCCACCGACTCGGCGCGTCACTCGACGCCCAAGTGGTCGATTGATCATCCCATCCGGGCGGAGCTTCTTGAACGCGAACGGCGTTTTCGTCAGCGTGTTCCCCTGCACGTCGACAAACCTGAACTCCGCTTCCGCGGACAGCGCGTCGCCGATCAGTATGCGCACGGCGGTACCGTAAACCAGGAATCCAGCCCGGCCCGGACCTCTCGGACGTCGGTGGCCGATGCCGTTACCTGAGGGCAGTGCCGAAGCCAACATTCGGCAGCCATGAACGCCGACAGCGGCGCGGACAACGAGCGGTCCTGCAGCCAGGAGGACTGTTTCAGCGGCGCGGTGCGCAACTTGTCGTCCGCGCCGAGCCGCGCTAGACGTCCGGACGCCATCAGGACGATCACCGCGGCAAAGACACGTCGCGTGGCGCGGCTTCGCAGAGGTCTCCCGTGAGAAGCTTCGCTCGCAGGCGGCGCGCTACCGCGATGCCGGCCCAGGGCGGCGGGAGCCACGGAACTTCGTTCCGGCCGTCGTCCGAGGACGCTATCGGAACCTCTGTCCGTCACGTGCCACCCCGCACGGAACTCCCGGCGGGAAGATAACGGCGCCGTTCCGCGGTCAGGTCGGCTGAGTCCCCGGCATGTGCCGACCTGCGCCGCATTCGCAAGCCGTCGATAGGCGCGCGGCGACCTCGCACGCCGGCGGCGCAGATAAGTCACTAGGCGCACGGCGGGAGAGGAGCGAGTGCTCACCATAATTGTCGCTCGGCTAGTGTCACGGTCGAAGCGGTCGATTCGCTAATCCCGCGGAAAACCTGGTCGACGGCCGCGGCTCGGCCTAGAATGTTTCGCGGCCGTACCCTCAACGCGTCACGGCCGAGCAACTGGCACCCTCGGCTAATCCGTATGGGCGAACGCTATGAATTGGAGTTGCATGTCATCGGGGTCGCGGAAGTTGAGCGACGAGCCCCAGTCGTGGTCCGTAATCGGACTGTGCTTGATGCCCTTGTCGCTGAGCCGGTCCTCCCATTTCGCAAGTTGGGCGCGGTCCGTCACCAGGAAACCGACGTGGTCGAGTCCGGTCCTGGTCGCGTCAAAGGTCTCACCTGCGTTGGTGGGGTGGTGGTTCAGAACGACGAACATCGACCAGTCCGGTTTGCCCAGGACGACTGCGTAGCCACCGGAACCGCCGAAGTGTTCGTCACGGGTGAGTTCGACAAATCCGAACACGTCGGTGTACCAGGTGGCGCTCGCATCGATATCGGTCACGGTTATCGCGACGTGGTGGAGGGCGACGCGGTCGAGTGCGACGGTCATGGGCGAAGGGTCCCACCACCTGCCAGGGCGCGCTAGGGGCAGTGGCTACCTGTTCCGGCGACCGATCCCCATCGAGCCAGTGCCTACCGTGGTATTCATGGCACAAAAGGGGGAAACACCAAATTCGCCGTACCGACGCGGCGTGCATCGGCGCCGCTGCCGCAACCGGAGGGATCGGGGACGAAGCGACTGGCTGCACTGCGTGCCGTCCTGGCCCTGGGGTGCGATCCGAGGGTGACGGCGCACCGATCGCCACGCGACGCCCATCAACCCACGCGCGCTTCCCGATACTCCGGCAAAGGTCGGGCCCGCAGGGTTCTGGTCGGTGTCCGCCGGTCAAAACTCGCCGTTCACGCCTGGGAAGCGGCACGCATTGGTGGGTTCCGGGTCCGACGACAGCGGCCAATTCACGACGCCTAGACTGCGCAACTCTGTCAGTACACCCTCCCCACTGGAGACACGCGTCCGGCGGTATTTCCGCAATCTCCTGCCCCCGACAGTCGCCCACTCCCGCCTGGGGCGAGAGGTCGCGCACCTCGCCCCAAGCGCTCGGATGCGGCGTCACACGGGAATCAACCCCGACCAACCGGGTGATCGAATCACACCCGGGTTGTTGGGGCGGCGCGAAGCGTGATTATGCAGCGCGCGAAATAGGTGACTATGGCGCGCCGGATACCCGTCTTGAATGCTGCAGTGGTATTTTGACGCGGTCGTAGATCCGATCGACGCCCATTCCTACGCGGTCGGTGCACGCGTTGGCGCTGCGGCGCTTTGGGTCACATTTCGCAGGACGCTCTTGCGGAGCAACGAGCGTCTGGCTGCGTGATTGGCCGGTCCAGGGCTCGTCGCGTTCGGCTCCGGGCGTTTGGCGGTGATGACCTCGTCGCGGCGACGCCTGCGATCTTGGGGTCAAGCTTGTCCGCCGTTATCACCGATCTTCAGATAAGCCGCAGGATTACACCGCCTGCTGACGCCCCGCGAGATCGGCGCGCGTTTTTGCCAGGCGACCGTGGTCGGCGTCCCCCAGGGCGTCCTCTGGTGGTGTTGACCGGTGGTTCCCGCCCATCCGCCGTAGAGCCGGCGAGGTCTGTATCGACCCATTCCGGGACGTTGATCAACAGCGTAGAGTGGCGGGTCCGCAGTACGTCGAGTCCGGCAGGAAGGGGTCGCGATGGGTAAGACGCGCGCGTTTCTCGAGGACAACGTTCAGCACTGGAATGATCACGACGTGGCGACCTGGGTCGGCGACTTCAGTCCCGATGCGACGCTTGTCGGCCCTGGGGTCAGCGGCTCGGGCACGGAGATGGCTAGGACGTTGTATTCGATGTGGCAGGACGCCTTTCCGGACAACGAGATTCGGGTGGTCGGCATCTTCGAAGACGGTGACACTGCGATCCTGCAGGCTGAATTCCACGGCACCCAAACGGGGACGATGACCGTGCCTGGGCAGGCGATCCCGGCGACCGGACGGCGGGTCAACATCCCCTTCGTCACGATCGATAGGCTCGACGGCGGGAAGGTCGCTGAATTCGCGCTGTTCTTTGACCGCGCGGAGCTGCTAGGGCAACTTGGCCTCATGCCAGCGTCCTGAGCGGGGGATGACCGCAGCGGTGACGGTGGCCTGCCCTGACGGGGTTCACGCGCTGCTCGCGACCACTGAGGCATCTCGACCGCGATGTAAGGGGCCCGTGGGGCGAGACGAAGGGCAGCCGATGCCACGCCGCTCGGCTATTACATCGGACACTAGGCCAGTAGAGGCAACTCAGGACCGCCACCGACGGTGGTCGACGACCCCGATGCGCCGGGGCATGGTCTCGGCCGTTGCGCCCAGCAGATCGACTGCTCCGATCGGCGCCGGCGCCGGCCCTGTCGCGTGGGTGGCGTTGCAGTAGTCGGCGGAGCGGCCGGGTCAACTCAGCGGGAGGCATGTCAGAGTAGGCGTCCCGGGGCGTGGTGGGGTGCGGGGTGGTCCGGTGCGGCTTCGGTGGGGCAGGGGCCGTCGGCGAGATCGTCGGTGCGTACGGCCAAGCACGCACCGAAGGAAATCCCGCCGATGGCCTTGCCTCTGCTTGTCTGTCCGAGTTGCCGGAGGCGTGCCGCGCCGGTGACGGCGCGGATTTGATCCGTGATGCGGTGCGGTTGGTGTTGCAGGAGCTGATCGAGCTGGAGGCCGCCGAGCGGATCGGCGCGGCCCGTTACATGCGCGGCGAGACACGGGGTGACCGACCGCAGCGGCGCCCGTCCGCGGGTGTTGTCGACGCAGGCCGGCGACGTGCAGCTGCGTATTCCAAAGCTGCCTAAAGGCTCGTCCTCCCGGCGATCCTCGAGCCGCGCCGCCGCATCACCAGGCCGTTTACGCCGTGGTGATGGAGGCCTACCTGCGCGCTGGTCGAGGTCGTCGGTGCCTTCTGGATACGAGCTCTCGGCCATATCGAGCTCCCCTACGTCTATCTCGACGCCACCTACTTCAAGGTCCGCAGCGCCACCGGGCAGGTGGTGTCCATAGCGGTCATCGTGGCCAGCGGCATCGCCGCAGACGGTTCCCGGGAGATCCTCGGCCTCGACGTCGGCGACAGCGAGGACGAGACCTGCTGACGGGCCTTCCTCACCAGGCTCAAGCAGCGCCGTCTGACCGGGGTGCGGCTCGTGATCAGCGACCAGCACGCCGGACCTGGCGTCCCCGTCCTCCTAAGCTCGAGGACTCGGGCCGATTGAGCAGGTTTGCCGAGCCGCTCCCTAGCGTGAAGGACTAGATCGGCGACCGTGAACACACTGGAAGCAAATCCCGAGGGCGATGCCGAACCCAGGCCGCGAGCCACTGCGGTCTTTCCCATGCCGAAGAGGCGTCAAGGCAATTGCTCCTTCTGCGGCAGGTGGGCCGTCTGTCCTATGAACAACCTGCAATCGGCGCGACGCCTTTGGGGGCCAAATCGCCACATAACACCGGAGTTGAACCGTCCGCGGCCCGCCCATACTCGGGGATCTGCTGCGCGTGGCCGCCGCCGTCATGCGTCGATGCTGATCGGAACGCGAACCCGTAGTCCGGAGGCAGACCGGCGGTCAGGCGGGTCGAGGTTCCGGCGGGGGAAATGTTGCTGGCGATCGGTCAGTCTGCCCACTCGAGCGCGCGGCTGGTGCGATCGGCGGCCGTTCGCGTCCCGCGGTTCGGGACATGGGTGTACACGTCCATCGTGGTGGCGGTCTTGGCGTGCCGCAGGATCTGCATGGCGACTCGCGGGTGCACGTCGAGTTCGACGGGCAGCGACGCGCAAGTATGCCGGGTGCCGTACACCGGTGCGCGTGGCACACCGGCCTTCGCCCCCCGTCCCGGTTTCGTCCCGTCCGCCCATAGATCGTGGCGACCTGCTCCACCCGCGGCACCATGTTGCGCTGCCTTGCCTACGTCGGAGAGCTGGCGCCGCGAGCAAGATCGGTCGACGTGAAGCAGCGCTACATCCGGGTGGGTGACGAGCTCGACGACGATGTCAGCGTCATCGTGCCCGGCGGCGTGCTGGACGCTGTCGTCCTGCGCGAGGACGCGGTTCGCAACCACACGATCTACGGCACCTACATGGGATCTTGGTCTTCGCCGTCCGCGACCTGACCCTGGACGAGCTGGCCCAACAGGTACCGTTGATCCGGTTCGCTCGACTGACCCTGATGACCGTCGGCGCGCTGCGCGCCGCCGGGCTGCGTCTGGAGCCGACCGGACGTAACCCGCGCCACTTCGACGTCACCTTCGACGCTCTGGACGACGGCGTGTAGCGACTGCTCGGCTGCGAGCATCGCTTGGTGCTCAACCCGTACCATCAACCGTGATGGACGTGAACGCGAGCGAGCTTGATCTAGACCTGGTGGCTGACCTGAACGCCGAAGACGACGACGGGCTGGGCTGGTCCACCCTCGCCGACGCGCGCGCGCTGGAGCGGATCGCGCCCGGCGCGCTGATCCTGGCCGGCAACACCTCGGCGCAGGCCATCGTCCGCATCATGAACGTCGACGACGACGGGCAAGTGCACTTCCACGTCCTGCCCGGACCGGTCGCCAAGAACCGCCACATGCTCAGCCACAGCCTCGCCTGACAGCTCACGCGCTGTCGCTCTTGCGGCCGTGAGCTGACCGTGGTCCGGTAGGTAGCAGCGGCCGCTTCGTCGGGTGACGGCGATCAGGCTCTGCACGTCGATCAGCACGACGGCGGCGAAGAGGCCGGGGACGGCACTGCCGGCCAGTGGACGGAAGGCTGGCCGGCGCCGCAAGCCCCTGGCACCGATCAGTAACGCCGCGATGCAGATCGACCACGGCCCGTTCGGTGTGGGCGGTTCGTAAATGGTCATAGTGGCAGCGGGACTCGCTGCGCGCCCAGGACGCCACGCCGACGAACAGGCTCCGCACGGAAGTCCGAGCGGATGCTAGGGCGACGCCAGTGATGGAGGCGCCGGCACCTTCAGGGCCCCGGAGAACGAACGCCAGGTGTTGCGCAGTACGTGCGGGCGTTCGTTCCGGATGCGTCGACGTTTCCAGACCGCCGCCCGCGCGTCGCCGGCCAGCTGCCGGCGCCGCTGGCCCGAGCCAGCCGATAGTCGATAAGCACGCCGACACGATGACACGCCCGGCGGCCCGTGGCCCTCACTGCCTTTGTCTGAAGGGATGGTGTCCGGGGTGGGAGTGATCTTTGTCGACATCGACGTGGTCATGGGAGCGTGCCGCTTTGAACGTCAGTTTCGCCACGTCCGCCTACGCGCCGGTCGTGCTGGGCTTCTTCGGACTGGGCACGGGTTATCTGATCTACGGACCGCAGGAGTTGTTCGGCTTCCCCCGCCGCGACCGGTCCGTGGACCGCGCTTCGGGGGTCTGGGGAATCTGGCTTCCCGGCTTCTGCCAGTTCGTGACCGGTATCTACCTCTTCCTCGCGCTCACCCTCTTCGAGTCGCTCAAGGACCCGGTGCTTTATACGGCCGCGTTCGCCTTCACCGCGTACGGCATCCACTGGTTCGCTCTCGGGTGGAACCGCTACCAGGGCAACGACGTCCGGCCCACTGGGTTGATGGCTATCGCGTTCACGATCATCTCGGTGCTGGGCATTGTCGTCTTCTTCTCCGCCGGTGCCTGGCCGGTCGGGCTGCTGTTCGTCGGCCTGACCGGTGTCTATGTCAGCGAATTCGCGGCCAGCTTCCAGATCGGCGCGCGCCGGTCGGCTTCCGGCGCTGGTGGCGCGCAGGGCCCGACCGAGTCAGTGGGCGGTGAGGCCGGCAGCCGAGCGGGCGTGAATCCCGGCGAGCGGCTGCTCGGCCTCTTCCACGTCGTCACCGGCCTTTGGCTGATGTACCTGATGTTCGCGACGA
The DNA here is from genome assembly GCA_025924515.1 of Jatrophihabitans sp. GTDB lineage: Bacteria > Actinomycetota > Actinomycetes > Mycobacteriales > Jatrophihabitantaceae > JAICIE01. The sequence continues at coordinate 3,274 of JAICIE010000112.1, read as the reverse complement.
CGCTGAACATCTCCCTGCACTATTCCCTGCCCGGCGGCTGATGTCCCCGGACGTCGGGCATCGTCTGCTGCGGCACCCACAACTACTGTCGGCACCGTGACCCTGCTCCCGCGGCCGCGGGTGGCGCTCGAGCCCGGTGTTCGACTGAAGCGCCCGGACATGCCGCGACCAGCCTGCCCCGTCGGCGGATGATCACTCCGTATCTGGGCGGAGCGCGCCGATCGCGGCGACGACGTGACCGCCCGCACGGCAGAGCCAGACCGGCTCATTCGGCTCGCTGGACGGGTGAAGGCCAGATCGGTGCTGCGGACACTCCGGCCACGCACGGTGCAGGTCCTCCATGACCTCGTCCTGCATGAACTCGGTCACCTCGACGGTCATCTCAGGCTGGGTGAGCGCCGAAAGCGTCGTCGAGGCCGGCTGACCGCAGTAGGCGAGCCGGATCCCGGTCTCGTCCTCCCGGTAGTCGAATGGCGGCGCTTGCTGACCGGTGGTCGCCGCGATGTCGTGGCCGACCAGGGTTACCGCAACGCGGGCCAAGGCCACTTGGTGCTCACGACCTATCCGCTCCGCCTGCTCCGGCGACACCGGGCCGTGCTGGTCGAAAACTTGGCGCAGCGACTTTTTTCCTTCTGCGGACACGTCGCCGCCGAAGGACGCGAGCCAGTCATCGAACGCGGTGGTCACCCTCGCAGTGTCCCTTGGGGGATCGACCGGACATGCGCGGTGCGCGGACCTCAGATGAAGTGTCCACGGCCACGCCACTGCTTGACTTGCCGTGATCAGCTTGACTTGCCGTGATCAGTTCGGAGAATGACGTTGATCGGCTAACTGCGGGGGAGCTTCCGTTACATGAGGGGTAACGCAATGGGGCGGGTTCTCTGTCTGCTGCATCTGCACTTATGGGGTGCGCAGCAGGTGGACGAGGCCGGGCCGTTTCAGATTTGTAGTCGTTGCGGGAAGGTGCGCGGCTCGAGCAAGCTCGGCCCGGACGGATACGACCCGATGCCGCCGACGCTGCCCGACGCCGGCGGAAACACAGGCATCTCCACCGGCATATAGCTCGTGGCAGTCGCCTCGCATGAGGCCAGTGCGCCAGATGCCCGGTAGCCGCTGTCGGCTCGCACGCGTCCGACCATGCCGCAAGTGGGGCACTCGCTCGTACCGATTCGCGATAGGCCCATCCGCCTCCGTTAGCTTCGATGACATGACGACACGAGTCTGCGTAGCCGGGGCTACGTGGACGGGGCGTCCGATCGCGGAGGCGATCCGGACGGCTGACGACCTTGACCTCCGAGCTGCGGTCAGCCGGTCAGCTGCGGGCCAAGATCTCGGAACCGCGTGGCGCGTCGAGGCATTCGGTGTCCCCGTCCATGCCTCGGTCGGTGAGGCTCTGGACGGCGTCGACGTGTTGGTCGACTACACCTCCGACGAGGTGGTCCGCGTGAACGCGCTGACTGCCGTCGAACGGGGCGTCTCGGTGGTCATCGGAACGTCGGGCCTGTCGGCGAACGACTTCAGGGAGATCGATCAGGCAGCGCGCGACGCGGGCGTGGGCGTCGTCGCGGCAGGGAACTTCTCCCTGACGGCGGCGATGGCCCAAGCCGCCGCCTTGCTGGTCGCACGCCACCTGCCGCACCGCGAGGTCATCGACTACGCCTCGGCAGGCAAGCCCGATGCACCCAGCGGCACGGCACGGGAGCTGGCCGAGCGGTTAGACGAGGTCACCCCGAATGCCATTGAGGTTCCTATCGATCAAACCCGTGGACGCCCCGACGCCCGTGGAGCGACGATCGCCGGAACGCAAGTGCACTCGCTTCGGTTACCCAGCTTCGTGGTCTCGACGGAAGTGCTCTTCGCCCTGCCGGACGAGCGGTTGTCCATCCGCCACGACGCCGGCGCGTCGCCCGCGCCATACGTCCGCGGCACACTGCTTGCCGTGCGGGCCGTTGTCGGCCGTGTGGGTTTGATCCGCGGGCTCGACACACTCCTGGTCTCAACGCAATAAGCGCCGTGCGAACATCCGGAAATGCCGCGATGGGCGCACTGATATGCGACGGTCGGATGGTTCCGCGGGTCGCGATCAGGAAGAGGCCAACGACGATCCTGGCCGGCCGGGGAGTAGCCAGATCTCGCCGGCCTGGCCGGGCGGGCTGCCGAAGGTGGGGCAGCGCGCTCCCACGACGACCTGGACGTCGAAAATCTCTTCGACGCCGTTGATGAACTCCAGCGTCGCCACAGTGGTGCCGGTCGTGACGTCGATGACTCCGACGCCGCACTTGAGCCGGTCGTGATAGGCCGCGATCGGGGCGCCACCGAAGATCGCTGTCTCGCGGATCCGAGACAGGCCGACAAAGGCCAACTGCCGGTGGAACGCCAGCCCGCGGGCGTAGCCCGGCACCAGCGCCACCGCCTCGCGGCGCCCACCCGCCGGGTCCACCGTCTCCAGGCGACCGAGGCCGGAGTGCAGGATGAAAAGGGGTGGTCGGGCCAGCGCGGCGAGTGCGGCATGGTCAGGCCGGTGGTGACCGCTTCGGAGGTGGCCACGTCGAGCACCGCTCCCCGCGTGGTGGGTCCCGCGCGCCACCCGGACGGGGTGTCGGTGGGCGCCATCACGGTGACGAATGCCGGGGCTCCGTCGCGCAGCGCCAGCCCGTTCAGGTGACAGCGGTCCTGCGCGGCCAGGTCCGAGACGAACCGCGGCCGCCAGCGCGGAACGAAGCTGTACCGCCGATCGACGCCGGCCAGGCAGGGGAACAGCGTGTTCACCACCCACAGGTCGGGCTCGCCGTGGTCGGCGTGGCCCCAGGCAATCTCGTGGCAGCGGATGTCGCCGCTGGCGATCGAAGTGCGCGGCAGCCAACAGCGGTCGTGGCGGCCTCGCGGCTCGATCGCCGCCGCCAGCTCCGAGTGGTCGCGCAGGAACCAGATCTGTCCTCGGCCGGCGACGGCGACCCGGTCGCGGGCGACGGCGACGCCCATGGCCTGGCATGCCTCGCCGGTGCCCGACGAGCGGCGCCCAGGGGGTTCAAGCGGGGCCAGAGGTGTCGCCGAGGCGCGCGGCGTGTCACCCAGTGACGGCTGATTCCGGCTGATTCCGGTGACAAACGAGTGACACACAAACGAGTGACATGTGTCAAGTTCCGGTACCCGGGCGACAGGTCGGTTCCGGTAGCTGGGCGACAGGTGATTTCCGTGCCCCGGGGTTTCACTACGGCTGGTCTCCCGCAGGCGCTGATTCCTCCGGCGCGCGGGGATGGTCAAGGGCGGCCCG
>JAICIE010000111.1 GCA_025924515.1 Jatrophihabitans sp. | reverse complement strand
TAGATCGAGTGCGGCAGCTTGGAGGCCGCCTGGCCGTCGACCAGCCATAGGGTGCGGTGCCGTCCGCGGGCGCCCGCGGACGGCACCGCACCCTATGGCTGGTCGACGGCCAGGCGGCCTCCAAGCTGCCGCACTCGATCTACCGGCCGCCGGTCAGCTGAGACCGCTACGCGGAAGCGGCGTGATCGGCGCCATGCGGTGCGAGACGTTGTCCGGGGCGTTCCGCGCCTGGAATTCGGCGAGGCGCGCCGCAAGCTAAGCTCCCGCAAGCTAAGCCCGACAAAGCCCGCCTGTGCGCCAACCCAACCGGCGGCCCTACTCCCCCCGCCGCGCCCGCACCTTCGCCAGCGCCTCCTCGAGGATGGCGGCGCCGTCCTCGTCGGTGCGGCGCTCCTTCACGTACGCGAGGTGCGTCTTGTACGGCTCGTTGTGCGGCGCGTCGGGCGGCGCCTCCGACCGTCGGCCGGCCGGAAACCCGCAGCGCGGACAGTCCCAGGTGTCGGGCAGCGGAGCGTCGAGGGCGAACGCCGGGCGCACCTCGTGTCCGTTGGCGCAGAAGAAGGACACGCGCTGGCGTGGCGCGGTCTCGCCGCGCTCCTTCTCCCCCATCGGACCGGAACCGACCCGACTGCCGCGGATTGCACTACCGCCGGCCATCTCATTCCCCCCCGACCACGGACAACGCCATTTACTGCGTCTTGTAGAGCAGGCCCAAGCCGATGATGCAGATCGTCCAGACGACCCCGGCGATGATCGTCAACCGGTCGAGGTTGCGCTCGACCACCGACGAGCCGGACAGGCTCGAGTAGAACGAGCCGCCCAGCATCGACGAGAGCCCGCCGCCCTTGCCGCGGTGCAGCAGCACCAACACCACGAGCAGAAGGCTCGCGACGATGAGCACGATGGACAGCGTGAGGATCATGGAACTCGCCTTGCGTCGGGTTGAGCGCTGTGAAGATCCGGCCGCAACAGCCTACCTGTTGCTTCTGGCCGGAACACCCGCCGAAGCGGCAGTCCTGCAGATGGCGGAGAACTCCTGGGCATCCAGGCTGGCGCCGCCGACGAGCGCGCCGTCGATGTCCGGCTGCGTCAGCAGCTCGCCGGCGTTGGCCGCCTTGACCGACCCGCCGTAGAGCACGCGGACCCCGTCGGCGACCTCCGCGGACGCCAGCTCCGCCAACCGGCTCCGCAGCGCCGCGCAGACCTCCTGGGCATCCTGAGGGGTCGCCACCTCGCCGGTCCCGATGGCCCACACCGGCTCGTAGGCGAGCACGAGGGACGCTGGGTCGGCCGTAACCCCGGCCAACGCGCCCTCGAGCTGGGCGCGGGTGTGCGCCAGGTGCTCCCCCTGCTGGCGGACCTCGAGTGTCTCGCCGACGCACACGATGGGCACCAGCCCGTTGCGGAGCGCCGCCTGCATCTTGGCGTTCACCACCGCGTCGTCCTCGCCGTGGTGCTGCCGGCGTTCGGAGTGGCCCACGATGACGAACCGGCACCCGAGCTTGGCGAGCATCGGACCGCCGATGTCCCCGGTGTACGCGCCCGAGTCGTGCGGTGACAGGTCCTGCGCGCCGTACTCGATGAGCAGGTTGTCGCCGTCGATGAGCGTCTGCACGCTGCGCAGCGAGAGAAAGGGCGGCAGCACCGCCACTTCGGTGCGGGCGAAGAGATCCGCGTCGAGCGAGAACGCCAACTTCTGTACCAGGGCAATGGCCTCGAGGTGCGTGAGGTTCATCTTCCAGTTGCCGGCGATCAGTGGCTTGCGGCCCTGGAACGGCGGGAGGGGCTTGCTGCTGCTCGCCTTGTACGTCGGCTCGCTGAGCTTCGGGAGCTTCACGTGTCAGTGCTCCTCGAGGACGGCTACGCCCGGCAGCGTCTTGCCCTCCAGGAACTCCAGCGAGGCGCCCCCGCCGGTGGAGATGTGACCGAACGACCCGGCATCGATCTTCAGGGCTCGGACCGCCGCCGCGGAGTCGCCGCCACCGACGACCGAGAGTCCGTCGACGGCCGCGACCGCTTCGGCGAGACCACGCGTTCCGGCCACGAACGGGGCCACTTCGAAGACTCCCATCGGACCGTTCCAGAACACCGTCTTCGCGCCCGCCAGGGCGTCGCCGAAGGTCCGCACCGTGTCCGGCCCGATGTCGAGTCCCTTCTGGCCCGGGGGGATCGCGTTGGCCGGCACGACCGAGGTCGCCGCGTGCTCGGTGACGTCGGCGGCGACCACGATGTCGGTGGGCAGGACGACCTTGGACGCGCCGTCCTCGTCGCGGACGTCGAGGAAGCCGCGGCACGCCTCGGTCTGATCCGGTTCGAGCAGCGAGTCGCCGACCTCGTGTCCCTGCGCCGCCAGGAAGGTGAAGCACATCCCGCCGCCGACGAGCAGCCGGTCGACCTTCGGCAGCAGCGAGTCGATCACGGCAAGCTTGTCGCTGACCTTCGACCCGCCGAGGACGACGACGTACGGCCGATCCGGCGAGCCGGTCAGCTGCCGGAGCACGGCGAGCTCGTCGCGCACCAGGTCACCGCAGTAGTGCGGCAGCAGGGTGGCGATGTCGTACACCGACGCGTGCTTTCGGTGCACCGCCCCGAACGCGTCCTCGACGAACGCGCCGCCCTCGTCCTCGCCACCGGTCAGGAAGGCCAGGTGCCTGGCGAACTCCAGCCGTTCCTGGTCGTCCTTGCTGGTTTCGCCGGGGTTGAACCGCACGTTCTCGAGCAGCAGGAGCTCGCCGTCCTTCATCTCCGCGGACATCAGCCGAGCGCTCGTCCCCACCGTGTCCAGCGCGAACTCCACCGGGCTGCCGAGCAGCTGGGCGAGCCGGTCGGCCACCGGACCCAGCGAGTACCGGGGGTCCGGTTCGCCCTTCGGCCGGCCCAGGTGCGCGGCGACGATCACGCGGGCGCCGCGCTCCAGCAGCTTGACGAACACCGGCAGCGACGCGCGGATGCGGCCGTCGCCGGCGACCCGCCCGTCCTTGAGCGGAACGTTCAGGTCGCTGCGGACGAGGATCCGCCGGCCCTTGACTCCGTGTTTCAGCAGGTCGTCGAGGGTGCGCATAGAGGTCAGAGCGAGGAGCCGACGACGCGGACCAGGTCGACCAGTCGGTTCGAGTAACCCCACTCGTTGTCGTACCAGCCGACGACCTTCACCTCGTTCCCGATCACCTTGGTGAGCTCGGCGTCGAAGATGCACGACGCCGGGTCAGTGACGATGTCGGAGCTGACGATCGGGTCGGCGGCGTAGGTGAGGATGCCCTTCAGCTGGCCATTGGCGGCCTCCCGGTAGGCGTTCTTGACCTCGTCCACCGACGTCTCGCGGCTGGTGATCACGGTCAGGTCGGTGACCGAGCCGGTCGGCACCGGGACGCGCATGGCATACCCGTCGAGCTTGCCCTTGAGTTCGGGCAGGACGAGACCGATCGCCTTCGCCGCGCCCGTGGAGGTCGGCACGATGTTCAGCGCGGCGGCGCGGGCCCGGCGGAGATCCTTGTGCGGCCCGTCCTGCAGGTTCTGGTCCTGGGTGTACGCGTGGATGGTCGTCATCAGGCCACGCTCGATGCCGACCGCGTCGTTCAGCACCTTCGCCAGCGGCCCGAGGCAGTTGGTCGTGCAGGACGCGTTGGAGATGATGTCGTGCTTCGCGGGGTCGTAGTCGCCGTCGTTGACGCCCATGACGATCGTGACGTCCTCGTCGGTGGCGGGCGCCGAGATGATGACCTTCTTCGCGCCGGCGTCGAGGTGCTTCCGGGCGGCTGCGGCCTTAGTGAAGATCCCGGTCGACTCGACCACCACGTCGACGCCGAGCTCACCCCACGGCAGCGACGCCGGGTCGCGCTCGGCGAGGATCTTGATCGTCGCGTCGCCGACCTTGATCCCCTCGGCCGTGGTGCTGATCTCGCCCGGGAACCGCCCCAGGATGCTGTCGTACTTCAGCAGGTGCGCCATCGTCTTGACGTCGCCGAGGTCGTTCGCGGCGACCAGCTCGACGTCCGCTCCGGACGCCTGAAGTGCACGGTAGAAATTGCGGCCGATTCGGCCGAATCCGTTGATGCCGACTCGTACGGTCACTGGCTATCGCTCCTCGCGGATCGGTTCGTTCCCGCGGAAACCCTAGCCGGTGCCCGGACTGCCGGGGCCGCGCCCGAGCTACCCGCCGGTAGGACGGGACGTCCGTCAGGGTCCGAGCATGTCCGGCGTGACCGCCGACTCGGTGTCCGGGATGCCGAGTTCCGCGGCGCGCTTGTCGGCCATCGCGAGCAACCGGCGGATCCGCCCGGCCACCGCGTCCTTGGTCATCGGCGGGGTGGACAGCGCCCCCAACTCCTCCAGCGACGCCTGCCCGTGCTCGATGCGGAGCTGCCCCGCTTCCAACAGGTGCGCGGGAGCCTCACCGGCCAGAATGTCCAGCGCGCGGGCCACCCGCGCACTCGCGGCCACCGCGGCCCGAGCGGACCGGCGCAGGTTGGCGTCGTCGAAGTTGGCCAGGCGGTTGGCGGTCGCGCGGACCTCGCGGCGCATCCGCCGTTCCTCCCAGGCGAGGACGGACTCGTGCGCGCCGATCCTGGTGAGCAGCGCGCCGATCTGGTCGCCGTCGCGCACCACCACGCGGTCGCTGCCGCGAACCTCGCGCGCCTTCGCCGTCGTGACCCCGAGCCGACGGGCCACCCCGACGAGGGCGAGCGCCGCCTCGGCGGAGGGACAGGTCACCTCGAGTGAGCAGGCGCGACCCGGCTCGGTGAGCGAGCCGTGCGCGAGGAACGCGCCACGCCACGCCGCCTCGGCGTCGGCGAGGCTGCCGGCCACGACGGCATGGGGCAGCCCTTTGACCGGACGGCCGCGCAGGTCGACGAGTCCGGACTGCCGGGCCAGACCTTCGCCGTCTCGAGCGACGCGGACCAGATAGCGGCTGCCCTTGCGCAACCCTCCCGCGGCGACGATCTGCACCTCGGAGGCGAACCCGAACAGGTCGGCGATCTCCTTGCGGAGCCGGCGGGCGACCGAACCGGTGTCGAGCTCGGCCTCGATGACGATGTGTCCGCCGACCAGGTGCAAGGCACCGGCGAAGCGCAGCATGGTGGCGACCTCGGCCTTGCGGGCGGAGAGCCTTGCGACCGGCACCCGGCTCAACTCGTCCTTGACCGCTGCCGTCATGGCCATGCGCGCGTACCTCCGTCGACGGGTTCTTGCAGAATCGCCGATCGCAGCGCCTCGCTCAGGCGACGGGGATCATGACGCTCGGCGCTGTCTTCCGCCGCGAGCCTAGAGAGTACGAGGCGCGCGCCGATCTCGCGGGCATAGCGGTCGAGCTCTTTGCGATCGACCGCGTCCTCGTCGGCGACCAGGGCGTCGATGCGCAGGCCGCCGCAGACCGCGGCATGCCGGGCGAGGATCTCGAGGAGATCGACCGGGGAGTAGTCCTCGGTCTCGCCCGGCTGCGGCACGAGGTTCACCGTGACCACGACCGTTGCCGACGTGCGGCAGAGCGCCGTCCCCAGTTCGTGCAGCAGAAGGTGCGGCAGCACGCTGGTGAACCACGACCCCGGTCCGAGGACGACGACATCGGCCTCGCGGACCGCGTCGACCGCGGCGGCGCAGGCCGGCGCGCCGGCGGGCAGCAACCGCACGGTCCGCACCCGGCCGGGGGTCCCGGCGATCGACGACTGACCACGGATCAGGCGGGTGCGCGCCGGATCCTCCGGGTCGAACCGGTCGACCTCGGCGACGAGGTTCAGCGGTACGGGGCTCATCGGGAGCACCCGGCCCACCGCGCCGACGAGTTCCGCGACCCGCTCCAGAGCTCGTTCCGGCGCCGCGATCTGCTCGAGCAACCCCGTGAGCAGCAGGTTTCCCACCGGGTGGCCGGCGAGGACGCCGTTGCCGCCGAGCCGGTGCTGCAGGACTTCGGCCCACTCTCGGTGCCCGGGGCCGTCCCCGGCCAACGCCGCCAGCGCCATCCGGAGGTCCCCGGGCGGCAGCACGTCGAGTTCGTGCCGGATCCGACCGGACGAGCCGCCGTCATCGGCAACGGTGACCACGGCGGTCAGGGAGCGGGTGATCAGCCGCAGCGCCGACAGGGAGGCGTGCAGGCCGTGCCCGCCACCGAGGGCGACGGCGCGCACGTCACTCGCGGCCGAGGTCACGGTGCACCACCGTCGTCCGCACCCCCGCCGCAGCGAGCCGATTCGCGAGCTCCTGCGCGAGGACGACCGATCGGTGCTTGCCGCCGGTGCAGCCGACCCCGAGGGTCAGGTAGCTCTTGCTCTCCCGGCGGTAGCCCGCGCCGATGATGTCGAGCACCTTCGCGTACTCGTCGAGGAACGCCTCGGTGTCGTCCTGGGCGAGGACGTAGTCGCGCACCTCCGGGTCGCGGCCGGTGAGCTCGCGCAGCTCCGGGATCCAGTGCGGGTTCGGCAGGAACCGCACATCGACGACGAGATCCGCGTCCACCGGGATGCCGTACTTGTAGCCGAAGGACAGGACGGTGGCTCGCAGCTCCGGTCGGGTGTCGAGCCGGCCACCCTCGGCGAAGGCCGACTCGATCGCGTGGCGCAGATCGTGCACGGAGCGGTTCGACGTGTCGAGGACGAGGTCCGCGTCGTCCCGCAAGGGTGCGAGCAGCTCGCGCTCGGCCGTGATGCCGTCGACCAGTCGGCCGTCGGCCTGCAACGGATGGGCGCGGCGGACGTTCTCGAAGCGCCGCACCAGCACGTCGTCGGACGCCTCGAGGAAGAGCACGCGCGGGCGCAGCCCGCGTTCGTCCAAGGTGCGGACGACACCGCGCAGGTCGGAGGAGAAGGCGCGGCTGCGCACGTCCATGACCACCGCCAGCCGCGCGACGGCGCCGTGGGTGCGGCTACCGAGATCCACCAGCGTCGCTATCAGTTCGGGCGGCAGGTTGTCGACGACGTAGTAGCCGAGGTCCTCGAAGCACTTGGCGGCGGTGCTGCGTCCCGCTCCGGACAGCCCGGTGACGAGGACGGTGTCGAGGCGGCCGGGGGCGCCGGCGCCGGGGACGCGCTGGTCCCCGGCCGGATCATCCGGAATCGGCGCTGAGCTCATGGAGGTCCTTCGCGTCGGCGGGGTCGTCGGCGTGGTCGTGGGCGTGGTCGTCGGGGTGCTCGTGGGCGGCGTCGTCGGGGTGCTCGTGGGCGGTCCCGTCCAGGACCTCGCCGGTCGTCATGTTGACCGCGGGCTGCGCGGGCGCGTCGTCGCGGTGCAACGCGGCCACGATTCCCGCCGCGGTGCGCGGACCGATGCCGGGCACCTCTGCGATCTGCTCCGCACTGGCGGCGCGCAGCCGCTTGAGCGACCCGAACCGCGTGATCAGCGCCTTGCGCCGGGTCTCGCCCAGACCGGGAATGCCGTCGAGCGCGGATACCGTCATCGATTTCGACCGGCGTTCCCGGTGAAAGGTGATCGCGAACCGGTGCGCTTCGTCGCGCACGCGTTGCAGGAGGTAGAGCGCCTCGGAGGTGCGCGGGAGGATCATCGGGTAGGCCTCGCCGGGCAGCCAGACCTCCTCCAGTCGCTTCGCCAGCCCGACCAACGCGACGTCCTCGATCCCGAGCTCGTCGAGTACCGCCTGCGCGGCGGCGACCTGCGGCGCGCCTCCGTCGACGACCACCAGGTTGGGGGCGTAGGCGAACTTCTTCGGACGTCCCGTGGTCGGGTCGATGCCCGGTTGGACCTGCTCGGGATCGGGAGTGTCCTCGGCCGCGGCTCCCTGCTCGACCTGGGCATCGAGGTAGCGGGCGAAGCGCCGGCGGATCACCTCGGCGATCCAGTCGACGTCTCCGGTGCCGGAGCGCATCGCGAAGCGGCGGTACTCGCTCTTGCGCGCCAGCCCGTCCTCGAACACCACCATGGAGGCGACGACGTTGGTCCCCTGCACGTGGCTGATGTCGAAGCACTCGATCCGCAGCGGCGCGACCGGCAGGGCCAGCGCATCCTGGAGTTCGCCGAGCGCGCGGGAGCGTGCCGTGAGGTCCGAGGCGCGCTTCAGCTTGTGCTGGGCCAGCGCCTGACGGGCGTTGCGGGTGACCGTCTCGAGCAGCACTCGCTTGTCGCCGCGCTGGGGAACTCGGAGGCTGACCCTCGCGCCGCGGCGGCGGGTGAGCCACTCGGTGAGGGCCTCGGCGTCGTCCGGCACGACCGGCACCAGCACTTCGCGGGGGATGTCTGCGTCTTCGTCCACGCCGTAAAACTGGCTCACGTACTGCTCGACCAGATCGCCGGTCGTGACGTCGTCGAGCTTGTCGATGACCCAGCCGCGTTGCCCGCGGATCCGTCCTCCGCGGACGTGGAAGACCTGGACCGCAGCCTCGAGGTCGTCCTCGGCGAAGGCGACGACGTCGGCGTCGGTGCCGTCGCCGAAGACGACCGCCTGCTTCTCCACCGCCTTGCGGAGCGCGCCGAGATCGTCGCGGAGTCGGGCGGCCAACTCGAACTCGAGGTGCTCGCTGGCCTCGGCCATCCGCCGCTCGAGCCGCTTGATCATGATGTCGGTCTTGCCGGCCATGAAGTCGCAGAAGTCCTCGACGATGCCGCGATGCTCGTCAGCGCTGACCCGGTCGACGCAGGGAGCGCTGCACTTGCCGATGTAGCCCAGCAGGCACGGGCGTCCGACCTGGCCGGCGCGCTTGAAGACGCCGGCGCTGCAGGTGCGGGCGGGGAAGACCCGCAGCAGCAGGTCGAGCGTCTCGCGGATGGCCCATGCGTGCGAGTACGGGCCGAAGTAGCGCACGCCCTTGCGCTTCTGTCCCCGCATCACCTGCAGGCGCGGGTATTCCTCGTAGAGGGTGACCGCCAGCCACGGATAGGACTTGTCGTCGCGGTATTTCACGTTGAACCGCGGGTCGAACTCCTTGATCCACGTGTATTCGAGCTGGAGCGCCTCGACCTCGCTCTGCACGACGGTCCACTCGACGCTGGCCGCCGTGGTGACCATCTGCCGGGTGCGCGGGTGCAGGGCCGCCACGTCCGCGAAGTAGCTGTTGAGCCGTTGCCGCAGGCTCTTCGCCTTGCCGACGTAGATGACCCGGCCGCGCTCGTCCCGGAACTTGTACACGCCCGGTTCGACCGGGATGGTGCCCGGCGCAGGCCGGTAGGTGGACGGGTCGGGCACGTCGTCGAGGGTAGTTCGTCGGGATCCTCCCGAGGCCGCGCCGCGAGCCTGCTAGTTCGGTTCGGCGCCGAGCCGGCTGGTCGCGTAGCCGTCGATCTCGTCGAGGATCCGGCGCTTGCCCGCGTCGTCGAGGAAGGACGCCCGGACCCCGGCCCGGGCCAGGTCGGCGACCCGCGCGGCGTCGAGTCCCAACAGCTGCGCGGCCACGGCGTACTCCGCGGTCAAGCTGGTCGAGAACATCGGCGGGTCGTCGGAGTTGATCGTCACCGGGACGCCGGCGGCCACCAGGGCGGGCAAGGGGTGCTCGGCCAGTGACTGCACCGACCGAGTGCAGACGTTGGAGGTCGGGCAGACCTCGAGTGCGATCTGGCGCTCGGCCAGGTGCCGCAGCAGCCGTCCGTCGCGGGCGGCCGCGATGCCGTGCCCGATGCGCTCCGCGCCGAGGACGTCCAACGCTGCCCACACCGATTCCGGTCCCGCGGACTCTCCCGCGTGCGGCACGCTGTGCAGGCCCGCCGCGCGGGCTGCGGCGAAGTGGCGTGCGAACATGCTGCGCGGGACGCCGTGCTCCGGGCCGCCCAGGCCGAAGCTGACCAGGCCGTCCGGACGGACCCGAAGCGCCACGTCGAGGGTGACGTCGGCCGACGGGATGCCGGCCTCTCCGGGAATGTCGAAGCACCACCGCAGCTCGATGCCGAAGTCCGCGGCGGCGCGCCGGCGCGCGTCCTCCACGGCCTCGCAGAAGGCCTCAGCGGGGATCCCGCGCGTGATGGACGAAAACGGCGTGAGCGTCAACTCGGCGTACCGAACGTTCTGCCGGCTGAGGTCGGCAGCGATGTCGTAGGTGAGCTTGCTGACGTCCTCAGGATCCCTGATGAGATCGACGACGGACAGATACACCTCGATGAAGTGCGCGAAATCGGTGAACGTGAAATAGGACGCCAGCGCGTCCGGGTCGCTCGGCACCGGCGTCGAGTCGGCGTGCCGGGCGGCGAGCGCTGCCACGGTGGCGGGCGACGCCGACCCCACGTGGTGGACGTGCAACTCGACTTTTGGCAGGCCGGCGATGAAATCCGTCAACGGCGGCGCGGGCGCCGTCACCACCGCTGATGCACGAGCGGGCGGATGCGCCGGTCGTAGAGGTCGCCGACGGCGCGCCGGGTGGCCTCGTCGAGCGGCGGGAGCGCCGCCGCGGCGGCGTTGGCGCGGGCCTGCTCGACGCTGCGAGCGCCGGGGATGACGGTCGTGACCCCGGGCTGGTCGATGATCCACCGCAGGGCCAACTGCGCCGGCGGCACACCGTCCGCGGCCAGGGCGGCGAACTCTTGCGCCGCGTCGACGCCGGTGCCGTAGTCGACGCCGGCGAACGTCTCGCCGACGTCGAAGGCCTCGCCGTGGCGGTTGAAGTTGCGGTGATCGTCCGGCGGGAACGTCGTGTCGCGCGTGTACCGGCCGGACAGCAGCCCGGACGCCAACGGCACCCGGGCGAGGATCCCCACGCCGGCCTGCTGCGCCGCCGGCAGCACGTGCTCGAGCGGCTTCTGCCGGAAGGCGTTCAGGACGATCTGCACGCTGGCCACGCCGGGCCGGCGGATAGCCCGCAGCGCCTCGTCGACGGTCTCCACGCTGACCCCGTACGCAGCGATGCTGCCGTCCTC
>JAICIE010000110.1 GCA_025924515.1 Jatrophihabitans sp. | reverse complement strand
CTGCCGGCCGCACTGACCATCCTGATGGTGGGCGAGGGCGTCTTCGCGGCCCAGGTCGGCTGGCTGCAGTCGCCTTACCCGGTGGCCATCGTGGCTCTGAGCCTGATGTCCGGGGCCTATATCGGTGAGATTTTCCGGTCCGGGATCCAGAGCGTCGAGAAGGGCCAGGGCGAGGCCTGCCGAGCGCTGGGCCTGACGCACGGCCAGAGTCTGCGGCTCGTCGTCATCCCGCAGGGGGTGCGGCGCGTCCTGCCCGCGATGGTCAACCAGTTCATCGGAATCATCAAGGACTCGAGCCTCGTGTACTTCCTCGGGCTCGTCACCACGCAGCGGGATCTGTTCCGGATCGGCCAGGACAGCGCGGTCTCGTCGGGAAACCTCTCCCCGCTGCTGGCGACCGGCCTCTGCTACCTGCTGCTGACCGTCCCGCTGACCCACCTCGTCAACCACATCGACCGCCGGCTGCGGGAGGGTTCCCGTCCTGCCGTCGCTGAGGACGAGCCGTCGCTCGTCGATCCCAAGGAAGTGTTGGTATGACCGCCATGACGACCGACCCGCAAGCTGCGCCGGCGCCGGCGGCCCGGCGCTTCCAAGGCACCACGATCGAGGCGCGCGGCATCGAGATGCGCTTCGGCAACGTGCAGGTGCTGCGCGGCGCCGACCTGGTCGCCCCGGCCGGCAAGGTCGTGTGCATCATCGGTCCGTCCGGCTCGGGCAAGTCCACCCTGCTGCGCTGCCTCAACGGCCTGGAGCAGCGTACGGGCGGACAGGTCCTGCTCGGCGGCAACGACACCGCAGGCCTCGATATGAACACTCTCCGGCAGCGCGTCGGCATGGTGTTTCAGCAGTTCAACCTGTTCCCGCACAAGACGGCGCTGGAGAACATCACCCTCGCCCTGCGCAGCGTGAAGAAGATGCCGAAGGACGAGGCCGAGGCCCTGGCCCGCGCCCGCCTGGCCGACGTCGGGCTCGGCAACCGTGCCGACCACCGGCCCAGCCAGCTCTCCGGCGGCCAGCAGCAGCGCGTCGCCATTGCGCGGGCCCTCGCGATGGAACCGCAGGTCATGCTGTTCGACGAGGTCACCAGCGCACTCGACCCCGAACTCGTCAAGGGTGTCCTGCAGCTGATGGCGCAACTGGCGCACGAAGGTATGACCATGGTCGTCGTCACTCACGAAATGGGCTTCGCCCGTCAGGTCGCCGACTCCGTCGTGTTCATGGACGCCGGCGTGGTCGTGGAGGAGGGTCCCCCGGACCGGATCTTCGGGAACCCGCAGTCCCCGCGGCTCAAGAAGTTCCTGTCCCAGGTCCTTTGAAAAGGGCCTCCGCCAAGCAGCGTCTTGAGTAAGGAAAGGACCAGCCGATGTCCGGCACCGCCCGGCGCACAGGTGACCACCGGCGCCCGACCGTCGCGGACGTAGCCCGCGAGGCCGGGGTGTCCGTGGCCACCGCCGGGCGCGCGCTCGGCAATTACGGGAAGGTCGGCGCCGATCTCCGCGAGCGGGTGCAGACGGCGGCGGAACTCTTGGGCTACTCCCCCAACGTTGTCGCCCGCAGCATGCGCTCGGGAGGAACGCAGAGCATCGGTTTCGTCGGAGCGGACATCTCCAACCCGTTCTTCGCCACGGCGATGCGGGGACTGTGCGACGTGGCCCGCGAGGAGGGCTACGAGCCGATACTCGCGAACAGCGACGACCGGCTGGACGTCGAGCGCAACGCAGTCGGCGTCCTGCTCGACAAGCGCATCGACGGCATCGTCGTGTCGCCGACATCGGTGCTCGACGTCGAGCACCTGCGTCGCGCGGAAGAGCAGGGAGTGCCGGTCGTGCTGCTCGACCGGCACAGCCCGGTGCTCGCCGTCGACAGCGTCCTCATCGACAACATCGCCGCGGCGAAATCGGCGGTGGCGCACCTGCTCGGGGAGGGGCACCGTCGCGTCGGCGTCCTCGCTTCGGTGGATCCCGTGGAACGACCGGAGTTCGAGGACGTGGACGGCGAACTCGTCGTGCACGGCGCGCAACGACCGTCCGTCGACCGTATCCGTGGCTACCTGAGCGCGATGCACGCCGGCGGTGTACGCGTCACCACCGATCTCATCTGCTCGGCCGCTCTCGGCGACGTCGCCGATGCCGACCACAGGGCCGGCGAGCTCTTGTCGAGGACGCCCCGACCCACCGCCATATTCGCCACCGACAACGTCACCACCCAGGGTCTCTACACGGCAATTCGTCGCCTCGGCCTTCGCATCCCCGACGACGTGTCCCTGGTCGGCTTCGACGACCTCGACTGGACCACGCTCGTCGAACCGGCGCTCACCGTCGTGGCGCAGTCCCCGATCGACATGGGACGCAAAGCCGCCCAGCGCCTGTTCGCCCGCATCAAAGGCGACGAGTCGGCTCCGCAGCAGTACCTGATGCGCACGCACCTCGTCGTGCGGGGCAGCACCGCGCCGCCGCACTCCTCCTGACCACTTGAAAGGCTTCCTGATGACTTCATCCCACACCGGTCAGCGCGTCGCCGTCGTCGGCGGCGGCATCCTGGGCGCGGCGAGTGCGCTTGAGCTCGCGCGTCGTGGCGCGGACGTGACCCTGGTGACGAGCGGCAGCCTCGCCGACGGCGCCAGCGGACGGTCGCTGTCATGGCTCAACTCGTTCGGAGCCGACCGCTCCGCGGAATATCACCGGCTCCGGCTGGCGGGCATCGAGCGTTACCGCGCGTTCGCCGAGCGCGTCCCCTCCCAGCACTACCTGCGCTTCGACGGCGGGCTCACCTGGGCGCCGGCCGGCGCGGCGGAAGGCCACCGGCGCCACCTGCGGCACATGCAGGAGATCGGCTACCCGGCCCGGTGGGTGTCCCGCGACGAGATCCCGGCGGTGGCGCCCGGCGTCGACCCGGCCGCCGTCCCGGCGGAGGGTGCGATTTTCAATCCCTCCGAAGGCTGGGTCGACCTCGAACATCTGGTCGCCGAGCTGGCACGCCAGTTCATCGCGGCCGGCGGCACGCTACGCACAGGCGCCGGCCGCGCCGAGGTGCGGCTGGCCGGCGACCGCGCCGTCGGTGTCGTCACCGCCGCCGGCGAACGCATCGACGCGGACGCCGTCCTGCTGGCCACCGGCGCCGACGTCCCCGCCACGGCCGCGAAGTTCGGCGCCCACATCCCGGACGCCACCCCGCTCGCACTCCTCGTGCGCACCCGTCCTCTGGAGACGCCGCTGCGGGCGACCCTCAACACGCCGTCGGTATCGCTGCGTCCGGCCCCGGACTCGGCCCTGGTGATGGATTCCGACGCCGCGGCACAGGAGGTCATCGCGCACGCCGACGGGACCTACGAGGTCAAGGACGCGACCGTGCAGAACCTGCTCGACGCGGCGTCCGCGGTGCTCGCCGGACATCCCGAGCTGACGCTCGACTACTTCGGGGTCGGCCGCAAGCCGATTCCCGGCGACGGCGAGCCGGTCCTGGGCGAACTCGACGAGGTGCCCGGACTGTTCGTCGCGTTCACCCACAGCGGCGCGACCGTGGGGCTCATCTCCGGCGAGCTGCTCGCCGAGGAGATCACGTCCGGCGCGCCCAGCCCGCTGCTCGAGCGGTTCCGTCCCGGCCGATTCGCCGGCGAGCCGGCCCTGACGGGTTCGCGGTGACGGCGCCCCTGCGCATCGGCCTGGTCGGCTACGGTTTCGGCGGTCGCTACTTCCATGCTCCGCTGCTCGCCTCGGCCGCGAACTGCGACTTCCGCGGTGTGGTCACCACCTCACCCGACCGTCGCAAGCAGGTCGAGGACGAACTGCCCGGCCGCAAGACCTACGCCTCTCTGGCCGAGCTCGCCGACGACGGCGCCGAGGCGGTCGCCGTCTCGACTCCCGCGGCCACGCACATGGATCTGGTCGAGGAGGCCTTGCGGCTCGGCCTCGCGACGGTGTGCGACAAGCCGTTCGCATTCGACGCCGAGTCGGCGCGCACAGCAGTCGAGTTGTCCGAGCAACTCGGCATTCCGCTGAGCGTCTACCAGAACCGCCGATGGGATTCCGATTTCCTGACCATCAGGAAGTTGGTTGAGGACGGCGCACTCGGTGACGTCACGCGTTTCGAGTCCCGCTTCGAGCGGTTCGAGCCGCAACCCGGTCCGCCGGCGGCCGGAGGCGGGACCCTGCTCGATTTCGGCAGTCATCTCGTCGACCAGGCGCTGCACCTGTTCGGGCCGGTGCAGTCGGTGTACGCGGAGATGCACGTCCGCGCCGACAACGGACGTGACGACGACGTCTTCGTCGCGCTGCGCCACCGCGACGGGGTGCTGTCGCACCTGTGGGGCAGTTGGCGGCAGGCCGCGCCGGGACCGCGATTCCGCGTCACAGGCACGGACGGCAGCTACGTCGTCGGCGGGATCGACGGTCAGGAGGCGCTGCTGATCGCCGGCGCGCGCCCGTCGACGACCCCGGAGTGGGGAGTTGAACCACCGGAGCAGCACGGTGTCCTGCACGACCGGGACGGCAGCCGGCCGGTGCCCTCCGAGCGCGGTGCGTGGGACTCGTTCTATCCCGCCTTCGCCGACGCGGTGCGCGGTCGCGGCCCGCTGCCGGTCGAAGCCCGCGACGCGGTCGCCACCGCGACCGTCCTGGACGCCGCCCGCACCAGCGCGCTCACCGGTAGGGCCGTGCAACTGTGACCGATCCCGTCCTCCAGCCGCTGACAGTCGGTGGCCTCGTCCTGCGCAACCGTATTTACAGCACCGGCCACGCGCCCGCGGGATATCTCGAGAACGGCTCCCCGGGGCTGCGCTACGAGCTCTACCACGAGGAGAAGGCCCGCGGCGGGCTGGCGCTGACGATCATCGGCGGCTCGAGCAACGTCGCGGTCGACTCGGCGAGCGTCTTCGACCAGATCGACGCCGGCGAGGACGCGGTGCTTTCCTTCTACCGCTCGATCTCCGATCGAGTGCACCGGCACGGCGCCGCGATCATGATCCAGCTCACCCACCTGGGCCGGCGGTCGAAATGGGACGTCGACAACTGGCTGCCGGCAGTGGCGCCCTCGGCGGTGCGCGAGCGAGCTCACCGGAGCTTCCCGAAAGTGCTCGACCGGCACGACATCGACCGCATCGCGCGCGCCTATGCCCTGGCCGCCCGGCGCGCGCGCGACGGCGGCATCGACGGCATCGAGATCTCCGCAATGGCAGGACACCTGATCGACCAGTTCCTGTCGCCGCGCACCAATAAGAGGACGGACGAGTTCGGCGGCAGCCTGTCCAATCGGCTGCGGTTCACGCGGATGGTGCTCGAGGCGGTCCGCGAGCAGGTCGGCAGCGAATTCGTCGTCGGGATGCGCATACCCGGCGATGAAGGCGTGCGGGCCGGGCTCGACGCCGCGACGTGCGTGGAGATCGCGGCCGCTCTCGATTCGACCGGACTCATCGACTTCCTGTCGGTCATTTACGGCTCGGGAAATACCGACCGCGAACTCGCGGAGATGATCCCGGTCTTCGGCCGCCCGCTGGGCGCGCGGTTGCCGGTGGCCGCGGCGATCCGCGAGGCCGTGGAGCTGCCGATCTTCCACGCCGGGCGCATCGCCGACCTCGCCACCGCCCGGTACGCCCTCACCAGCGGCTCGGCCGACATGGTCGGCATGACGCGCGCCCACATCGCCGATCCGCACGTCGTCGCCAAGTTGTTGCGCGGTGACGAGGACCGCATCCGGCCGTGCGTCGGCGCCACCTACTGCGCGTCGCGGGCCGAGACGCTGTGCTTGCACAATACGTCGACCGGTCGCGAGGCGTCGCTGCCGCACACGATCGCGCCCGCGGCCGAACCGTCCCGCGTTGTCGTGGTCGGCGGCGGGCCCGCGGGCATGGAGGCCGCCCGTGTCTGCGCCGAACGCGGACATTCCGTCACGCTGCTCGAAGCCGCCGGCCAGCTCGGCGGACAGGTGCTCCTGGCGGCGCGCACCGACCGGCACTCCGAGAAGCTGGGCATCGCCGAGTGGCTCGCCGGGGAGCTGAAGCACGTCGGGGTGACGGTGCGGCTGAACACCTTCGCCGATGCCGAGACCGTGCGCGGGCTGCATCCGGACGTGGTCGTCGTGGCCACCGGCGGGCTGCCCGACACCGAGGTCGTCGACCGGGGGCAGGAGCTGCTCACGTCGACCTGGGATGTGATGAGCTCGGCGGTCCGGTCCGGGCGCCGCGTCCTCGTCTTCGACGACCACGGCGGCGAACAGGCCCTCACCGCGGCCGAGCGGCTGGCCGCGGGCGGCGCTTGGGTGGAAATCGTCAGTCCGGACCGGATGATCGGTCAGGACGTGACCGGGACCGTGTATCCCGATTACCTGCGCCGCCTCTATGCCTGCGGCGCCCGGCTGACACCGGACCACGAGCTCGTCGCGGTCCGGCGCGGCGACGGCGAACTGGTCGCGACCTTGCGCAACGCCTACACCGACGAATCGGTCGAGCGGTGCGTCGACGAGGTGGTCGTCGAGCACGGGACGCTGCCGGTCGACGACGTCTTCGTCGAGCTGCGTGCGGACTCGACGAACGACGGCGTCACCGACCCCGACCGTCTGCTGCAGAACCTGCCGCAGGACGGCGTGGTGCGCGGGGACGGCCGCTACCGGCTGTTCCGGATCGGTGACGCGGTCGCCTCGCGCAACGTGCACGCCGCGATGCTCGACGCCCGGCGGCTGTGTCAGGCGCTGTAACCACGCCGCCGGGACCGAACCCGGTCAGTTAGCCGGTCCGGGCCTCGAGCCGCTGCGAGACATCACCGATCCGCACGGGTACGCGTGCTTACCGGACGGCGGCCGGAGTCCGGTGGGTTCCTTCGGTCTGGGCAACCGGTTGCGTCTCGGCGGCGCGCAGCGCGACCACGCCGGCCAGCAGGAGCGTGCCGCCGACCGCTTGCAGCATGGTCGGGACCTGCCCCAGCAGCACCCAGGCGAGGCCTACCGCCGCCAGGACCTCGACGAGGCCCACGAAGGAGGCCAGCCGGGCGCCGAGCAGGCGGGCGGCCACGATCCCGGACAGGTAGGCGAACGCCCCGGCGACCAGGCTGAGCCCGACCACGGGCACCAGCCAGCTGACGTGCCCGCCGGCGAGCGCGACGTCCGACCGCGACGCCACCAGCGGCACGACGCCGACGGTGCCCAGAACCGCAAGCGTTGCGGCACCGACCGTGAGCCCGGACCATGCGAACGCCAGCGGCGGCAGGCTATGCCGCGTCGATGCGGACAGGACGAAGTAGGCGGCCAGGCCGATGGAGGCGCCGAGTCCCCAGAGGACGCCGACCGGGTCGACGGTCCGAACGCCGCCCAGGTCGAGGACGAGGGCGAGTCCGACGATCGCCACCGCGGCTGCGCCGACGGTGAGCCAACCGGGCCGCTGGCCGTGGCGCAGCCACATCCAGACGACGACGAGGGCCGTGCCGAGGTACTCGAGCATGAGCGCGACGCCCACCGGGATCCGTTGCACCGCCTCGAAGTAGCACAGCTGCGGCACGGCGACGGCGAAGACGCCGAAGGTCAGCGCGAACCGGGCGTCGCCGCGGATCACGTGCCATTGGCCGCGCAGTTGCGCGAGCGCCGGGATGGCGAGCACGGCTGCGGCCACGGTGACCCTGGTGAGGACGGCGGCGCTGGGCGACCAGCCCGCGCGGATCAACGACGTGGCGAACGCGCCGGAGGTGCCGAAGCTGGCGGCCGACGCCACCCCGAACGTCAGACCGATGCTGCCCCGTCGCACGTCCTCGACCTCCTCCGTAATGACCAAAGCAGCGGTATACTCATGACAATCCGACGCTACGCCGGCGGCCGTAAGGAGTCAACGTGGTTTTCGCCCATGACACGGAGATCGCGTTGGCCGCCGCGGCAGCCCTGGTCAACACGGCGCACGGAACGGACGACCTGAGCACGGTTGCGGCGCTCGACGAGTTGGTGGCGGCCTGGGGCTGGACCGGCTCGCGCCGGCACACCGCCGCCGAACTAGGCGAGGTCCAGGCGCTGCGGCCCCGGTTGCAGCGGCTGTGGCATGTCGACGAGCCGGAGGCGGTCGCGCTCGTCAACGAGCTGCTGCGGGACTTCCGGGCACTCCCCCAGCTCGTCAAGCACGACGGATGGGACTACCACGTCCACGCGGCGCCGCCCGACGCGCCGCTCTCCGCCCGCATGGCGGTCGAGGCGGCGATGGCGATGGTCGACGTCATCCGGATGAACGAGCTCGACCGGCTACGGGTCTGCGCCGCCAGCGACTGCGACGACGTTCACGTCGACCTGTCTAAGAACCGGTCCAGGCAGTACTGCACCACGCGGTGCAGCAATCGGATGAACGTGGCGGCGTTCCGAGCCCGTCGCGGCTGACCGGGGAGCGCGTCCTGTCCCGATTTCTCGTGATCAACAGACAGGGCGTGTCGCCATGACGACCGCAATTGTCTGTTGATCACGGATGAAGCGGCTGTGAGCGCAGCTAGCGGGTGGGCACCGTCAGAGTTCCCCGGTGCCCGTTCAACCTTCCTGTCAGCCGCGCCCGCGGATGGGCGGGATCCCAGAGCACGCCGCGCACGGTGAGCTCGCCGACCGGATGACCGGCGACCTGCACCTGAATTCGGCCGGTCAGCCGGTTGGCAGTGAGGTCCGCGGTGCCGGTAACCGCCACATCGACCGCAAAGCGAGTGCGGTCATACGACAGCCTGACGGTTCCGTCCTCACGGCCGACGGTGAAGCTGCCGCCGCGCAGGCCGCGTCCTCGTGCTGCGGTCATTTTCGGCAGGCGGTAGACGGCGTCGGTGACGGCCATCCAGCTGACGTATGCGATGCGCCGGTCGCGCACCGTTGCGGTCGAACCCTGCGCAGGACGGGCGACGTTGGCCGGCGCGCTCGCCAGGGTTTTCGGGAAGGCGGCGACGCCGCGCAGCTGCAGCTTGCCGGTGGCTCCGCCGAACGGGTTGCCCATCGCCCCGGTGGTGTCTCCCGCGCACCCGGTCCCGGTGACCCGCAGCGTCTTCAGGAACCGGTCGACAATGCCTCGCGCGCACGGGTTCCAGTACGTGGTGACGTGGCCGGCATTCGCGACGCTGACGAATCGTCCGCTCGGGAACAACGGCATGAGGCTGCGCTCGGTATTGATGTCGAGATAGTCGAGGCCGCCGCCGAGCAGCAACGCGGGCACGGACTTCGGGAACGGCTGGTTGGCCGGGAACGGCGCAACCGGGCGCTCCGGCTTCGGCCACGGAACGCACGCGTTGGCGCCCGGGATCAACAGCACGGGCTGGCTGGCGATGAATTTCGCCCAGACAGCGGGCCGGAACGGTTTGGTGGCCGTCGGCGGCAGCGCTCGGCGCGCCTGTCGATATTGCGCAGCTCTCTGCGCCTCCGACGCATTCTTGTTCCACGGGAAGCGGGAGTCGGCGCAGAAGACTGCGTAGTCGGCGCCGACCGATGAGAAGCCGTTGGCGGGTCCGAAGTCGGTCGGCACCGGGCTCTCGGCGGCCAACCGCAGCATCGGGACGGGGTCACCGTGCCACAGCGCGGTGGCGGCCGCGAACAACTCGCCTTGATTGAGGAAGGCCGGGTCGGAGAAGTAGTCGTTGTAGAGAATGCTCAGCAGGGCCGACTCGTCCAGCACGACATGGTGCGCCTGGCCGTTCGCGTCATAGCCGGTCCCGGTGAGCGGATGCCGCTGGAGCCGATGCACCAGCGTCGTGAAGGTCCGGTAGGGGTGGGAATATTCGGCTGCGCAGCTGGGCGACCGCCGACAGACCCGGGCGGTGATTCGCTGCATCGCACCCGGCAGCGTGCGCACGAACGCCGCGTCCTTCGAGTTGTACGGGGAATCGAGGACGGCGGAGCGCAGGTGTTGCGGATAACGGTAGGCGTAGGCGCGCACGTCGACCGCGCCATAAGACACGCCGTAATAGTCGAGCTTTCCGAGATGCAGCGCCTGGCGGACGGCCTCGATGTCCATGGCGGCGTCGCCCGAGCCGTAGCGGTAGGCCGCCGCGCCGAGTTTCCGGCCGCAGGCGCGCGCGGCCGCAAGCTGGTCGCCCTGCACGTGTTGCAGCGCCGGGCAGTCGATCGCCTGCGAGGCGCCGATCCCGCGGTGGTCGACGGCCAGGAAGTTGTGCCGATCGAGCACCGGCTGCAGGATCGACAGCCACAATGGCGCGCCGGCGATGTTGGAAACGCCGGGACCGCCGTTCGAGGTCACGATCGTGCTGATGGGCTTCTTCGAGCGGTCCGTCGCCGGATCGAACTGGAACGCTATCGGGATCTGTCTGCCGTTCGGGTGCGCGCGATCGAGCGGAACCCTGACGGTGCCGCACCGGGCGCCCGGTGCGGTGCCCGGAGCGCAGGTGTGGAAGACGGCCACTGGCGCGTTCCTTGCGACGGAGGTCGCGGCCGCTACCGCCGGAGCCGCGGGGATCGCCGCTAGGGCTGCCCCGGCAATTCCGATCAGAGCGCGGACGGTGCGGTGCCGCATGGTGCCCCTCCTCCACCCGCGCGAGGTCGGGCTCGGCCTGTCGCCGAGCCGAGTCATCGCGCAACCTGTCGCGACTCTGGCCCGTCGGTGTCGGGACTGTCAACCGTGGCGGTTGGGCCGCCGGGTTGGCTGCGGCGTTCGGTGGGTTGCCCCGCTGCTCCGTCGGCGGTCGCGTCCTGCGGGCGCGGGCGGCGGCCGCGTCCTCTCCACGGGATTCTTTGATCAACAGACAGCGCGTGCTGCTATGGCGACAGAATCTGTCTGTTGATCAAGGGAGTGGGTGGCGGCGTGGCGGGCGGCGGCGGGCGGCGGTCGCGTCCGGCGGTCGCGAGTGTGGCGGGCGCTGGCGGCGGTCGCGGGCGCTCTCCACGGGATTCCGTGATCAACAGACAGCGCGTGCTGCTATGGCGACCGATTCTGTCTGGGATCAAGGGAGTGGGGTGCGGGCGTGGCGGCGGGCGGCGGTCGCGGGCGGCGGTCGCGTCCTCTCCACCGGATTCCCGTGATCAACAGACAGCGCGTGCTGCTATGGCGACGGAATCTGT
>JAICIE010000109.1 GCA_025924515.1 Jatrophihabitans sp. | reverse complement strand
TCGACGGACCGCTCGGTAGCGGAGGAAGAGCGCGCCGTCCTCCTCCAGAATTCCGGCGAGGACGAGCGGCAGTGGCCGGCCCGCCCACGGCTCACCGGCGAGGATGCGCGGTGCGGCGGGACCGGCGAGCAATGGCGTGACGCTGAGGCACAACTCGTCGAGTTCCCCGGCGGCGGCGAAGGACGACAGCACGGTCGGGCCGCCCTCGCCGAGAATCCGCCGGAACCCGCGCTCCTGCAGCGCGGCGCGTACCAGTCCCGGTTCGACGCTCGTCTCGCCGCAGTCCACCACCTCGCAGCTCCGGCTCAGCGCCGCGCGCCGCTGCGGGTCGGCGGCGGCACAGGTGAGGACGAGGGTGCGGGCGGACGCGGAGCCGTCGAACAGCGGCTGGGCGGGATCCAATCCGAGCGACCGGCTCAACACCGCGATCGGCGCAAGGGGCGCCAGCCCGAACCGCGCCCGCACGGCCCGGCGCGCCTGCACATCCCGGGTCGGGCGGTATCCCTCGGCGAGAACGGTCCCGGAGCCGGCGACGATCACATCGGCGAGGTCGCGCAACGCGGCGAAGACCCGGTTGTCGCCGGGGGTCTGCAGTCCCGCCGAGAGCCCGGCCGCCGTCGCGGCACCGTCGGCGCTGACGAGCATGTCGAAGCGGATGCCGCCTTCCTCGACCCACCCCTCGGCGTAGTGGTCATGGACGTCGACGTCCTGCACCGGCTCCGGAAGCAACGCCCGCATCCGGCCAGTGTCTACTCTCAGGCAGCGTGGTGGCCCGCCTCGTCGACCGGTCGCCCGAGGTCCCGCCGGAGACGCTGATCGCCGGGCTGGTGCCGCCCCCGTTGTTCGCGGGCGTCCGTTTCGACACCTACCGCCCGGACCCCGCCGAACCGACGCAGGCAGCAGCCGTGGCGGCGCTCACCGAGTTCGCGCGGCGCGTCGCCGCACCCCGGCGTCGCGGGTTACTCCGGCGCGCGGCCGACCAGGGCCGGGGCATCTACCTCGACGGCGGATTCGGCGTCGGCAAGACACACCTTCTCGCCTCGCTCTGGCACGCCGTTCCCGGCCCGAAGGCGTACACCACCTTCGTCGAGCTCACCGCGCTGGCCGGTGCGGTCGGCTTCGCGCGGCTGGTCGACAGCCTCTGGGGTATGCGGCTACTGGCCGTCGACGAATTCGAGCTCGACGATCCCGGCGACACCGTCCTGGTGTCCACGCTGATGACCCGGCTGGCCGAACGCGGGGTGCCCCTGGCGGCGACGTCGAACACCCTTCCCGACCGCCTGGGGGAGGACCGCTTCGCCACGGACGACTTCCTCCGCGAGATCCAGGGGCTCGCGGCGCGGTTCGTCTCGGTGCGGGTCGACGGCCCGGACTACCGCCACCGCGGTCAGCCGGATCCGCCGCCGCCGCTGGCCGAGGACGAGGTACGGGCGCGAGCGGCGGCGGATCCGGACGCCACCCTCGACGACTTCGACCATCTGCTCCGGCACCTGGCCACGATGCACCCCTCGCGCTACTGCGCGCTCGTGGACCGGGTGTCCGCGGTCCACCTGGTGGGGGTGCGCCCGGCGCCGGACCAGAACGTGGCGCTGCGCCTGGTGGTTCTCGCCGACCGCTTGTACGACCGGCAGGTCCCCGTCCTGGTGTCCGGGCAGCCCCTCGACCGGATCTTCGATGAGGACATGCTCGCCGGCGGGTACCGCAAGAAATACCGCCGGGCGATCAGTCGGCTGATCACCCTCAACCGGATCGGCGGGGAAGCAGGTGCGGCAGATGGCAGGACGTAGAGGACGGCGCCTCCCCATGCCCCCGATGCCCCGGCGGGTCGAGGAGCGGCTGGACGGGGCGCTCGACGCCGTCCTGGCCATCCAGCGGCCCGCCGTGTTGGCCTATCTGGAACGGGTACGGGAGCGGCGGCCGGAGGCGACGCCCGCGGACGTCGTCGGCTCGCTCGAGCGCCACTACCTGGCGGCGGTGGCCGGCATCGGCGCGGCCTCCGGCGGCGCGGCCGCGCTCCCGGGGATCGGCACCGCCGCTTCGCTCGCGTCCGGGGCCGCGGAGATCACCGCGTTCGTGACGACGACCGCGATGTTCGTCCTTGCGCTGGCCGAGCTGCACGGCGTCCCGGTGAGCGATCCGCAGCTGCGTCGCGCCCTCGTGCTCGCCGTGCTCGTCGGCGACGTGGGCGTGGCGGCGTTGGAGGAGGGTGCGCCGCGTGCTCGGCACTGGGCGCACGTGCTCGGCCGCTCCGGGTCGAAGGAGCGGGTCGCCGGCATCAACGCACGGCTGGCGCATCTGATGGTGACCCGGTTCGGAGCCCGGCAGGGAGCGCTTGTCGTGGGCCGCGCCCTGCCCTTCGGGATCGGCGCAGGCATCGGTGCGGCCGGGAACGCCACGCTGGCGCGGAGCACCATCTCGGCGGCCCGGAAGGCATTCGGGCCGCCCCCGGCCACCTTCCCGCCCCGGGTCATCGACGCCTGAGGTCGCCACGCCGGGGATCTCCCAGCAGCGTTCGCCAGGCCGTCCCGTGGTCCTCGGTTTACAGTCGTGACCGTGGAGGCGCCCGGGCCCGGTCCAGTCGGGCAGCTCTAGCCGGGCGACCCGGCCCGGGCGGCGGAGGAGGCGGCACATGGCCGAGGGGGTCCGCGTCGAGCAAGGCGCGCTGCCCTCCGAGCCGGGCCGTGAGCGGTCCGACCCGCCGCCCGAGCTCGCCGCGTCGCGAGCGTCCGACGATCAGCCGCGCTACCTGCCGCGGGCACGCGACGGCTCGCTGTTCGACGCGAAGACGACCGATCAGGACAACCCCTACGGCGAGCCGGGACCGCCGCTCTCGCGGTCCTCGGCCTTCTACCGCGGCTTCTGGGCCGCGGTGGGCGTGCTGCTCGCGGCCGTGCTCGGGCTCGCGCTCACCGAAGTCCGCTCCGTGCTCGAGATGGTCGTCGTCGCGGTGTTCCTCGCGGTCGGACTCAATCCCCTTGTCGAGTTCCTCATCCGGCGCGGCCTGAAACGCGGCTGGGCCGTGCTCGTCGTCGCCGTCCTGCTCGTCGGTGTGGTAACCGTGGTCACGGTCGTCTTCGTCGAAGAGCTGCGCGCGCAGCTCGACACCTTCGTGCACGACGCTCCGCGGCTGATCGAGGACCTCCGCGACAACAAGGTCATCAGCCATCTCAATGCGAAGACGCATGTCCTCGAAACCCTGGAACGGCAGGTCGAGAACCCGGACCTGCCGCAGAAGATCTTCACCAGCGTCTTCGGGTCGGGCCTGGGCGCCCTGCGCTCGATCGTCGACGGCGTGATCGTCTTCGTGCTCACCCTCTACCTGCTGGCAGGGCTTCCGCAGCTCAAGCGCGCCGCGTACTCGCTGGCACCGCGCTCCCGGCGGATTCGGGTCGGCCAGCTCGGCGACGAGATCCTGCGCCGGGTCGGCGGTTATGTCGCGGGCGCGTTCGTCGTCGCACTGCTCGCCGGCACGGTCACCGCGTTGTTCCTGCTGGCCGCGGGCCTGGGCACCTACGCGCTCCCACTGGCCGTGCTGGTGGCGCTGCTGGACCTCGTACCCCTCGTCGGGTCGATCATCGGAGCGGCGACAGTCACGCTCGTCTGCCTCGCGAACTCTTTGGACGTCGGGCTCGCTGCCCTTTGCTTCTACCTGGTGTACGAGCCGATCGAGGGCTATGTCATCTATCCGCGGGTCATGCGCTCCTCGGTCGACGTCCCCGAGTACGTCACGATCCTCGCCGTGCTTCTCGGCGGCGCGATCGACGGCGTCATCGGCGCGCTGGTGGCGCTGCCGGCAACCGCCGGGCTACTGCTGTTGATCCGCGAGGTATGGGTCCGGCGCCAGGACACGTCCTAGCCGCAGCCCGGCCGGCGCGAGGAGAGCTGGAGAGCGACGCGGGCTCGCTGCGCTCACCCGCTCGGTTTCGGGACGGCGCAGTGCACCTTCGGGTTCGCGCCCACGTAGTTCAACGGACCGGCGAGAATGGTCAGCGCGATGGTCGCCACCGATGCACAGTTTGCTTTTGCCGAGCCGTAGTAGCCGCGCTGACCCGCGGCGATAGCGCCGATGATGAGCCAGATCAGCAGCAGGATGCCGATGATCCGGCCAATGCGACTACGACGGCGATATGCCGGGTCACCGCTCATGGTCACTGATATGTCCGGCCGGCGGATGTCCATAACGAACGCAGAGCAGCGCACGCCGGTGCCTGGCGCAGCGCGCTGACCGGCCGTCGGCTTGACGCGAGGCGGCGCGAGCGGGTAGTGACCGCCGGGGCTTTTTTTTTGCGGCCCTATTCGCGGGTCTGAGCGATCCTGACGATTGCGGCCGACTCGGCGGCGATGCGGATCCGGTCTTCCTCCACTTCGGCGGTTCCCGTCGCGAGAACGACGTCGACGACCCCGATCGGGACGGCCCGCTCATCCTTCGACAGATTCGCGATTACCCGGTGGCTGCCGCGGTGCATCACCAGCCACCGCTCGTCCTCGTCGTAGTCGACCTGCACCCGGGTGAGGTCGGGGTCGGCAAGGTCCGGGACCTGCTTGCGCAGCGCGATCAGCCGGCGGTAGAGGTCGAGAACGTCGCCGTGGCCGTCCTCGCCCGATTCGTCCCAGCGCAGGATGGCTGAGCGGTACGCTTCGGGATCCTGAGGGTCGATCATTTGCGAGACGTCCCACCCATGGTCGGCGAATTCCGCCAGCCGGCCCTTGCCGGTGGCCTCGCCGAGCTCTTTGTCCGGGTGTGAGGTGAAGAAGGGCCAACGAGTGGATGCCGCCCATTCCTCGCCCATCCAGAGCATCGGCGTGAAAGGCGAGGTCAGCAGCAGGACGGCGCCGGTTCGCACTGCTCCGGGAGACGCGATTTCGGGCAGCCGGTCGCCGACCGCGCGATTTCCGACCTGGTCGTGGTTCTGCAGGCAGACGACGAATTTCCAGCCGGGCGTGCGCTCCCGGTCGACCGGACGGCCGTGCTCGCGGCCGCGGAAGGTGGAATACGTGCCGTCGTGCAGGAAAGCGCGGGTGAACACCTTGGCGAGAACGGCCATGGAGCCGAAGTCGCAGTAATAGCCCTGCGTCTCTCCGCTGAGCGCGGCGTGCAAGGCGTGGTGGACGTCGTCGTCCCACTGCCCGTCGAGGCCATATCCCTGCGGCCGCGGCTCGATCATGACCGGGTCGTTGAGATCCGACTCAGCGATCAGGACGAGCGGGCGCCCGACCTCCTTCTCCAGCTCCTCGACGCGCTCGGACAGCTCGGCGAGGATGTGGACCGGCGAGCTGTCCTGCAGCGCGTGCACGGCGTCGAGCCGGAGCGCGTCGACGTGGTAGTCGCGCAGCCACATCAGCGCGTTGTCGAGGATGAACGAGCGGACCGCCGGCTCCTCGACGTTGAGCAGGTCGCCCCAGGTGTTGCGTCCGGGCTTCAGGTAGGGACCGAACTTCGGCAGATAGTTGCCGGACGGCCCGAGGTGGTTGTAGACGACGTCGAGGCATACCGCGAGACCATGCTGGTGGCAGGCGTCGACAAAGCGCTTGAAGGCGTCCGGACCGCCGTAGGGCGCGTGAACGGCATACCAATCGACCCCGTCGTAGCCCCAGTTCCAGACGCCGCTGACCGCATTGACGGGCAATACCTCGACGTGCGTGATGCCGAGCTGCACCAGGTGCGGCAGTCGTTCGATGGCCGAGTCGAAGGTGGCGCCGCCGGTGAACGTGCCCACGTGCATCTCGTAGAAGACCGAACCCGGGAGGTCGTGTCCGGCCCAGTCGGCGTCATCCCATTGGTAGGCGCTCTGGTCGTAAGCCCGGCTCGGGCCGTGCACGCCCTCCGGCTGCCACCGGCCGGCCGGGTCGGGCAGCTTCTCGCCGTTGTCGTCGAGGACGAACCAGTAGTCCGTGCCGGGCTCCAGCTCCGCCCCCTGCCACCAGCCGTCCTGCTCCCGGGTCATCGGAATCTGGTCGCCGTCAGTGACGACGGCGACTGAGTCGGCCTTCGGTGCCCATACGCGTACCGCGGTCATTACAGCTTCCTGCCCCGCTCGCGCCGGCAACTCACGCCCGCGAGATCGGCGGGTCAGCCTCTCATCGGATGCGGAGCCGCCGATCTTGGGACGGGTCGCAGCGGAATCACCCGCTGCGCCTGCGCCTCGAGCCTGACCGGACCTCAGCGCACCAGCAGCGCCACCGGCAGGTCGGCGAGCAGATCGGCCACAGGGACGACGCCGACGTGCCGCCGCCCGGACAACAGGTCGGTGACCGCCCCGCCGACGTCCAGAACGGTGTCCTGCCAGCCGCCGCGCCGTTCCAGTGAGATCGGCAGCCGCGTCGCCACGGTGACCGCCTGGCCGCGGTCGAAGGCCAACGCGTGCTCGGCGGAGGGCCCCGTCGCGACGAGCGGGCGGTAGCCGACGAACGCGTCCGGACGGTCGCGCCGGAGCCGCAACGCCGCGGACGTCAGGGCCAGCTTGGCGAGTCCCGAGTCGTCGAGGGGCGGCGGCTCGTCGCGTGCGTCGAGTTGCTCCAACAGCCGCTGCCGCAAGGCGAAGTCGACCGGCCGGCGGTTGTCCGGGTCGACCAGCGAGTCCTCGTAGAGCTCGGTGCCCTGGTAGACGTCCGGGATCCCCGGCATCGTCAGCTGCACGAGCTTCTGACCGAGCGCGACCGTACGGCCGTACGGGGTGATCCGGTGGACGAACGCCTCGAGCGGTTCGCGCACGGCCGGGTCGTCGTAGACCGCGTCGATCGCGGCGTGCACGGTCGCCTCGAACGTCTCGACCGGGTCGACCCAGTGCGTCGACGTGTTGGCCTCCCGCATCGCCTTCTCGGCGTACGCGTGCATGCGCTGACGCTCGATCAAGCCGGCGCCGACGACGGTCTGCCACAGCAGGTACGCGAACGGGCGGTCGGCGATCGGCGCGGCGGCCATGAGCTGCCCGGCGAGCGCGCGCCACTCGCCGGGCAGCTCGCTGAGCACCGCGAGCCGCGCCCGCACGTCCTCGCCCCGTTTGGTGTCGTGCGTGGACAGCGCGGTCATGCTCCGCGGCAGGGTCTGCTGACGGGACTGCTCTGCCGCGTGGAACACCGGGACGTCCAGGCCGAAGCGGCCGGGGTCGCCGCCGACCTCGTTCGCCGCGACGAAGCGGGTGTAGCGGTAGTAGGCGGTGTCCTCCACGCCCTTGGCCATCACCGCCCCGGTGACCTGCTGGAAGCGCCGGCACAGCTCGTCGGCCGGGTCGGCGAGCCGCGCGGCGACCGCGGCGATCGCGTCGGCCAGGTCGGGGCGGGCACGGCCGGCCTGCTCGATCGCCTCCGCGAGATAGGGGCCGCCGGTCGGCAGATAGGAGCGGTAGACCGGGAATGCGACGACCAGCTCCGTCAGCGCCTCGTCGGCGCGGTCGACGCCCGGCGCCAGGAGAGCCAACCGGTTGATCTCAGCCCGCAGGATCGTGGTCGCCACGTCGCGCTTGCCGCGTTCGACGTGCGCGGCGAAGTCGGCGCGGTCGCCGGTCAGCTCCCGGTAGGTCTCGGTGAATGCCTCCTCGGCGGAGTGGTCGACGAACACGCCCCCGACCTCCGCCATGGCGTCGTACCCGGTAGTGCCGTCGACCGGCCAGTCCGGCGGCTGCACCTCCCCGGGCTCGAGGATCTTCTCGATCACGAGCCACCGCTCCGGGCCGAGGAGGTCCCGAAGCCGCGTCATGTAGCCCTGCGGGTCGACGAGGCCGTCGGGATGGTCGACGCGCAGCCCGTCGATCCCGTCCCGCTCCACCCAGCGGCGGATCTCTCCGTGCGTCGCGTCGAAGACGTCCTCGTCCTCGACCCGCAACCCCGCCAGAGTGACCACCGCGAAGAACCGGCGGTAGTTCTGCTCGGTGTCCGCGCGGCGGAAGTTGACCAGCTGGTAGTGCTGACGGTCGTGCACGTCGGCCGCGGACTCGCCCGGTTGCGGCCCGGTGCCCGGCGCGATCGGGAAGCGGCGCTCGTAATAGGCCAACTCCTCGCCGTCGACCTTGAGCTCGGACGGGTCGAAGGCGTCGCCGAGGACGGGGAGCAGCAGCCGTCCCCGCGACCAGTCGATGTCGAACCACGCCGCGTACCGGGAGCCCTGCCCGTGTTTGAGCACGTCCCACCAGGCCGGGTTCTCCGCGGCGTCGGCGACGCCGGCGTGGTTCGGGACGATGTCCACGACGACGCCCAGGCCGTGGTCGGCTGCGGCGCCCAGCAGGCGCTCCCACTGCTCGCGGCCGCCGCGGGCCGGATCGATCTCGTCGAAGCGGACCACGTCGTAGCCGTGGTCGGAGCCGGTGGCCGAGGTCAGCAGTGGCGAGCAGTACACCGCGCCGGCGCCCAGTGCCCGGAGATAGCCGCAGAGTTCGGCGGCCTTGTCGAGCTGGAAGGATTCGCGGATCTGCAGCCGGTAGGTCGAGGACGGAACCGGCATCAGCCGTCCGTCCGCTGCAGGACGACGATGGCGCGCGGCCCGACGCTGATGGACTCGCCCGCTTTGACGGTGGTCGGCTCCTGGTTGCCGCCGGCCTGCATGGTGTCGACGACGACCTGCCAGGCCTCCCCGTATTCCGCCGGCGGCACGGTGAAC
Organism: Jatrophihabitans sp.; assembly: GCA_025924515.1. GTDB lineage: Bacteria > Actinomycetota > Actinomycetes > Mycobacteriales > Jatrophihabitantaceae > JAICIE01. The sequence continues at coordinate 2,674 of JAICIE010000109.1, read as the reverse complement.
TCGATCGCCGCGTCGTGCGCGCTGAACGCCATCAGGAACGAGTCGTCGGCGACGCGCTCCCCGCGGGCGTCGCGGTCGGGAATGCCCTGCCCGTTGAGGTAGACGGCGATCGAGCGGCCGAAGCCGGAGTCCCAGTCCTCCTCCGTCATCTCCGACCCGTCCGGGCGGAACCACTGCAGGTCGGGCTGGCCGGTCCCGCGGCGGGTCGGCCGGCCGTCGAAGAATCGCCGGCGCCGGAAGATGGGGTGTTCGTGCCGCAGCGCGCCAAGCTTCTCCGTGAAGCTCAGCAGGGTCTCGTCGGCGTTCTCCCAGTCGATCCACGTGAGCTCGTTGTCCTGGCAGTAGCCGTTGTTGTTGCCCTTCTGGGTGCGGCCCAGTTCGTCGCCGTGGCAGATCATCGGCACGCCCTGGGAGAGCAGGAGGGTGGCGAGGAAGTTGCGCCGCTGTCGGGCCCTGAGCTGCAGGACGTCCTTCTTCTTCGTCGGTCCCTCCACGCCGCAGTTCCAGGACCGGTTGTGGTTCTCGCCGTCCTGGTTGCCGTCCTTGTTCGCCTCGTTGTGTTTCTCGTTGTACGAGACCAGGTCCTGCAGCGTGAACCCGTCGTGAGCGGTCACGAAGTTGATGCTCGCGCCCGGACGGCGTCCGGAGCTCTCGTACAGGTCGGCACTGCCGGTGATGCGCGCCGCGAACTCACCGATGGTCGCCGGCTCACCGCGCCAGAAGTCGCGGACCGTGTCGCGGTACTTGCCGTTCCACTCGGTCCACTGGGGCGGGAAGTTGCCGACCTGGTAGCCGCCGGGGCCGACGTCCCAGGGTTCGGCGATGAGCTTGACCTGGGAGACGATCGGGTCCTGCTGCACGAGTTCGAAGAAGGTGGACAGCCGGTCGACGTCGTAGAACTCGCGGGCCAGCGTCGCGGCAAGGTCGAACCGGAACCCGTCGACGTGCATCTCGAGGACCCAATAGCGCAGCGAGTCCATGATGAGTTGCAGGACGTGCGGGTGCCGGACATTCAGCGTGTTGCCGGTGCCGGTGTAGTCCATGTAGTACTTCTGGTCGTCGTCGACCAGCCGGTAGTACGCGGCGTTGTCGATGCCGCGGAAGGACAGCATCGGCCCGAGATGGTTGCCCTCGGCTGTGTGGTTGTAGACGACGTCGAGGATCACCTCGATGCCGGCCTCGTGCAGGTCGCGGACCATTGCCTTGAATTCCTGCACGTGCCCGCCGGGTGACGCGCTCGAGGAATACTTCGGGTCTGGAGCGAAGAACCCGATGGTGTTGTAGCCCCAGTAGTTCGACAGTCCCTTGTCGATGAGCGTCGAGTCGTTGGCGAAGTGGTGCACCGGCATCAGCTCCACGGCGGTGACGCCGAGCCGGTTGAGGTGCTCGACGACCGCCGGATGCGCCATGCCGGCATAGGTGCCGCGCATGCTCTGGGGCACGTCCGGGTGCTGGATCGTCATGCCCTTGACGTGGGTTTCGTAGATGATCGACTCGGCGTACGGCCGCTTCGGCGGGCGGTCGACGCCCCAGTCGAAGAACGGGTTGATGACGACGCACTTGGGCATGTGCTGCGCGGAGTCGTCGTCGTTCTTGCTGTCCGGGTCGCCCCAGTGGTAGCCGAACAGCGACTCGTGCCAGTCGATGCGTCCGTCGATCGCCTTGGCGTAGGGGTCGAGCAGGAGCTTGTTCGGGTTGCAGCGCTGTCCCGCCGCCGGGTTCCACGGGCCGTGCACCCGGTAGCCGTAGCGCTGGCCGGGCTCGACGCCCGGTAGGAAGGCGTGCCAGACGAAGCCGTCGACCTCCGGCAGGTCGATGCGCGTCTCGGTGCCGTCGGCGCCGAACAGGCAGAGTTCGACGCGCTGGGCGCACTCGCTGAACAGGGCGAAGTTCGTGCCCGAGCCGTTGTATGTGGACCCGAGCGGGTAAGGGTTGCCGGGCCAGACGTCCATGATTCCTCGTCTCCGGGGAGTTCGTGTTGAGCCAGTTGTGCGGCTGCAAGCCTGCCCGCATCGGCCCGGGTCTATGCGCGGGGGTGGTGCGGGGCACGCTGCCCGCCGCGGGGGCTTCGGTGATCGCTTTGCGCGGAAAGCGAAGCAGGATGTCGGACCCGGCTCGTAGCCTGGTCGCATGCGCGTGCGCACCGACATCGTCCCCGGCACCGGGAAGTTCGAGGTCATCTCCGACTTCCAGCCCTCCGGCGACCAGCCGACGGCCATCGAGGATCTCGACCGGCGCATCACGGCGGGAGAGAAGGACGTCGTCCTGCTGGGCGCGACCGGAACCGGCAAGTCCGCCACCACCGCCTGGCTGATCGAGCGGGTGCAGCGGCCCACGCTCGTCATGGCTCCCAACAAGACCCTGGCGGCCCAGCTGGCCAACGAGCTGCGCGAGATGTTGCCGAACAACGCGGTCGAGTACTTCGTCAGCTACTACGACTACTACCAACCCGAGGCGTACGTCCCGCAGACCGACACCTACATCGAGAAGGACAGTTCGATCAACGAGGAGGTCGAGCGGCTGCGGCACTCCGCGACCATGTCGCTGCTCACCCGCCGCGACGTGGTCGTCGTCGCGACCGTCTCCTGCATATACGGCCTGGGCACGCCGCAGGAGTACGTCGACCGGGCGCTGCGGCTGCGCGTCGGGCAGCAGATCGAGCGGGAGGCGATCC
>JAICIE010000108.1 GCA_025924515.1 Jatrophihabitans sp. | reverse complement strand
TTTGCCGAGTTCGTCGACGGTGTCGGCCTCGGCGCGGACGATCACGTCGTAGGGACCGGTCACGTCCTCGGCCACGGTGACACCCGTCAGGTCCGCGATCTGCTCGGCGACGGCGGCGGCACGCCCGACCTCCGTCTGGATGAGGATGTAGGCGTTGACGCTCATGGCGGCTGTCCTCCTCGCCCTTCGATCGGCTGGCCGCGCGGTGAGCCGGGTCCGGGCCGCCCGCGCGCGACCGGTAGAACGTAGCGCAGGCAGACGCGCCGGCCGGTCGGGCCGTCGTGCACCGATCGGGGAAAGGGGCCGGGTCATCACCGTCTCGGAGCTGGGCGAGTTCGGCCTGATCAAGCGGGTGATCAGCGGCCTGCCGGCCGCGGAGTCCACCGTCCTCGGGCCGGGTGACGACGCGGCGGTGGTCGCCACCTCGGACGGCCGGGTCGTCGCGTCCACGGACCTGCTGGTCGAGAACCGCCATTTCCGGCGGGACTGGTCGACCGCCAACGACGTGGGGCACAAGGCGGCGGCGCGCAGCTTCGCGGACATCGCCGCGATGGGGGCGGTGCCCACGGCACTCCTGGTCGGCCTCGCGGCGCCCGGGGGTCTGGACGTGGAGTGGGTCGACGGGCTGCTTGCCGGGCTGCGCGAGGAGTGCGGTGAGGTCGGCGCGGCCGTCGTCGGCGGCGACGTCACGGCCGCCGACGTCGTCACCCTCGCGGTCACCGCGCTCGGCGACCTGCAGGGCCGCGAGCCGGTCCGTCTCGACGGCGCGCAGGTCGGGGACGTCGTCGCGGTCACCGGCCGCCTGGGATGGGCCGCTGCCGGATTCGCCGTCCTGGGCCGCGGATTCCGCTCACCGGTCCAGGTCGTCAGCGCGCACCGGCGTCCGCAACCGCCCTATCAGGAGGGTCCCCGCGCGGCCCAGCTCGGTGTCACCGCGCTCACCGACATCAGCGACGGCCTGATCGCCGACCTCGGGCACGTGGCCGAGGCGAGCGGCGTGCGGATCGACCTGTCGGCGTCGCGGCTACAGATCCCGACGAAGCTCCGCGAGGTCGGCGCGGCGCTCAACGTCGATCCGGTCGTCTGGATGCTCACCGGTGGGGACGACTACGCCCTCGCCGGCACGTTCCCCGCGGCTGTCGAGCTCCCCGACAGCTGGGCAGCGATCGGCACGGTCGCGGAGGGAGAAGGCGTGCGCGTCGACGGGCGGCGGTGGCGGGTCGGTGGGCACGAGCATTTCCGGTGACTATGGTGCGGCACCGTGCCGTTCGTGATCGAGCCTCGTTCCTACACCGACGCCGAGGTCCAGCGGCTGGTCACCGCGGTGCAGGAGGAGTACCTCCGCCGCTACGGCGGCCCTGACGGCGCAGCGGTCGACGCCGACGACTTCGCGCCGCCCGCGGGGCTGTTCCTCGTGGGCGTGCTCGACGGCATGCCGGTCGCCACGGGCGGATGGCGCCGGATCGACCACGGCACCGCGGAGATCAAGCGGATGTACGTGGCGGAGCGCGCCCGGCGGCGCGGCCTCGCGCGGTCCGTCCTAGCCGAACTGGAGCGCAGCGCCGCGTCGGCGGGCTACCGCGAGGTCGTCCTCAACACCGGACCCGAGCAACCGGAGGCCGTCGCTCTCTACGAGGCCGCCGGATACGTCCCGGCGGCGCCGTTCGGCCACTACGCCTGTCATCCCCGCGCGTTGTTCTACCGCAAGCGGCTCGCCGCCTCAGCCGCCGGCTGAGGGCAGAAGAAAGCCCGCTCCCGGAACGATCCGCGAAGCGGGCGCGAGATGCATGAGTGGTTCAGGCCCGGGTGACCTTCCCGGCCTTCAGGCAGGACGTGCAGACCGTCAAGCGCCGGCGGGTGCCCGGCGCGACGAGCGCGCGGACGCGCTGCACGTTGGGGTTCCAGCGCCGGTGCGTGCGCCGGTGCGAGTGGGATACGGACATGCCGAAGCCGGGCCCCTTGCCGCAGACGTCGCAGACGCTCGCCACGTGAAGCCTCCGAAGATTGTCGAAACCGGTTCTCGCGAAAGCCCCGACCGCGCTCTCGCGTCGTCAGGGCAACCTGCACAGCTTAGCCGGTGCGCGGAGGACCGGCCAACGCGCGGCCCCGGCTGCGGCGTCGGGACGTGCAGCTCTGAAATGGAGCCGTACGGCTTGGAGATCTGATCCGGCAAGTATCCTGCCGAGGTCGGCTTACCGGGGAGGTGCGGGTGACTGACCCGCTCGACGCGGCCGCGGTCCGCCGGTGGAGCCGTGCGTCGGTGCGCCAACTCGAGAACCACCGGGCCGAGATCGACCGGCTCAACGTCTTCCCGATCGCCGACATGGACACCGGCACCAACATGGCGTTCACGTTCCGGGCCGGCGATGACGCGCTGCACTCGGCGTCGTGCGCGTCGGCGGGCGAGGCGCTGACCGTGCTCGCCAAGGCGGCCGTGCTGGCCGCCCGCGGTAATTCGGGCGTCCTCCTGGCGCAGCTGATCTCCGGAATGGCCGACGCCGCGGTCGCTGCCGGACGCCTCGACGCCGGCGCCCTCGCGGAGGGCCTTCGACGTGGCGCGGCGCAGGCCCGCGCGGCGGTCGCCGACCCCGTCGAGGGAACGATCCTCACGGTCGCGCGCGCCGCCGCCGACGCCGTCCCGGCCGCCGCGCGCACCGCCGCCGCGGTGGCCACAGCCGCTGTCGAGGCCGCCGCCAAGGCAGTGGTCCGGACCCGCGAGCAGCTGCCCGTGCTCGCGTCGGCAGGGGTCGTCGACGCCGGCGCGCAGGGCTATCTTCTCGTGCTGACCGCCCTCGCCGACGCCGTGGGAGCCGAACCCAGCCTCGAGCCCCTCAGCGCGGCACCTCCCGAGGCGGGGTCAGCACTTCCGGCCGCCGCCGCGGTGCCGGCCTCGTCGGCGCGCTACGAGGTTCAGTTCCTGCTCGAGGCGCTGGAACGCGACGCCACGCTCCTGCGCGGACAACTCGACGCGATCGGCGACTCGGTCGCCGTGGCCGGCACCGGTGACGGCGTCTGGAACGTGCACGCCCACGTCGACGACGTCGGCGCAGCGATCGAGGCCGGCGTCGCCGCCGGACGGCCGCGCGAGATCCGCGTCGTCGACTTCGCCGACGGCGCGGTCGCGCGGGGAACGGCTCCGGACGACACCGGGGTCCTGCGGGTCGTCCGCGGCACGGCGCCGCCCCCAGCCGTGGTAGCCGTCTCTCCGGGGCACGGACTGGCTCGCTTGTTCGAAGCCGAGGGGGTGCGGGTCGTGCCCGGTCCGGCGCCGTCCGTCGAGACCGTCACGGCCGCTGTGCGCGCCTGTGCGGCCGAGGAGGCGGTGCTGCTGCCGAACGCGTCGCAGACGACGGGCGTCGCCGAGGCGGCCGCCGACCAGCTGCGGGGCGAGGGATACCGGGTCGCGGTGGTGCCGACCCGGTCGCCGGTGCAGGGCCTGGCCGCCGTTGCGGTGCACGACCGCAGCCGGTCCTTCGACGACGACGTGATCGCCATGGCCGAGGCGGCCGCCGCGACCCGCTACGCCGAGGTCACCGTGGCCGCGCGGCGCAGCCTGACGTCGGTCGGGATCTGCGAGCCCGGTGACGTCCTCGGCCTCATCGACGGCGAGGTGGTCGAGATCGGCCGCGGCGAGGCCGCGGTTGCCCTCGCGCTCACCGACCGGCTCCTCGGCATCGGCGCGGAGCTGATGACGGTCCTGGTCGGATCCGGCGCACGGGTCGGGCTCGGTCGGCTCATTGCCGACCACATCCGCGGCCGCTCACCGCTCACCGAGGTCAGCGTGTACGACCTCGGACAGTCCGACTACCCGGTCATCATCGGAGCCGAATGAAGCTCGACGACCGGCTCGAGGACGTCGTCGGCGACCGCACCGCGCGGGCGCTCGAGAAGGCGTTCGAGCTGCGCACGCTCGGTGACCTGCTGCGCCACTATCCCCGGCGGATGGTCGAGCGCGGCGAGCTCACCGACCTGGCCTCGCTCGCCGTCGACGAGTACGTCACAGTGCTCGCGCGGGTGCAGAGCGCGTTGATCAAGACTCCGCGTTCCGCCGGCGCCCGCGGGCGCGCCGCCCAGCGCCTCGAAGTCGTGGTCAGCGACGGTCGCGGCCGGTTGCAGCTGGTGTTCTTCGGAGCCCGCAACACCTGGCGGCAGAAGGACCTGGTGCCCGGCGGGGTAGGGCTGTTCTCCGGCAAGGTGACGCTCTTCAACAACCAGCGCCAGCTCGCGCACCCTGACTACAAGCTGCTCCCGGACGAAGCCATGGCCGAGTTCGAGGCCGACCTGTTCGCCGGCGCCCTGATCCCGGTGTATCCGGCGACCCGGGAGATGCCGACCTGGAAGATCTCCGGTGCCGTCGACCTCGCGCTGGAAGCCCTGGACCAGGTCCCGGATCCCGTCCCGGAGGACGTCCGCAGGCGTCATCGCCTGCTCGACTTCGACCGCGCGATCCGGTCGATGCACCGCCCCGACGACCTCGACGCCTGGCGGGCGGCCCGGCAGCGGCTCACCTGGGACGAGGCCCTGGCGCTGCAGTTGGCTCTGGCGCAGCGCCGCGCGCGGGCAGGCGCCAACCCCGCCGTGCCCCGGCCCGCCAAGGACGGCGGGCTGCTCGAGGCGTTCGACGCCCGGCTGCCGTTCGCTCTCACCGCGGGCCAGCGCGAGGTCGCCTCCGTCCTCACCGACGAACTGGCCTCCGACGTGCCGATGCAGCGGCTGCTGCAGGGGGAGGTGGGCTCCGGCAAGACCGTCGTCGCGGTGCGGGCGATGCTGCAGGTCGTCGACGCGGGCGGCCAGGCTGCTCTGCTGGCTCCGACCGAGGTCCTTGCGGCGCAGCACGCCCGCACCATCGAGCACCTGCTCGGCCCTCTCGGCCAGGCCGGTCGCCGGGGCGGCGCCGATCAGGCGACCAGCGTGGCGCTGCTGACCGGATCGCTGCCGGCCGCGGCCCGCCGGGCCGCATTGCTCGACGCCGCCGGCGGCGCGGCCGGCATCGTCGTGGGCACGCACGCCCTCATCCAGGAGCACGTGCAGTTCGCCGACCTCGGACTTGTGGTGGTCGACGAGCAGCACCGCTTCGGCGTCGAACAGCGCGACGCGCTGCGCGGCAAGGCCGACACCCCGCCGCATCTGCTGGTGATGACCGCCACGCCGATCCCGCGGACCGTCGCCATCACGGTGTTCGGCGACCTCGAGACCTCGACCCTGAGCGAGCTGCCGGCCGGACGGTCACCGATCGCCACCTTCGTCGTGCCCGAGGCCGAACGGCCCGAGTGGCGCGAGCGAGCGTGGCGGCGGGTCACGGAGGAAGTGGCCGCCGGCCATCAGGCGTACGTGGTGTGCCCGCGCATCGGCGAGGGAGTGGCCGAGAGTGACGGTGAGGACGAGCCGGAGCCCGACCCGTCGGTGCGACGGCCGCCGCTCGCGGTAACGGACGTGCTCGCTGTGCTCATCGAAGGACCGTTGCGCGGCCTGCGGGTCGCCGCGCTGCACGGCCGCCTGTCGCCGGAGGACAAGGACCGGGTGATGGCCGACTTCACCGCCGGCCGCATCGACGTCCTGGTGGCCACGACGGTGGTGGAGGTCGGCGTCGACGTGCCGAATGCGACGGCGATGGTCGTCCTCGACGCCGACCGGTTCGGCATCTCCCAGCTGCACCAGCTGCGCGGGCGGGTCGGCCGCGGCAGTGCACCGGGGATCTGTCTGTTGTGCACCGCGGCCGAGGCGGACAGTCCGGCCCGGCGGCGCCTCGACGCCATCGCCGCCACTACGGACGGGTTCGAGCTCGCCCGGCTCGACCTGGAGCAGCGGCGGGAGGGCGACATCCTCGGCGCCGCCCAGTCGGGGCGCCGCTCGCAGCTCCGGCTGCTCTCCGTGCTCCGCGACGAGGCCCTGATCGGCCAGGCGCGGAACGAGGCGCAGGCACTCGTCGCCCGCGATCCCGACCTGAGCGGGTATCCGCGCCTGGCGGCCGAGGTCGCCGCGCTCGTCGGGCAAGAACGCGCCGAGTACCTGGAGAAGGCGTGACCCTTAGCGCGAGGACGGGGTGACGCGGATCGTCGCCGGCGTGGCCAAGGGCCGCCGGCTCGCGGTTCCCTCACGCGGCACCCGACCGACCTCCGAACGGGCCCGCGAGGCCCTGTTCAGCTCGTTGGCCGGGCTCGTCGACCTTGACGGCGCGCGCGTGCTCGATCTGTTCGCCGGGTCCGGCGCCGTCGGCCTCGAGGCGCTCAGCCGAGGCGCCGCCGGGGTCGTGCTCGTCGACGCCGACCGCGCCGCCTGCGAATCGCTGCACCGCAACGTCGCCGCGGTCGGGCTGCCCGGCGCCCAGGTGTACCGCCGACCGGCCGCGGCCTTCCTGACCGGCGGCGGGGTGGACGACGGCTTCGACCTGGTCTTCGCCGACCCGCCCTACGCGTTTCCCGACGATCACGTCGCCGGGCTGCTGAACGCGTTGGTCGACGGGGATTGGCTGGCTGCGGGCGCGGTGGTGGTGGTGGAACGGTCCGCCCGGACGTCTCCGCCGCGCTGGCCCGAGGGGCTGGAACCCATCACGCAGCGGCGCTACGGCGAGGGGATGCTTTGGTACGGTCGCCGGCGATGAGCGAGCGGCCCCCAATCGTGCGTCGGGTGCTGTGCCCGGGGTCGTTCGATCCGGTCACGAACGGGCATCTCGACATCATCAGCCGCGCCGCCCGGCTGTACGACGAGGTCGTCGTCGCGGTCTTCGTGAACCAGTCGAAGTCGAGCATGTTCAGCGTCGACGAGCGCCGCGAGATGCTGCTCGAGGCCACCGCGGGCTACGGCAACGTCCAGATCGACACCTTCCAGGGGCTGGTCGTCGACTACTGCCGGTCGCACGACATCCCGGTGATCGTGAAAGGGATGCGCGCGGTCAGCGATTTCGACTACGAACTGCAGATGGCGCAGATGAACCGGGGCCTCGCCGGGGTCGACACGCTGTTCATGCCGACCAACCCGGAATACAGCTTCCTCGCCTCTAGCCTGGTGAAGGAAATAGCCAAGTGGGGTGGGGACGTCTCGGCACTGGTCCCCGCCCACGTCCTGAAGCGGCTGATCGAGCGCACCGGCGCCCCGGGCTGACGCGGGGCCCGACGGCCCGGTCAGCCGCCCGCGAAGGAGAAGGCCGATGCCGGAGCAGGCCCTCAGGCGAGCCGATGAGCTGCTGACCGACCTGATCGAGCAGGTCGAGACCGCCCGGTCGCTGCCGATGTCGTCGTCCTGCGTGCTGCCGCGCGAACGCGTGCTCGACCTGCTCGACGAGCTGCGCGAGGTCCTCCCGTCGGAGATCGGCGAGGCCCGGCGGGTGCTGGCCAACCGCGACGCCCTTCTGCACGACGCCTACGACGAGGCGTCGGCCAGCCGCGACCGGGCGTCGGCCGAGTCCGAGCGGACGCTCACCTCCGCGCGCGAGCAGGCCGAAGCGATGGTGGCCGCGGGGCAGGCCCGCGCCGGGGAACTGCTCGAGCAGGCCCGCGCCGAGCACGCCGCGCTCGTCAGCGCGTCCGCCGTGCACCGCGACGCGACCGAGGCCGCCCGCGTCCTCCGCGAGCAGGCAGCGGGCGAGGCGGCGGCGGTCCGGGCCGAGGCCGACGCGTACGCCGCCCGGGTGCGCGGCGAGTCCGAGCGGTACGCCGCCGAGCTGCGGGCGCAGACCGAGCAGTACGCAGCGCGGCTCGCCGCCGACGGGGAGGACTACGCCGACCGCACCCTGGCCGCCCTCGCCGAGACGTTGCAGCGCTCGGCCGCGACCGCGGAGCAAGGACGTGCCGCGCTCGCCTCGCGCCGACGCGTGGATACCCCCGCCGCCGACCGGGCGGGGGACCCGGCGCTGGACCAGCTGACGGCCTGAGCCGGCGCGCAGTTGGGATAAACTGATCGACGGCCTCTCCCGATCAAGGCCGCGAATCCATGCCTCAGTCGACCTCGATACCGCGCGCCTCCGGCGCCGACCCGACCAGCCCGTACGTCTTCGATGTGCGTGAGGTCGGCCGGCGGGCGGGCGCTCTGCGCGCGTACACGCGTTCGGCGGCGGCACCGGATGATCTGGGGATCGACCTCGTGCGCGTGCCGCCCGGTGCCGATCTCCGGCTCGACCTGCGGCTGGAGTCGGTGACCGAGGGGGTACTGGTGACCGGCGCGGTCACCGCTCCGGTCACCGGCGAGTGCGGGCGGTGCCTCGACCCCGTGTCCGACGAGGTGCATGTCGAGGTGTGTGAACTGTTCGCCTACCCCGACAGCGCGACCGACGAGACCAGCGGCGAGGACGAGGTCTACCGGATCGACGGCGAGTATCTCGACGTCGAACCGGTGGTACGTGATGCGGTCGTTCTCGGCTTGCCGTGGACACCGCTGTGCAGGCCGGACTGCGGCGGACTGTGCCCGACCTGCGGGCAGCGCGTGGACGAGCTTCCGGCCGCACACACGCACGAGGTTCTGGACCCTCGGTGGGCGGCGCTCGCCGGCTTCGCCGCGACAGCAGACGAAACGACAGAGGAGTAAGCGACGTGGCCGTTCCCAAGCGGAGGATGTCCCGCAGCAACACCCGTTCCCGCCGGGCGCACTGGAAGACCGCCGGACCGACGCTGGTCGTGTGCCCGAATCGCGCCTGCGGCGAGATGAAGTTGCCGCACACGGCCTGCAAGAACTGCGGCCAGTACGACGGCAAGCAGGTTCTTGCGGTCTGACCCTGATCGCGTGACCGGAACCGTCGACGACCCCGCCGGGCTGTGCCTCGAACTCGCGGTCGAGCTCGATCGCGAGCTGCTCGAGCGCGCGCTGACCCACCGGTCCTACGCCTACGAGCACGGTGGGCTGCCGCACAACGAGCGCCTGGAGTTCCTCGGCGACTCGGTCCTCGGCGTCGTCGTGACCGAGACCCTCTACCGGTCCCATCCGGAGATGCCGGAGGGCAAGCTCGCCAAGCTGCGGGCGTCGGTCGTCAACATGCGCGCCCTGGCCGACATCGCCCGGGCCATCGGGCCGCACGGACTCGGCGGCTATCTGCGCCTCGGCCGAGGTGAAGAGGCCAGCGGCGGCCGGAACAAGTCGAGCATCCTGGCCGACGCTCTCGAGGCGGTCCTCGGCGCGATCTATTTGGAGCACGGGCTCGGCTGCGCCGCCGAAGTGGTGCACCGGCTGTTCGACCCGCTGATGCGAGAGGTCGCCAGCAGCGGCGCGGGCCTCGACTGGAAGACCAGCCTGCAGGAGCTCACCGCAGAGCGCGGGCTGGGCGTGCCGGACTACGTCATGCGCTCCGACGGACCCGACCATGAGAAGACCTTCACCGCCCGGGCGGCCGTGGCCGGCGTCGTCTATCCCGCCTGCACCGGGCGCAGCAAGAAGGAAGCCGAGCAGGCCGCGGCAGAGGCCGCCTGGCGGGCACTCACCGCGACCCTCCCTCCCGACTAGTCCGCCGTGCCGGAGTTGCCGGAGGTCGAGACCGTCCGCGCGGGGCTGGCGCACTGGGTGTCCGGGCGCACGGTGAGCGCGGTGGAGGTCACCTGCGCCCGCTCGGTGCGGCGCCATGCCGGCGGCGCGCCGGACCTGGTCGCGCGTCTGCTCGGAGCACGGATCACCGGGGTGGGCCGGCGCGGCAAGTACCTGTGGTTGCCGCTGGCCGGGCCCGCGCACGCGGACAGTTGCCTCGTCGCGCATCTGGGGATGAGCGGCCAACTGCTCGTCCAGCCGTCCTCGGCACCGGGGGAGAAGCATCTGCACGTGCGGATCCGGTTCGCCGACGACGGACCGGAGCTGCGCTTCGTCGACCAGCGCACGTTCGGCGGCGTGTTCCTCGACGACCTCGTGCCCGCGACGGACCGTCCGGAGCAGGACGTTCCGGCGTCTGTCGCGCACATCGCCCGTGACCCGCTCGATCCGTTCTTCGACGACGACGCGTTCGTCCGGGCGCTGCGCCGCCGCTCCTCGGGCGTGAAGAGAGCGCTGCTCGACCAGACGCTCGTCTCCGGGATCGGCAACATCTACGCCGACGAGTCCCTGTGGCGCGCGCGGCTGTCCGGAGAACGGCGCTGCTCCGCGCTGTCGCGCCCTCAGGTCATCGACCTGCTCGCGCACGTGCGGGGCGTGCTCGGCGAGGCGATCCGGGCCGGCGGCACGTCGTTCGACGCTCTGTACGTCAACGTCAACGGCGCCAGTGGGTACTTCGACCGGCGGCTCGCCGTCTACGGCCGGGCGGGTTCGCCGTGCCGGCGGTGCGGCACACCCGTGCGCCGCACCGCCTTCATGAACCGGTCGAGCTTCTTCTGCCCGTCCTGTCAACGGCCGCCCCGGCGCGCCGTCGTGCGCAGCCCAGGACCTTCGGCAGCACGCACAGCCGATCCTGCAGGACCGGAAGTTGACCGTTCGTGACCGTAGTGAGACCATTTAGAGGACCGCACGGGAGCACGCCTCGCCGGCCGCCCCTTCCCGAGGCCCGCCGCTGGAGCGCTGCCCGCCGGTCCGAAGCAAACTCCATCCCGCCGAGCGATCGCCGCTGCGCGAGACCCATCTTCCGCGGCAGCGGCGATCCGAGGTTCAGCGAAGGACCACTACATGGCACGCGCCCTGTTGGGATACGTCGGCAATGGCAACGAGCAGGTACTTGCCCTGGAGATCGCGCGACTGCGTCGCCGCGTCGCCGAACTGGAGTCCGAGCTCGCGGAGCTGAAGGACGGACGCCGCGCCGATCTCGACCTCGAGCTGCACCGGCTCGCCGACTCCGCCACGCCTGCGCTCGCCTGAGCGACCTCCCGCTATCCGGCCACGCTCCGGTTTCTCCGTACCTCGGAGAACCCGGGGTTGAGGTGCGCCCTCGAAGCGGTCCGCCCGTCCCTGCGTGGCGGCCCGACGCGCCCACGGGGCTGAGTTAGGGTCTGCGGCACGCCCGCGTCTGATCCGGCGCGCGGACCGTCCTCTCCCGGGAGTGCCGAGCAAGCAGTGCACCTCAAAACGCTGACGCTGCGGGGCTTCAAGTCCTTCGCCTCCGCAACGACGCTGCGGTTCGAACCCGGCGTGAACGCCGTCGTCGGCCCGAACGGGTCCGGCAAGAGCAACGTCGTCGACGCCATCGCCTGGGTTCTCGGCGAGCAGGGCGCCAAGGCGCTGCGCGGCGGAAAGATGGAGGACGTCATCTTCGCCGGCACGGCGGGACGCCCCCCGCTCGGCCGGGCCGAGGTCACCCTCACCATCGACAACTCCGACGGCGCCCTTCCGATCGACTACTCCGAGGTGTCGATCACCCGGCGGATGTTCCGGGAGGGCAGCAGCGAGTACGAGATCAACGGCGAGCAGGTGCGCCTGCTCGACGTTCAGGAGCT
>JAICIE010000107.1 GCA_025924515.1 Jatrophihabitans sp. | reverse complement strand
TTCGGTTCGAGTGGCGCATCGACGCTGCGGGCACATCTTCGACCGATGACCAGCCGCGGCGAGTCGGTGCACGATCGTCAGCGCTGGCCACTGCGATGTCGGTCTTCGCGAGCGCAGCGACCACGCCCTGCTCGTTGGTCAGGCGCTCGCGCAGGGTGTCCAAGAGATCGTCGACGTGCGCACGAAGACTTCTGCGCGAGCAGGGTTCGGCGTGCGCGGCTTCCAGTGGCGATGTCACGGCCAGTACCGGCGTTGTGCGGCGTTCCACATCGCAGATGAGGATTGCGTGCTCGGCGGAGCGGGTGTGGACGTCTACGACTGCGGCCTCGGTGGCCCGAGCCTTCGGGGATGGTGGTCTCATGGCGGCTCCTCCGTCGCAAAACAAATTTTATACTAGTAGGATCGGTAAAATGTAAGGACCGTGCGGGATCACCGGCAGGAGGCTTACGCGTCCGGTGAGTGGGAGATCGTTCCAGGTCAAGTCGTGCCGCGGTTGTTGCCCAGTTTGTTATGAGTGCAGCTGTATTTAAACTATTGCGTAGCGTGCGATTAGTAGGACCGGCCGGCGATTCGCCCGAGCAGATCAAGACCGTGACCGAGTGTCGAAGGAGGGGGTCGGTGGCCACCGAGCGGGCGACGGGATCGGGGCGAATCGTGGTGGGGGTCGACGGATCGCAGTCGTCGAAGTTGGCGTTGCGTTGGGCCCGTCGGCTCGCGCCTGCACTTGACAGCGGCGTTGAGGCCGTCATGGCCTGGCACTACCCGCCCGGTGTCGCATTCGGCGTATGGCCACAGGAGTGGGATCCGCAGGCCGATGCCCAGCGTGCCCTCGCTGAGGCCGTGGCAGAGGTATTCGGAGTCGAGGAGACGCCCAGCCCGGACACCCGGGTGTGCGAGGGGCCGGCGGCCAAGGCGCTCCTGGACGCGAGCTCGGACGCTCAAATGTTGATCGTCGGCAGTCGTGGCCACGGAGGATTCGCCGGGCTCCTTCTCGGGTCGGTGAGCAGCGCCTGCGCCGAGCACGCCCGTTGCCCGGTGCTGGTCGTGCACGAGCAGATGCAACCGGCTTCGAAGGGTGCAGCTTGGTGAGAGGATCCGACCCTGAGCCGTCCCAGGGTGGGTACTGGCGGGACTACAGTTCGCGCGCATACGAGCAACGCGGCATGCACACTCGGCACACCGAACTTGGGAAGAAGCAGAGTATGGAGAGGCAACAGAACCCCAGGATCGACGAATCCGCGGGAGCGGTGTCCCTGGCCGGCGAGCACAGCGTCTTACTACGCGAGGTCACCAGCCGCGCTGAGCCCGTGCTGCGGGAGGCCGACGCCGGGCGTTGGCCCGCGCACGAACTGCGCGCGTTCGTCGACTACCTGCAGTTGGAGGTGCTACGGCAGATCAGCGACGAGGATTGGGAGATCTATCGGGCTGCCCGCGAAGCGGGAGAAGAGTTCGCGCGGCTGCGTGGCCAGCACTTGGAGCTGCGGCTGAGCATTGACGACCTCACCGAGGCCGCGGTCGGCCGTGGCGTACGCACTCCGGACCATCTTGCCGCGCACATCCGGGAGCTCGTGAGCCAGGTCCAGTCGCACCTCGAAGCCGAGGAACAGGTCCTCGCCGACTCCGCACCGAGCATGTCGAGCCTCGGCAGCCAGCCACACGAGTGGTACCCGCTCACCGAAGGCCCGGTCATCGATCTGGATCGGCTGCCCGGACCCCGCGGCGCCGACGCGGTCTTTGACCGGCTGCTGCAGCTGCGGGTGGGGGAGAGCATCGAGTTGGACTCGGGAAGCGACCCGGGCCCGTTGCTGCATCGGCTGCGTCGTGGCGACCCCGGCGCCTACGTCGTCGACGTGCCGGCCCACGGGCCGCCGCGCTGGCATGTACGGGTCATGCGCCGCCCACCCGCGCCACCTCTCACCCCATACGCCCGCTGACGCCAACCACCGTGCACGTCCGGGCGGCGACCCGAGGCCCGGCGGATGAGCAGAAACGACGGCGACGTCGCGCCCGTCTTCGCGAGCAGCGCACCGAAGCCGGTGTCTGCCCTGATCACTACCCGGGCATCCGCTCGGGCCGCGTCGATCACGCGCTCATCCGGCGCGCTGGTCAGTCCGAGGTCACGCACGTGAACTACGTCGTGGCCGGCTGAGCGAAGCAGATCGGCGACGCGCGGAGACAAGTTCTCGTCGAGCAGGAATCTCATGCAGGGTGGCGCAACGGCAACTCACGTTCACGCACGGCCTCGGCCGCATAGTGCAGCGCTTCGGCGATGTCCTCGGCCTCGAGGTCGGGGAAGTCGGCCAAGATCTCTTCGGCCGTCATCCCGTCGGCAACCATGCCGACCACGGTGGCCACCGGCATGCGCAAGCCGCGAATGCAGGGCAGGCCGCCTGGCGCTACAGGCCAACGATCCCGCGGGTAACTGTGCGCGCCCGGAGGGACTCGAACCCCCAACCTCTTGATCCGTAGTCAAGTGCTCTATCCGTTGAGCTACGGGCGCAACAGTCGCCAACTCTAGCGGCGCCGCCTCGGCGCCTCAGGACGACCGCGGAGGCTCCGGGATTCGAACCCGGGACGGGCGGTTAACCCGAACCGCATTAGCAGTGCGGCGCCATAGACCGGACTAGGCGAAGCCTCCTCTGGCGAGCGCGGTTCGCGCAGCCAGCGGCGGTCAGCCTACCCGACCGGTCGACGCGGGCTTGCCCTCTGGACCGAGATCAGCGGAATGAGCACCTGCTCGACGATCTCGGTGATGGTGGCCTCGGCGACCGGTTCGCGCGACAGGATCAGTCGGTGGGTCAACAGCGCGGGGAGCACGTCGGCGACCATCGGGGTCACCGCCTCGGGACGCACTTCGCCGCGCGCGACGCCGCGCCGTAGCAGGGCGAGCATGGCCGCCCGGCGAGGGGCCTGGAACTCCTCATCAATGAGCCGGGCCAGGGTGGGGTCGGCGGCCGCCTCGCATTTGACCGAGCGGATGACGTCGCCGGCGGGACTCTTGAGCACCCGGGTGATGGCACGCGCCACGCCGCGCAGGGCGTCGACGGTCGTGACTTCGTCCGGCACCGCCGGCGCGATGCCGCACTCGCTGGGCGTCGGCATCCGGCGGGTCATGGCCTCGCAGGCCAACTCGGCCTTGGTGGGCCAGCGCCGGTAGATGCTGGCCTTGCCGGTGTGTGCCCGTGCGGCCACGCCCTCGACGCTGAACGAGGTGTAACCGACCTCGGAGAGTTCGTCGAACGCCGCGTCGAGGATGGCGTCCTCCAGCTCGGCGCCGCGCCTGCGGCGGGCCAGAGCCAGTTCGGAAACCTCGCCGGACGCTGCGGTCACGTTGTCAGACCCCCTCTCCAAACTGGTGTCAGGAAAACATAGTGCACGGTTGCGTTCCCTACCGCTAGGGTCTAGCGTAGCTGCCGATAAGAGACGCAGGCGTATCTAAAGCGCCGATGAAGGTGGAGGATCGATGACCCAGACCCAGACCGCGCGGGCCGGGACCGGCGGCGCGCACCGGGCGAGCCCGCAGCGAGGCGCCCGCCGAACACTGCATCCCGGTCTCGTGCTGCTCATCATCGCCGGGGCGCAGCTCATGGTCGTGCTCGACGCGACGATCGTGAACATCGCCCTTCCGTCGATGGGCGACTACTTCCACAAGTCCCAGACGTCGATGACCTGGGCTCTCAACGCCTACACGCTCGCCTTCGGCGGGTTGCTGCTGATCGGAGGACGATCGGGTGACATTCTCGGTCGCCGGCGGATGTTCATCGTCGGACTGACCCTCTTCTCGCTGGGCAGCTTCCTCGGCGGCATCGCGCCGAACTTCCAACTGCTGCTCGCCGGACGGGTGATCCAGGGCCTCGGTGGCGCGATCGCGTCCCCGACGGCGCTATCGCTCGTCACCACCGAGTTCGCGGAGGGCGCCGCGCGCACCCGCGCGTTCGCCGTCTACGCGGCCGTCTCGGGGGCCGGCGCCGCGCTCGGCCTGCTGCTCGGCGGCGTGCTCACCGAGTACCTCACCTGGCGCTGGGTGCTGTTCGTCAACGTGCCGATCGGGATCGGCCTCGTGGTGGGCGCCTTCTTGTACCTGCACGAATCCGAGCGACACCAAGGAGGATTCGACATCCTGGGTGCGCTGCTGTCCGTGGCCGGGATGGTCGGCGTCGTCTACGGCTTCATCCACGCGGCCAACGACGGCTGGAACAACACGATCACGATCGGCACGTTGGCCGCGGCCGGCGTGCTGCTGATCGCCTTCGTGGCCTGGGAAATCCGCGCTCCCGACCCGATGCTGCCGTTGCGCGTCGTGCTCGACCGCAACCGCGGCGGTGCCTACACGGTGATGCTGGTGATGGGCGCCGGCATGTTCGGGATGTTCTACTTCGTCACCTTCTTCGTGCAGCAGGTGATCGGGTTCAGCCCGCTGCGAGCCGGGCTGGCGTTCCTCCCGGTCAGCTTCGTGATCGGGATCACCTCCGGAGTGATGACCAAGGTCATGCCGAAGGTGGGGGCGAAACCGGTGATCCTGCTCGGTACCGT
The DNA here is from genome assembly GCA_025924515.1 of Jatrophihabitans sp. GTDB lineage: Bacteria > Actinomycetota > Actinomycetes > Mycobacteriales > Jatrophihabitantaceae > JAICIE01. The sequence goes on along the minus strand of JAICIE010000107.1, from coordinate 7,171 downwards.
GCTGATGACCGCGGCGATGTTCTGGTACGCACGGGTCAACGCCGACTCCGGTTACCTCGACCTGTTCCTGCCCGGCATGATCGTCATGGCCGTCGGCATGGGTTGCATCTTCGTGCCGCTGACCACGGTCGCGGTCGCGCGAGTGCAGAACACCGACGCCGGAGTGGCCTCCGCGATGCTGAACGTCGGCCAGCAGATCGGCGGCGCGATCGGACTGTCGGTGCTCGCCACGGTCGCGGCTACGGCCGCGCGGAACTCGGCGAAGACGAACGTCGGCAACCTGATCGCTCAGGTGAAGTCCGGGCAGGCGCCCCGCGACGCGCTCAACCACCTGCAGCAGCTCAATGCCGCGCGGCAGGGCGCGAAGCCGTCTCTGGCGGCGGTGCGAGACCAGGCCGCTGTGCACGCCTCGCACGCCATCCAGGCGCACTCGTCGAGCATGGGCTTCATCGCGGCCGCCGCATTCGCCATCGCGGCCATCCTCGTGGCGCTGATCGTGATCAACGTGCGGAAGGACGACGTGCCGGACTCTCCTATGGAGGCGATGGTCGCCGCCTGACCTACTGCACGACGACGCGCCGGCGGGGCCGCTTCCCGAGGATTCGGGAGCGGCCCCGTCTCAGCACTCGATGACGTTGACGGCCAGGCCGCCGCGCGCAGTCTCCTTGTACTTGATCTTCATGTCCGCGCCGGTCTCGCGCATCGTCTTGATGACCTTGTCCAGGCTGACGATGTGCCGGCCGTCGCCGCTCAGCGCGATCCGGGCCGCGTTGATCGCCTTCACCGCCGCCATGGCGTTGCGCTCGATGCACGGAACCTGAACCAGGCCGCCGACGGGGTCACACGTCAACCCGAGGTTGTGCTCCATGCCGATCTCAGCGGCATTCTCGGCCTGCTCGGGCGTCCCGCCCAGCACCTCGCACAGGGCGCCGGCGGCCATGGAACAGGCGGAGCCGACCTCTCCCTGACAGCCGACCTCGGCGCCGGAGATCGACGCGTTCTCCTTGTACAGCACACCGATGGCCCCGGCGGTCAGCAGGAAGCGAACCACCCCGTCGTCGTCGGCACCCGGCACGAAGTGGGTGTAGTAGTGCAGCACGGCGGGGATGACCCCGGCCGCGCCGTTGGTGGGCGCGGTGACCACCCGCCCGCCGGCCGCGTTCTCCTCGTTGACCGCCAGCGCGAACAGGTCCACCCAGTCCATCACCGCGAGCGGGTCGCCGGCGCCGCGTTGCGCGGTCAACCGCTGATACATCCCCGGCGCGCGGCGCCGCACCTTGAGCCCGCCGGGCAGGGTGCCCTCGGTGCCGCATCCCTTCCGGACGCAATCCTGCATCACCGACCAGATCCGCAGCAGCTCAGCGCGGATTTCGGCCTCGCTGCGCCACGCCTGTTCGTTCGCGAGCATCAGTCCGCTGATCGGCAGCCCGGCCTCGGCGCATCGTGCCAGCAACTCCGCGCCGGTGGTGAACGGGTGCGGCAGCGCGGTCGCGTCCGCGCGGATCCGGTCGGCACCCGCGGCCGACTCGTCGACGACGAAGCCGCCGCCCACGGAGTAATACGTCCGCTCGCGCACGGGTTGGCCCGACGCGTCGAGCGCCGTGAACCGCATCCCGTTGGGATGGAACGGCAAGCTCTGCCGCCGGTGCAGCACCAAGTCGTCGTCGCCGAACTCGACCTCGTGCTGACCCAGCAGGCGCAGCCGTCCCTCGGCCCGCACCTGCGCGACCCGCTCGGCGACGCTTCCGGTGTCGATGGTCTCCGGGTCCGCGCCCTCGAGTCCGAGGATGACGGCCCGGTCGCTGCCGTGACCGTGCCCGGTGGCGCCCAGCGAGCCGAACAGCTGCGCGCGCACCCGAGCGACCGCGTCGAGCTGGCCGTCGGCCCGCAACCCGAGGGCGAAGCGCCGCGCGGCCCGCATGGGACCGACGGTGTGTGACGAGGACGGGCCGATCCCGATCGAGAACAGGTCGAAGACGCTGATCGCCACGACCGCCATTGTGCGCGCACCGACGCCCTGCGCCAGCCCACAGCCGTCAGACCAGCTCGAGCGACACCTCGATGTTGTTGCGGGTGGCCCGGGAGTACGGGCAGAACTGGTGCGCGAGCGCGACCAGCTCGCCGGCCGCCTCGAGGTCCGCGTTCGGGATCTGGATGCGGAGCGCGACGGCGATCCCGTAGCCGCCGTCGCCCGTCGAGCCCAAGCAGACCTCTGCCGTCACGGTCGACTCCGACGCGTCGATCCCGAACCGCTTGGCGCGGTTGATCATCGCGTTCTGGAAGCACGCCGCGTATCCGGCCGCGAACAGCGTCTCCGGGTTGGCGACCGGCTCCGCCGTCGATCCCGGCCAGGCGAGGTCGAGGTCGATAACCCCGTCGGCACTCATGACGTGCCCGGTGCGTCCGCCGCGGGCGGTGGCGGAGGTCCTGAACGCGATCTTCTCCAGTTGTTGTGGCATGCCCGCCATCCTCGTCGCCGCGCCGGGCTAGCCTGGCGGGTCGTGTCCGCTCCGATCGTCCGCCGGTCCCCCGAGCACACCGCCGACGTGGTCGCGACTTTCGCCGTGACCCCGCGGATGCGGCGGATCACGGTCCGCGCCGACAGCATGCGCGGGGTCGAGATCCGCCCGGCGCAGGACGTCGAGTTGCTGCTGCGCGACGCTTCCGGGCGCCGGGTGAAGCGCCGGTACACCATCCGCGCGGCCCGCCCGGACACCGGCGAGCTCGACCTGGACGTCCTGCTCCACGGCGGCGGACCCGGCGCGGCGTGGGGTGCCGGTGTCCGGCCGGGCGAGCAGGTGCAGTTCCAAGGCCCGCGCGGCAAGCTGCAGGTTCGCCCGGCCGACTGGCACCTGCTCATCGGTGACGAGTCCGCGCTGCCGGCGATCGCCAGCATCAGCGAGGCGCTGACCGGACGGGCACCGGCGCTGGCGCTGATCGAGGTCGAGGACGAGGGCGACGAGCTCGCGGTGCGCGGCCACGTCAGCTGGGTTCACCGCCGCGGCGCCGAACCGGGAACCGCGGAGCTGCTGTGCGCCGCCCTGGCCGACCGGGCGCTGCCGGACGGCGCCGGGCAGGCGTATCTGCTCGGCGAGACACGCGCGATGGTCGCGCTGCGCGCTGTCGTGGAGGACCGCGGGATCGCCCACGACGCCGTCTTCGTCAAGGGCTACTGGAACCGCGGCCGACCCGACCGGTTGGCCGGCCGGTCGGGCTCCCCAGAGCTCAGCCCGGGCAGCCGCCGACCGTGAGCCGCCGCACCGAGGACGTGGTGGCGACGAACAGGTCGCGGCCCGCCCCGCTCACCGCCCCCGACGGGCCGCTCCAACGCTCACGCACCCGCCCGGTTCTCGCGTCGAGACACCACAGCGGCGCGGGATCCGTGCCGCTGCGGACGAGAATCGAGGACTGCGCCGCGTCGACGATGACCGCGCCGGGGCCGAGTTCCGGGGCCAGCGCACTCCTGTCGACCGGTTGCAGCGTGTCGGGATCGAGCTGTTCCAGCACGCCCGCCGACCGGCGGAAGCCGGCGAGCCAGATCCGCCCGGCCACCACAGCCAGCGTCGGGTTGGCCACGTTCAACCGCACCACCCGCGACCGGCCCGTCCGCGGCGACCAGCTCTCGAGATAGGCGCTGTAGGCGTAGGTCACGTACAGCAGCCGATGCCGAGCCGGGTCGGCCTGCACGTCGCCGAACGCTCCGTAGCGGTGGAAGGCTCGTTTCGGAATCGGCAGCTGCCGGGGGCGTCCGGTGCGCCCGATCGCCGAGATCCCCGAGCTGGTCGACACGTACAGCACCCCGTCCAGGACCGTTCCGGCGTGGGCGATGTCCGACAGCGGCACGGTGCGGCGGAGGCGCAGGTCGGTGCCGTACTCCCGCAGCAGCCCGGGCTGCCGACCGAACAGCGGCAGCACCCACACGCTGCGCGTGGCGCCGTTCCAGACCAGCCCGAAGGAGTCCTGCGCTTCGAGGTCCAACGAGACCGCGACGCTGCGCCGGCCGGACGTCCCGTCGGCCGAAGGGTCGAGCGCGCCGAGCCGGGTCGCGCTGAGCGCGAACAGCCGCCCGCCGCCGAAGGTCATGGTGACGTTCCCGCCGCCGAACGGGCTCGGCCCCGGAATCGTCAGCGTCGGCTGCGGGGGCACGGGGATCGGGTGCGGCAGCGGCGGCGCGGGAGCCTGCCGGGAGCCGCCGTCCGGGACGCGGAGGATCAGGGCGGCGAGGACGGCGGCGGCCGTCGCGGCGGCGAGCAGCACCCGCGGCGCCGGCCGGCGCCGCGGCGAGCCGCAGTCGAGCAGCTCACCGGCGGGCGCGGCCCCGTCCTCCATGTCGAGGAACTCGACGTCCCCGCTCACACGGCCATCGTGCGCGCAGGGGGCGTCCGATCAAAGCGGGATCAGAGAATCGGCTCCGGCTCGTACTTGGCCGCCGCCGGATCCGCCGCGAGCACGTCCTCGATCCGGGCGAGCACGGCGGCTACCTGGCTCCGGGCGGCTCCGGTGAACCCTGCCGGATCACCCAGCGCGCCGGACAGCGCGTCGGCTGACAGGCCCAGCCTCGGATCGGCCTCGAGTCGCTGCAGCAGGTCGTTGCCCTCGACGCCGCGTTCGCGCATCGCGAGGGCGGCGGCGACCGCGTGTTCCTTGATCACCTCGTGGGCTGTCTCGCGGCCCACGCCGGCACGCACGGCCGCCATCAGGACCTTCGTCGTGGCCAGGAAGGGCAGGTACCGGTCGAGTTCACGCTGGATGACGGCCGGGTAGGCGCCGAAGTCGTCGAGGACTGTGAGCGCCGTCTCGAGCATCCCGTCGAGCGCGAAGAACCCTCCGGGCAGGGCGACCCGCCGGACGACCGAGCAGGACACATCCCCTTCGTTCCACTGCGCGCCGGCCAGCTCGGCGGTCATGGCGGCGTAACCGCGCAGCACGACCTGGAAGCCATTGATGCGTTCGGCCGACCGGGTGTTCATCTTGTGCGGCATCGCGCTGGAGCCGACCTGGCCGGGCCGGAACCCCTCGGTGACCAGCTCGTGCCCGGCCATCAGCCGGATCGAGATCGCCAACGACGACGGCGCGGCGCCGAGCTGGACGAGCGCGGACAGCACGTCGTGGTCGAGCGAGCGCGGATAGACCTGACCGACGCTGGTGAGCAGGACGTCGAAGCCCAGGGAGGACGCCACCCGCGCCTCCAGCTCGGCCAGCCGGCCGGCGTCGCCGAGCAGGTCCAGCATGTCCTGCGCCGTCCCGACCGGACCCTTGATGCCGCGCAGCGGATAACGCGCGATCAGTTCGTCCAAACGCGCCACCGCGACGAGCAGCTCGTCGGCGGCGCTCGCGAAGCGCTTGCCCAGCGTGGTGGCTTGCGCGGCGACGTTGTGCGTGCGCCCGGCCATGACCAGCGACTCGAACTCCGCGGCGCGCCTACCCAGCCGCCCCAGCACGGCGACCGACTTCGTCCTGATCAGCTGCAGCGACGAACGGATCTGCAGCTGCTCGACGTTCTCGGTCAGGTCGCGGCTGGTCAAACCCTTGTGGATCTGCTCGAAACCCGCGAGCGCGGCGAACTCGTCGATGCGGGCCTTGACGTCATGGCGGGTGACCCGCTCCCGGGCGGCGATCGAGTCGAGATCGACGGCGTCGACGCCCCGGTCGATCACCGCCTGGTACGCGTCGAGCGCGCCGTCAGGCAGCGGCACGCCCAGCTCGGCCTGGGCCCGCAGCACGGCGAGCCAGAGCCGCCGTTCGAGCAGCACCTTGTCCGCCGGCGACCACAGCGACGCCATCGCCGTCGAGGCGTAGCGGGCGGCGAGGACGTCGGGCAGGACGGGTTTGGGCACGACGCCCATTGTCTCAGGCCACGTCGGTGAGCGCGGTTTCGTCCGACAGCGCGACCAGTCGCTGCCCGGAGACCGGAGGGCCGCTCACTCCGGTGAAGCGCACGTCCAGGTCGAAGCCGACCAGGCTGACCTGCAACGTCGCGGCTCGGCCCTGCGACCTGAGCGAGAAGGACGGGTACGGCGGGGCACTCACCCGCGCGTGCACCGTGATCACCAACAGGCCGTCGCCGAGGGTGAATGCGTCCTGCCGGTACTCCAAGCCGCCGCCGCGAACGCTCGAGCCGGTACGCAGGACGGTGTACGTGGTCAACGTGCGGGCCCCGGGGAAGTGCCGGCGCACCGCGGCCAGGACGGTCGGCACCTGGTCGCGGCTGACGTCGCAGAAGACAGCCGGTGGGCATCCAGGCGGCCCCGTGCGTGCCTTGATCACCGAGCGGCTGGTACTCGACGCAGCGGTCGGCGCAGCAGAGGTCGACCGCTGCGCGGCCAGCGGACGCGCCTCCGGGCGCAGGGTCGCCCACAGGGCGAGAAGGACGGCGGCGGCCACGACCGCAGCGACAAGCGCTCGACGCCGCGGCGGGCGGCCGTCCTCGACCGCGGCCGGAGCCGGATCGGGCTCGGAGAGGAACTCGACCGGATCCGGCACCCCTCCACGGTAAGCAGGCCGGGTCAGTTCACCAGTACGAGCGCCGGGTCCTCGGCGAGGTCGTGCAGCCGGCGGTCCGGGGGTGGCGTGCCCGGGCGGCCGAGCCATTCCAGGTCGAGCACGAATCCGCGGGTTTCCGCGTCGACGTGCTCGTACGACCAGGCCGCGGCGGCTATGCCGTCGCCGAGGAAGTCGGCGCGGTCGGCACCGGTGCCAACCGAGACCACGACCCGCAGTTGCCACTGCCCTGCAGAGACGTCGACCCGCCGCCGCAGCAGGACGGGTTCGGTGGCACCGGACCGCCGGGCCTCGACCGTCGTCATCTGCAGGACGGCCGCCCGCGGGAACTGCCGGTGCACGGCTGCGGCCACGAACGCGGGTACGGCGAGCGAGTTCGTGCACATCGCGTAGCGGGGGCAGTGGCCGAGCCCGGGCGGAACCTGTATCGCCGGGGACGCGGCGGGGCGGGGGCGCGCGGGCGAGCCCGGCGCGGGGTGCATGACCGCGGGACCGGCGTGCGGACGCAGCAGCGCCCAGCCGGCGACGAGAAGGACCGCGCCGGCGGCGCCGGCCCAGCCCAGCAGGCGACGAGGTCGATCGGGCGGCTCCGGCTCGGCCGGCATCGCGGCGGTCGGCGGCTCGTGCGGCGTGTCCACGAACTCGATCGGCGAGTGCGTTGCGCGGTCCG
>JAICIE010000106.1 GCA_025924515.1 Jatrophihabitans sp. | reverse complement strand
GTCGGGCGGCGGTGGGGTCTTACTTTGTATGGCGCACCCGGCTTGCACTGAACCGCATGGTCCCCCGAGCCCAGGGAGGCTGATAAACAGCTGTCTCGGTCCGCAGTCGAATGTTCGAACGATTACCGCGGACTCGCCACCCGACGGCGGATCTCCGCTGTGCTTCGACCCCGAACTATTGGCGCCGCAGTCGACCCGAAGAATCCCGCGGTAGTGATCACTTGACGACCTACAGTCGACTCCAGCGCGCGCTCCGGCAGGTGAGATAAAGCAGGTCAAGGTGACGAACGCTGCCGTCGCCAAGGCGCAAATGAATCGCCACCCGATTCCGGTCAACTTGCCGTCACCGCCCCGACATCGATCACGCGCCAGCCGTCGTGGGGATACCAGTCGAGGTAGAGCAGGTCGCGAAAGTGATCGGCAGCGGGAGCCACCTCTTGGGTTCTGTTGTCGTCGCTGACTTCAAAGGTGGCCGTCTGATCGGCGGTAACTTGTACAACCTCGTCCGCTACGACGGCGAGGTTTGCACCACCACCTACTAGGCGGAGCCCCTTTAGCTCGAGTCGGCCGCCGGCCAAATGCCCAGCGCGCCGCCCCAGTTTTTCCAAAGCGAGAATGTTGCTTCGACACGGAACGCACTTGGTCGACGTTATTTTTCGTAGCAAGGACGGGTTCGACGTTTTCGCGGTCCAGTCGAGCGCATTGATGTAAAACCGCGCGAATATGAGCGCGCCGTTCGTTGTGTGCGTCCTCGCCGCGACAGGAAGCGAAGGTGGCGCTTGACCCCAACTAGCCCTTGTTTCACTTGACGCGGCCACGCTATTGCTTGGATAGGGCCCTATCGAGGAGCTAACGCTCGCTGCCGGCGCCGAGGCAGTGGACGCAGCGACGTTGACATCTGAAGCAGAGGTGGACCCTGAACCAGGATGCGACGCCCCACTGCAGCCCCCCACGGCAACTGCGGCGAGCGCCCCAACCATCCAAAACCGGACACGCACGCCGAGCATCCTGGCAAACTATTGAGATCCAATCCACCCCTGGTCCGGAACTGTGGAAATTGACCGAAGGCCGGTGAGTCAGCCCGCCGTGAGCCGCGCCGCCAGCGCGTCACGCGCCGCAGGCCACTCCTCATCAGTCATTGAAAAGATGACCGTGTCGCGCCACGTGCCGTCGCGCCGCAGTTTGTGCTTCCGCAGCACGCCTTCCTTGATCGCGCCCAGCCGCGCGATGGCCTCCTGTGACCGAACGTTGCGGAGATCGGTGTGCCACACCACCCGAACAGCACCGAGCGCATCGAAGGCGTATGTCAGAAGGAGGAGCTTGGCTTCGGTGTTGACTCCCGTGCGCCACCACCGCTTGCCGATCCAGGTGTGCCCGATCGCGAGGGTGCGCTGACCCGGGACGACCTCATACAGCGAAGTGGTCCCGATGAACTGTCCGGTGCTGACTTCGATCTGCGCGTACGGCAGTCGCTCGCCCCGGGCCCGCTGGCCGAGCGCTCCGACAATGTGCGCAACCGCATCTGCGAGCGTCTGCGGGGCAGAGGCGCCGCCGCCGGCCGGGTTGAGCCAGCGGAACACCTCCTCAGCGTCCGGTGGGTCGCCCGCGGCGGCGTGGTAGCCGCGGGCGTGCTCGAGGGTCAGCGGCTCGAGGCGTACAAGGCGCCCGGTCAGCACCGGCATCGCGAACCAGAGATCGTCAACGGCCACGCCGAGATCCTGGCAGTACGTAATGTTGGCGCGTGCGTCTGACCGAGTTCTGGCAACGGATGGAGGAGGCGTTCGGCGGGGCGTACGCCCATAGCCTGGCGGTCGACTACCGCCTGCCGACGCTGGGTGCGACGGTCGACGAGGCGCTACGCCGGGGCATCGACACGAAGGACGTATGGCGGGCTGTCGTAGCCGAGTTCGACGTCCCTAAAGCACTTCGCTGACCGGACTCCACCGGCGTGTCGCTATAGCAGATCCGAACGGACGTTCGGCTAGGCTGTCCACATCCGCGATCTCGTCCACAGCTCGGCGCTGCGGACGACTTTTGTCGGTGGCTCGTCCTAGCGTCGGCGACAACAAGGGCTGCGATGGCTGCCCCCCACACGTAAGAGGTGTTTCGCGCATGGCCGCAGCGTTCGATCGGAACAAGGCACTCGACGTCGCCCTCTCGCAGATCGACAAGCAGTTCGGCAAGGGATCGGTGATGCGGTTGGGTGAGCGGGCCGCCGCGCCGATCGAGGTCATCCCGACCGGGTCGATTGCGCTCGACGTCGCGCTCGGGATCGGCGGACTTCCGCGCGGCCGCGTCGTCGAGATCTACGGGCCGGAGAGCAGCGGAAAGACGACCGTGGCCCTCCACGCGGTCGCCAACGCCCAGGCGAGTGGGGGAGTGGCAGCCTTCATCGACGCCGAGCACGCGCTTGACCCCGACTACGCCCGTGCGCTCGGCGTAGACACCGACGCCTTGCTGGTGAGCCAGCCCGACACCGGCGAGCAGGCCCTCGAGATTGCCGACATGCTCGTGCGGTCGGGCGCCTTGGACGTCATCGTCATCGACTCCGTCGCCGCTCTCGTCCCACGGGCCGAGATCGAGGGCGAAATGGGTGATAGCCACGTCGGCCTGCAGGCGCGGCTCATGAGCCAGGCCCTGCGGAAGATCACCGGGGCCCTCAGCACCTCTGGCACGACTGCGATCTTCATCAACCAGCTTCGGGAGAAGATCGGCGTGATGTTCGGAAGTCCCGAAACGACCACCGGCGGCAAGGCCTTGAAGTTCTACGCGTCCGTCCGGCTCGACGTCCGGCGTATCGAGACGCTCAAGGACGGGACGGAAGCAGTCGGCAACCGGACCCGCGTCAAGGTCGTGAAGAACAAGGTGGCGCCACCGTTCAAGCAGGCCGAGTTCGACATCGTCTACGGCCACGGGATCAGCCGGGAGGGCTCGCTGATCGACGTGGGGGTCGAACAGGGGCTGATCAAAAAGTCCGGGGCCTGGTACACCTACGAGTCCGACCAGCTCGGTCAGGGCAAGGAGAACGTCCGCAACTTCCTGCGCGACAACCCCGACCTTGCGGACGAGATCGAAAAGAAGATCAAGGAGAAGCTCGGCGTCGGAGCCCGGGTCGACGAGTCCGCGCCGATCGACGTGGTGCCGGCGACCGTCGACTTCTGATGCCGCGCCGCGGCCGGCAACAGAACTTCGGGGGTCAAGGCGCTCCAGGAACGGCCCAAGAGCAGGCCGAGGTGTGGCGGCGTGGCCCCGGGCCGAGCGGCGACGGGCGCACGCCGACACGCGATGACGCTGGCGGCAATCCGGAGGATGCACCCGGCGACCCGGAATCCGCCGCACGGATCATCTGCCTGCACCTGCTCGATCAGCGCGCCCGAACCCGAGCCGAACTCGCTCAGGCGCTACGGAAGCGGGGGATCCCCGACGACGCCGCACGCACCGTGCTCGACCGATACACCGAGGTCGGATTGATCGATGACGCGGCCCTGGCCGACCGCATGGCCGAGGCGCAGCATAGGGATCGTGGACTCGCCGGACGCGCTGTGGCGGTCAGGCTTCGGCAACGCGGGCTCGATGAGGAACTTGTCCGCACCGCCGTCGGGCAGATCGATCCTTCGAGCGAGCGAGAGATGGCCCGCGCTCTCGTGGCCCGGCGACAGCGAAACCTGGCTGGACTCGAGCCCGCGGTTCAAGCCCGGCGGCTGGTAGCCCTGCTGGCCCGGAAGGGATACGGGGCTGGCGTGGCCTACGAGGTCGTCCGCGAGGTGCTCGCGCTCGATCGCGCAGCGCAGGAGGACGGAGCGATCGCCGACGAGCTTCCGCCGTGATCCGGGCCGGTGTGGCACGTCGACCGCCCCAGCACGTTGGCTGGCCCAGCGCGTTGGCTGGCCCAGCCCGTTGGCTGGCCGAGCGCGTTGGCTGGCCGAGCGCGTTGGCTGGTCGAGCATGTGGGCACGGCGCGCGGCCGGGACGCCAACGGGCACACCTGCCTCCTTGAGCCGACCGGACGCCCAGGTCGCCGCTGACTGACCCGCTCACCTCGGCTGAGAGCCGCTCAGGGTTGACTCAACGGCGAGCATGCTTGCGCTCGGGACCGCGCGTTCCTAACCTCGGGATCACCAGGTGTAACGCTTAGATATCGGACCGGGGCTCGGGGGATTCCGTCGAGGCCCGCGCTTGATAGCCCGGATCCGTTCGTGGAGAGGAAAGGAGAGGTCCCACCCGACGAATGCACGGGATGCTCGTGCAGTTGCGCGCATGACGCGCACGGTCCGTCCCGCTGACGCCGAGTCGGCAGCAGGAGGATGACGGCGTCGGCCGCGTTCCCTGGCTACGGCTGTTTGGCGACAGGAGGCAGGGATGGACGGGGTCTGGTACGCAGCGGTCGGTGCCGTGTTCGTGCTGGGACTGATCTTCCTTCGCATCTACGCCAGCAAGTCGCGCAACGCCCAGCGCTCCCCGCTGGCCGCTGGCGGTCAGGACAGCGCCGCCCGGGCCGTCAGTCCGGCCGAAACCGCCGCGCTTCGCCGCGCCGCCGAGGCCGAAGCAGACGCCATGCGCAGCGCGGCGCGCGCCGACGCTCAGAGCGCCACGGCCGATGCCGAAGCCGTCCGCAGCCGCGCCGAATCCGAGGCGGCCCACATCGTCGCCGAGGCACGTCGTGCCGGGCAGGCCGAGGTCCTCGAGCTCACCGCTGATGTCCGCCAAATGGAACGCGAGCTCGCCGATCAGGCCCGCCGGCTCGACCAAACCGAGACGCGCCTCGCCGCAGAAGCCAATCGGCTCGAACAGGCCTCGGCCGAGCTGCGCACCCTCGAGGCGCATCTGGCCGGTCGCCGGCAGCAGCTCGACGAGGCCGAGACCGACCTGACCCGCCGCCGGCGCGACCTCGACGCCCAGACCGCGGAATTGGAGCAGCGCGGCGTCGAGCACGTCCGCGAGCTTGAGCGCATTGCCGGGCTGACCTCGGAGGAGGCCAAGTCCGAGCTGATGGCCGGGGTCGAGGCCAACGCCCGGCGCGATGCGGCAGTCCTCGTCCGCACCATCGAGAACGAGGCCCGTGCCGAAGGGACCGAGCGGGCGCGGGCCATCGTCGTCGAAGCCGTTCAGCGCGTCGCCAGCGAACAGACCACGGAAACCGTCGTCAGCGTCCTGCATCTGCCCGGCGACGAGATGAAGGGACGGATCATCGGCCGCGAAGGCCGCAACATCCGCACCTTCGAGTCGGTGACGGGCGTCAACGTCATCATCGACGACACTCCGGAAGCCGTCCTGCTGAGCTGCTTCGATCCGGTCCGTCGGGAGATCGGCCGACTCACGCTGGAACGGCTGGTCCTCGACGGACGCATCCACCCGCACCGCATCGAAGAGGCGTACGAGCAGTCGCGGGAGGAGGTGGAGCAGCTGTGTCTGCGGGCCGCTCGCGATGCCCTCGCCGACGTCGGCATTCACGACCTCGACGAGCGGCTGCTGCCCACCCTCGGCCGACTCAAGTACCGCACCAGCTACGGGCAGAACGTGCTCGGCCACCTGAAAGAGACCGCGCACATCGCCGGCGTGATGGCCGCCGAACTGGGCATCGAGCCGACGCTCGTCAAACGCGCCGCCTTCCTCCACGACATCGGCAAGGCCCTCACGCACGAGGTCGAGGGCAGCCACGCCCTCGTCGGCGCCGAACTGCTGCGCAAGTACGGCGAGAGCGAGGCGGTCGCGCACGCCGTCGAGGCCCACCACAACGAGATCCAGCCCCGGACCATCGAGGCGGTCCTGACCCAGGCCAGCGACACCTGCTCGGCGGCCCGCCCGGGCGCCCGACGCGAGTCGCTCGAGGCCTACGTGAAGCGGCTGAACCGGATCGAGCAGATCGCCGCCGCCAGGCCCGGCGTCGAGAAGGTGTTCGCCATGCAGTCCGGACGCGAGGTCCGGGTCATGGTGCAGCCGACCGAGATCGACGACCTGGCCGCGTCGGTGATCGCACGGGAGATCGCCAAGCAGATCGAGGACGAGCTGACCTACCCCGGGCAGATCCGGGTGACCGTGGTCCGCGAGACGCGCTCCACCGAGATCGCTCACTAGCAACGGCCCGGGCCCGCAGTCACGACCGCTAACGGGCCGCCCACTCCGGGCGGAGCAGGCCCATCAGCACGTCGTCCTCGTACCGCCCGCGGACCCAGCAGTGCTCCCGGCGACGTCCCTCCTCGACGAAGCCGACCTTGCGGTAGGAGGCGATCGCGGCGGGGTTCGACGCGAGCACGGCCAGATGCAGTCGACGCAGATTTCGGCGAAGGAACCCGAACTGGACCAGCTGGGTCAGTGCGGCGGTGCCCACCCCGTAGCCGCGGGCCTCGGGGACGAGTGCGATCCCGACCTCGGCCGAGCGCGCCAGCCCGTCCTCGTGGAACAGAGTGCACCGCCCCACCGCTTCGCCGTCCAGCGTGATCACGAAGTCGGCGTTGCCGGTCAACGCGCCGGAGGCGGCCCGCTCGCGGAACTCTGCCAGAGACAGCGGCGCCGGCGGCGCCGACATCCGCTGTTCCCAGGTGTCGAGCTCCGACCAGACCCGGTAGAGCACCTGCTCGTCGGCCTCCACCTGCGTACGCAGCCCCACGTCCGGCACGGCGCGCAGCGTATGCCAGACCGCCGACGCCCGTATCCTCGAAGCGCCATGACCCGATCCCGCGCCGACGTCGCCCGCACCTACTCGATCCGTACCGCCGGATGCCAGATGAACGTGCACGACTCCGAGCGGCTCGCCGGTCTGCTGGAGGACGCAGGCTACGTGCGCGGCAGCGGCGACGAGGTGGACCTCGTGGTCTTCAACACCTGCGCGGTGCGGGAGAACGCCGACAACCGGCTCTACGGCAACCTGGGGCATCTGCACCCGGCCAAGCAGCGCCGCCCCGGAATGCAGATCGCCGTCGGCGGCTGCCTCGCCCAGAAGGACCGCGGCGCGATCGTCGACCGGGCGCCGTGGGTCGACGTCGTGTTCGGCACGCACAACCTCGCCGCGCTGCCCGTCCTGCTCGAGCGGGCGCGACACAACCGGTCGGCCGAGGTCGAGATCGTCGAGGCGCTGCAGACGTTCCCGTCCGACCTGCCGACGCGCCGCGAGTCGCCCTTCAGCGCCTGGGTGTCGATCTCCGTCGGCTGCGACAACACCTGCACCTTCTGCATCGTCCCGAGCCTGCGCGGCCGCGAGACCGACCGCCGTCCCGGCGACGTTCTGGCCGAGATCAAGGCGTTGGTGGCCGACGGCGTCGTCGAGATAACCCTGCTCGGGCAGAACGTCAATTCCTACGGGCGCTCCTTCGGCGACCACTACGCGTTCGGCAAACTCCTGCGTGCATGCGGGGAAATCGACGGGCTCGAGCGGGTCCGGTTCACCAGCCCGCATCCCCGCGACTTCACCGACGACGTGATCGCCGCGATGGCCGAGACGCCCAACGTCTGCCCGTCGCTGCACATGCCACTGCAGTCCGGTTCAGACGCGGTGCTCAAGGCGATGCGCCGCTCCTACCGCCAGCAGCGTTACCTGGACATCATCGCCAAGGTGCGCGAGGCCATGCCGGCGGCCGCGATCACCACCGACATCATCGTGGGTTTTCCCGGCGAGACCGAATCCGACTTCGAACAGACCCTCGAGGTCGTCCGGCAGGCCCGCTTCGCCGGCGCGTTCACCTTCCAATACTCCAAACGACCCGGCACACCGGCCGCCGAGATGGCCGACCAGGTGTCCAAGGACGTCGTTCAGGAGCGATACGAGCGGCTCATCGCGCTCCAGGACGAGATCTCCTGGGACGCCAACCGGGCGCTGGTCGGACGCGAGGTCGAGGTGCTGGTCAGCACCGGTGAAGGACGCAAGGACGGACGCACCGGCCGGGTGTCCGGGCGGGCGCGGGACGGCCGGCTGGTGCATGCCCGCGCCGACGGACCGGCGGTGGCGCCGGGCGACGTCGTGACCACGACGATCACCTACGCCGCCCCGCACCACCTCGTCGCCGATGCCGGGATCCGCAGCGTGCGGCGGTGGCGTGGCGCGCCGGCGGCGCACCCGTCGCAGAGCCGGCCGCTGCTGACGATCGGCGCGCGGCCCGCCTGAGCGGTCACCGCGGCAGCAGCGAGCGCCGCTGCGCGACCTCGGCCTCCGCCCGCGCGATGCGCTCGGGATCGCCCGACTTCCGGGCCCGCTCCAGCCGCTGCTCGGCCTCCGCGAGGCGATCCTGCAAGGCGGCCAGGAACGGGCTGCGGGCGGCGCTCGAGCCGCGCCAGGCCGAGTCGACCGCGTCGCGCACCCGCTGCTCGGCGGCGCGCATCCGATCCTCCACCCGCCGGATGGCGTCGCGCGGCACGTGCCCGATCGAGTCGAAGCGCATCTGCAAGTCCCGCAGCGCGTCCTGCGCGGCTCTCGGGTCGCGGAGATCGAGCAGCTCGGCCTCCGAGAGAATCTCCTCCTTGCGGCGCAGGTTGTCGGTCAGCTCGGCGTCTCGTTCGGCGAAGGTCGCCGACCGCCGGGTGAAGAACGCGTCCTGCGCGGCCCGGAACCGGGTCCACAACGCGTCCTCGACGTCGCGGGCCGCCCGCGGCGACGCCTTCCACTCGGTCATCAGCTCGCGCATCGTCGCCGCGGTCTCCCGCCAGTCCGAGGACGTGGCCAGCTCCTCGGCCCGGGCGACGAGTTGCTCCTTGGCCTCGCGTGCCGACGAACGCTCCGCGTCGAGCTGCGCGAAATGCTGACCTCGCCGGCGCGCGAACGCCTCGCGGGCGGCGGCGAACCGCTTCCACAAGGTCTCGTCGGTGCGCCGGTCGACGCCCTTGATGTGCTTCCACTCGTCGACCATGGCGCGCAGCCGGTCGCCCGCGGACTTCCACGAAGTGGACTCGGCAGCGAGCTTCTCCGCCTCGGTGACCAGCGCCTCCTTGGCCGCCACCGCCTCGGCGCGCGCCTGCTGACGGGCCGCGGCGCGCTCGCCCGCCTTCTGATCGGACTCCGCGATGATCCGCTCGAGGCGCGCATCCAACGAGCCCAAATCACCGATGACGGCCGCCGTCGCCAGGCTGCCGCGCAGCTCCGCAGCCGTCGACTTGGTCGTCGCCGGGTCACCCGCGCCGCTCTCGAGCCGACGATGCAGCAGGTCGACCTCCGTCGCGAGGTCCTCGTACTTACGGAAGTAATAGGCCAGTCCGGCCTCCGCGTCGCCGGCCTGCCACGACCCGATCGCCCGCTCCCCTTCGGCCGTGCGCACGTACACGGTGCCGTCGGGGTCGATGCGTCCCCATTCGGACGCGGTGCCGCTCATGATGTCTCTCGCTGCGCCGCGAACCGGCGCAGGGCTTGGCCAGCCCCGTCGCACCCGTTCGCTCGCCGCCGCTCGCTCATGCGTGCATTGAACACGATCCACACCGCCTTCTGCGGGCCTCGATAGCCTGACCCGGTGCCGGATCGGCTGCGTGTCCTGGCCGTGGTCGGTCCCACCGCCACCGGCAAGTCGGATCTCGCGGTCACGCTCGCGCAACAGCTCGGCGGCGAGGTCGTCAACGCCGACTCGATGCAGCTTTACCGCGGCATGGACGTCGGCACCGCCAAGCTCGCGCCGGAGGAGCGCGGCGGCGTGCCGCACCACCTGCTCGACGTGTGGCCGATCAGCAAATCCGCCGCGGTGGCCGACTACCAACACGACGCCCGAACGGCGATCGCGGACATCGCCGCGCGCGGAGCACTGCCGGTGCTCGTCGGCGGATCGGGGCTGTACCTGCGGGCCGTCCTCGACGACCTGGACTTTCCCGGCGAGTCCCCGGAGGTCCGGGCCCGCCTGTACCGCGAACTGGACGAGCACGGCCCGGCGCGGCTGCACGCCCGGCTCGCGATCCGCGACCCGCAGGCGGCCGCGGCGATCCTGCCCAGCAACGGCCGCCGCATCGTGCGCGCCCTGGAGGTGATCGAGCTGACGGGGGGACCGTTCCTGGCCCGGATGCCCGGGTTCGTCTCCGTCTACGACACGGTGCAGATCGGCCTCGACCGCGACGACCTGGATGCCCGGGTCGAGCAGCGAGTGCAAAGCATGATGCGCGGCGGCCTGCTCGACGAGGTCCGCGGCCTGCTTCCGGATGGGCTGCGGCGCAGTCCCACGGCCGGGAAGGCGCTCGGGTACGCGCAACTCACAGCCGTCCTCGACGACGACGGCACCGTCACCGGAGATCTTCAGGAGGCTGTCGCCGCAACCCTCCGCGCCACCAGGCGCTTCGTCCGGCGGCAGCGCTCCTGGTTCCGCCGCGACCCGCGGGTGCGATGGCTCGACGCGGCCGATCCGGCCGTCACGGATCGCGCGCTGCGCACCGCGACGAATACCCTGTGACCTCATGCGGGCGGCGAAGGGCCACGGCACGCAGAACGACTTCGTGTTACTGCCCGACCTGGACGGCGCGCTGCGCCTGACTCCGGAACTGGTCCGCGCGTTGTGTGACCGGCGCGCCGGGATCGGCGGCGACGGCGTTCTTCGCCTCGTCCGCAGCGACAACGACGAGGACGGCAAGCGCTTCGCCGCCGAGGCCGAGTACTTCATGGACTACCGAAACGCGGACGGGTCGCTGGCCGAGACGTGCGGCAACGGATTGCGGGTATTCGTGCGGTATCTCCAGCGGCTCGGCCTCGTTGGACACAGTGCGGCGGTGGCGACACGCGGCGGGATCATGCGCGCGCGCTCCGGAAGCGACGGCGACATCACTGTTGCGATGGGAGTGCCCCGGGTCCTTGCCGACCGGCCGGTCGTCACCGCCGCCGAAAGCGCCGCTCGCCGATCTTTGGCAGCGGTCACCATCCCGAACCCACACGTCGTCGTCCAGGTCGAGGACGAGGACGAATTGGCCGGGCTCGACCTGACAACCGCCCCGCGAGTGGATCCGGCTCTTCCGCACGGCCAGAACGTCGAGTTCGTCCTACGTCGCGGGACGCGGCACCTGGCCATGCGCGTCCACGAGCGCGGTTCCGGTGAGACGCGCTCCTGCGGCACCGGGATCTGCGCGGCGGTGGCGGCGGTCGCGACCGCGGAGGGCCTCGGGGCGGACGCTGTCCAGTGGCGGGTCGACGTTCCCGGCGGCCGCTGCACGGTGGCCTGGACAGCAGACGGGATCGAGCTGACCGGACCGGCGGTGATCGTCGCCGACCTCGAGCTGGATGAGCGGTGGATGGAAGCAGCGCGGTCCGAGCGACGTTAATTGTTCGTGTTCCGTGCCACCATTGATCCCACGATGACGAACCCTTACCGCAGCTCCTCCGAGGTTCCCGAGCTCGACAGCGTCGTGGGCTTTCCGGACGAGGACGTAGACCGAGGTACCGGCGACTACGAGCTCGAGGAGCGGCAGGCGCTGCGTCGCGTCGCCGGGCTCTCCACCGAGCTCGCCGACGTCAGTGAGGTCGAGTACCGGCAGCTCCGGCTCGAGCGGGTCGTCCTGGTCGGCGTCTGGACGACCGGGACCCTCGCCGAGGCCGAGAATTCGCTGCAGGAGCTGGCCCGGTTGGCCGAGACGGCAGGCTCGGTCGTCCTCGACGGGTTGATCCAGCGGCGCGACCGTCCGGACCCGGCAACCTACATCGGGTCGGGCAAGGCCAAGGAGCTGCGTGACATCGTGCACGCGACCGGCGCGGACACGGTCATCTGCGACGGCGAGCTGGCACCCGGCCAGCTGCGGCAGCTGGAGCAGGTCGTCAAGGTCAAGGTCGTCGACCGCACCGCGCTGATCCTCGACATCTTCGCCCAGCACGCCCGCTCGAAGGAGGGCAAGGCCCAGGTC
>JAICIE010000105.1 GCA_025924515.1 Jatrophihabitans sp. | reverse complement strand
GCGTTCCGGCAACCGCGCCGCGCCAGCCCGCCGCATTGGGACCCGTCCGGGCCATCGCTCCCCCGTCCTGCCGCACCCGTCGGTGGAGCCCGGCCTGCCTACAGGAAGGTAGTAGCCCGGACCTGACGAAAGGACGCGGCGCCCATCTACCGACGCACGGATGCGCTCTGTGCTGGGGCCCTCTCGCTCTTTCACGGACCAATCACACGATCGTCCCGAAGGTTGCATCAGTGGTTACCCTCGACGGGACTTGTGATTCGAACACCGCCGGTCGGCAGCGGGAGGGGTTGGCATGAAGGTCTCGCGTCACGTCCTGAAGCGCGTCGGAACGGTCCTGCCGACGATCGCGGCCGTTTCGTTCGCGTTCACCGCGCCCGCGGACGCAGCGAGCAACTCCGCAACCCCCAGCCTCGCCAACTGGGGTGTCTCGACGAGTTGCGGCACCGGCCAGAACTGTGCCGAGATCCGGGCCATCGCCGAGGACGCGCGCACCGGCACGGTTTACGCCGGTGGCACGTTCGCCGAGGCGGTCAGCCCCACCGGCGGCGCGAGCCGGCCGTACCACGACCTTGTGGCGCTGAACGAGAAGACCGGAGCGGTAGACACCAGTTTCGCGGCGCACATCTTCAACGGCGAGATCTACGCCATCGCGGTCAACCCGACGGCGGGCCTGGTGTACGTCGGCGGGAACTTCACCGCAGTCGACGGGTCCTCGACGGCCGCGGGACACGTCGCCGCATTCAACGCCGCAACCGGTAACCGCGACACCAACTTCCGGGTGAGCACCACCGGGCCGGTGCACGCGCTGCTCTACGACGGCGGCCGGAACCTCCTGTACGTCGGGGGCAGGTTCACCTCGATCAATTCCACCGGGCGGGTGCGCCTCGCGGCGGTCAGCCCGACGACGGGCAGCGTCTCGACGACCTTCCGGCCGCCGAAGATCACCTGGACGGCGACGTCGCAGACCGGGTCCACCGAGGTCCGCGCCCTCGCGCTCGGGGCGAACAGCAGCGGCAGCCCTGCGCTTTACGTCGGCGGTCACTTCGACCACGTCGGCAGCGCCCCGCACCTCGCGATCGCCCGACTCGATCCGGCCACCGGCGCGCCTGACGACAGTTTCGTCCCGACGCTCGACGGTCCGAGCGACGACAACCTGCTGGCCGTCGACGATCTCGCGTGGGCGTCGAGCAGCATCCTGGCCGCGCAGGCCGGACACGTGAACCGCGGCTACCGGTTCACCACTTCGGGCCACCGGGTGTGGACCCAGAAGCCCGACGGTGACATGCAGGCCGTCGCGGTGCACGGCAGCTCCGTCTACTTCGGCGGCCACTTCACCTGCGACGCCACCGGCAGTGGCTCCTGCCTGAACGGCGGCAGCGGCGGGCAGTCCCGGGTGCACATCGTCGCCGTGGACCTGGCGAGCGGCGCCATCGACCCGGCCTTCACCCCGGCCATGCTGCCCACGGTCAAGCCGTACTACTACGGGGTCTGGAGCCTGACGGTCGCCTCCACCGGCGCCCTGTGGACCGGTGGTCAGTTCGCCAAGGTCGTCACGGGCGGCAGCACGTACCCCCGGCCCAAGCTGGCGGTCTTCCCGCCACGGTGATGGCGACCGTCGCGGCACACGGGCGGCCGGTGACCGTTGCTACCTGGAACCTGCTCGACGAAGACGGCACGAGGGTGCAGGGCCGCGTCGCCTCGTCGGTCATTCCTCCGGCATGACGATCCAGAGCAGCGGATAGACCAGGAGCTGGCTCCCCGGGAGGACGAGCAGCGCGAGGACGAAGAGCAGGCGAGCCTTCCACGCAGAGATGCCGAGACGGCGGCCGAGCCCCGCGCAGACGCCGGCGATCATGCGGTCCGACCGCGGCCGGACGAGCCCCTCGCGGCGGAGTCGGGCGTGCAGTTCTTCCATGACAGTTCCTTCGGTATCGAGTTCGCGGTGACAGCCTCTACGGTGCCGCCTGCAGCAAGCAGGCGCATCGGGGGCGGACCCTGATCCGTCCCCGAAGCGCCGGGTCAGGGGGACCCCGAGCGCTCCGTTCTTGACCGGTTCGTCCGGCCCTGCTTACGTTCGGGACCATGACCAGCGTCGCGGGTGTCGAGATCACCGGGCCGATGCAGGACGGGTACGAGGAGATCCTCACGGACGAGGCGGTGCGGTTCCTGGCCGGCCTGCATCGCGCGTTCGACGCCCGCCGCCGCGAACTGCTCGAGGCGCGGCAGCGCCGGTACGACGCGCTGGTCGCAGGCGGCAGGCTCGACTTCATCGCCGACACCAGGAATGTCCGCGAGGCGCAGTGGCAGGTCGCGCCCCCGGCGCCGGGCCTGGTAGACCGGCGGGTCGAGATCACCGGGCCCACCGACCGGAAGATGACCATCAACGCCCTGAACTCGGGGGCGAAGGTGTGGCTGGCCGATTTCGAGGACGCCAATACGCCACTCTGGCACAACATGGTGCAGGGACAGCTGAACCTGCGCAGCGCGCTGTCGAGGCAGATCGACTTCACCCTTGACGACGGGAAGTCCTACACCCTCGCCGACGACATCGCCACCATCGTGGTCCGCCCGCGCGGCTGGCACCTGCCCGAGAAGCACGTCCTCGTCGACGGCGAGCAGATGTCAGGAAGCCTGTTCGACTTCGGGTTGTACTTCTGGCACTGCGCACAGCCGCAACTCGACGCCGGTCGTGGCCCCTACTTCTACCTGCCCAAGATGGAGAGCCACCTGGAGGCGCGGCTCTGGAACGACGTCTTCGTGCACGCCCAACGCGAGCGGGGCCTTCCGGTGGGCACCATTCGCGCCACCGTCCTCATCGAGACGTTCCCGGCGGCCTTCGAGATGGAGGAGATCCTCTACGAACTGCGCGACCACTCCGCCGGGCTGAATGCCGGCCGCTGGGACTACATCTTCAGCGTCATCAAGAAGTTTCGCACCAGGGGCCGCGACTTCCTGCTGCCCGACCGCAACCAGGTGACGATGACCGTGCCGTTCATGCGGGCCTACACCGAGCTGCTGGTGCGCACCTGCCACAAACGCGGCGCGCACGCGATCGGGGGCATGGCGGCCTTCATTCCCAGTCGCAAGGATTCGCAGGTGAACGAGACCGCGCTCGCGAAGGTGCGCGAGGACAAGACCCGCGAGGCAGCCGCCGGGTTCGACGGGTCGTGGGTGGCTCACCCCGATCTCGTGCCGGTGTGCCAGGAGGTGTTCGACGGCGTCCTCGGCGACCGCCCCAACCAACTCGACAGGAAGCGCGACGACGTCGCGGTGACCGCGGCGCAGCTGCTGGACGTCAAGTCCACGCCGGGCACAGTCACCGAAGCGGGGCTGCGCAACAACGTCAGCGTGGGAATTCAGTATTTGTCCTCGTGGCTGAAGGGCAGCGGCGCGGTCGCCATCTTCAACCTGATGGAGGACGCCGCCACCGCCGAGATCAGCCGGTCGCAGGTCTGGCAGTGGCTGCACAACGAGATCGAGCTGGACAGCGGCGAGACCGTGACCCGCGAGCTCGTCGAGAAGATGGCCGACGAAGAGATCGCGAGGTTGCCGGGCGACGCCGACGACTACGCGGACGCGCGAGCCACCTTCATCGACGTGGCGGTGGCCGACGAATTCGCCGAATTCCTGACGTTACCCGCGTACGCGCGAATGCCGTGACCACCACCTCGCGCCGCGAGCGGGCCGGAGCGTCGCCGTCCGCCATCACAGCCCTGGCCGCGCGCCTGCGAGCCCGGCTCGGGACCGACGCCGTGATCGACGACCACCAGCGGCTGCGCACCTACGAGTGTGACGGGCTGGCGCATTACAAGGTGACCCCCGCGCTGGTGGTGTTGCCGGTCGACGCCGACGGGGTCGCGGCGAGCGTCCAGGCGTGCGCGGAGCTCGGCGTGCCGTTCGTCGCCCGGGGCAGCGGCACCGGGCTGTCCGGCGGGGCTCTGCCGCATGCGGAGGGCGTGCTGATCGTCACCTCGAGGATGCGGGACATCGTCGAGATCGACCCGGCCGACCAGCGCGCGGTCGTGCAGCCCGGCGCGATCAACCTGCAGCTCACCAAGGCGGCCACGCCGTTCGGGTATTACTACGCGCCGGACCCGTCCTCGCAGCAGGTGTGTTCGATCGGTGGCAACTTCGCCGAGAACTCCGGCGGGGCCCACTGCCTGAAGTACGGATTCACGACGAACCACGTGACCGGCGCCGAGGTCGTCACACCCGACGGGGAACGGGTGCGGATCGGCGGCAAGGCGCCCGACCCGACCGGCTACGACCTGCTCGGCGTGCTGGTCGGATCGGAAGGAACCCTGGGCATCGCCACCGAGATCACCGTCAGGCTGACCCGGTTGCCGGAGTGCGTCCGCACTCTCCTCGCCGGGTTCCCGTCAACCGACGAGGCGGGCGCAGCGACGTCTTCCATCATCGGCGCAGGTGTCGTCCCGGCCGCGATCGAGATGATGGACGCGCTGGCGATCGAGGCGGCCGAGGCCGCGGTGCAGTGCGGTTATCCAGCGGGCGCCGGCGCCGTCCTCATCGTGGAACTGGACGGGCCCAGCGCCGACGTCGAGCGACAGTTCGAGCAGGTCGAGGCCTTCTGCCGGGAGCACGAGGCGTTCGAGATTCGCATTGCCGCCGACGACGCCGAACGGGCGCTGTTTTGGAGAGGACGCAAGTCGGCGTTCGCGGCGGTGGGCCGCATCAGTCCGGACTACATCGTGCAGGACGGGGTCATCCCGCGGACCGCACTGTCGCAGGTGCTGCGGCGGATAGCCGAGGTCGCCGCTCAGCACGGGATCCGCGTGGCCAACGTCTTCCATGCGGGTGACGGAAACCTCCATCCGCTCGTGCTCTTCGACGATCGCGATCCGGGAGCGGCGGATCGCGCCGAGGCGGTGTCCGGCGCGATCATCGACCTGTGCATCGAGCACGGCGGCTCGATCACGGGCGAGCACGGGGTTGGTGCAGACAAGGCGAAGTACATGCCGCGGATGTTCGGCGAGGACGACCTCGACACCATGCAGATGGTCCGGTGCGCCTTCGACCCGGCCGGGTTGTCGAACCCGGGGAAGGTCTTCCCGACGCCGCGGCTGTGCGGCGAGGTACCGGGGCGGCGCAGCGCCGACGACGCAGTACACCCGTTGCAGCGGGCCGGCATCGCCGAGGTCTTCTGATGGCGCCCACCGTCGTGGCCGCCGACCGGATCGTCGAGGCGCTGACGGCAGCCGGCGTCGGCGCCCGCCCCGCGGGCCCGGTCGACGAGGTCGACGGCGTCGCCGCGGCCGCGGTCGCGGTCGTCCGGGACACGTTCACCACCGCCGCCGCGGTACGGGTGGCCGCGCAGCACCGGCTGACGGTGGTAGCCCGCGGAACCGGGACCAAATCGACCTGGGGTGCGCCGCCCGACCGCGTCGACCTCGTGCTCGACACAAGCCGCATGGCGGACGTGGTCGACCACGCCGCCGGCGACCTCGTCCTCCATGTGCAAGCCGGGATCCGGCTCGACGCGGTGCAGCGCGCCTTGGCCGACGCCGGGCAGCGGCTCGCGATCGACCCGGCGCTGGCCGAGAGCGCCCTCGGCCCGGGGACCGTCGGCGGCACGATCGCCACCGCGGCCGCCGGACCGCTCCGGCTCTCGCACGGTGCGGTGCGCGACCTGCTCATCGGGATCACGTTCGTCCGGGCCGACGGCACGATCGCCAAGGCCGGCGGCAAGGTGGTCAAGAACGTCGCCGGGTATGACCTGGCCAAGCTCCTCGCCGGGTCATGGGGCACCCTCGGCGTGATCACCGAGGCCGTGTTCCGGCTGCACCCGGCGCCGCGGGCGTCGCGCTGGCTGATCTCCGAGTCCCTCGACCCGCACAGCCTCGACCGCGCCATTCAGGCGGTTGTGCAGTCGCAGGTCGTTCCCGCCGCACTCGAGATCGACAGAACTCCGGATGGTGAGGGATCCGTAGCGCTGCTGCTTGAGGGATTCGAGGACGGGATCGGCGCCCGCGTCGAGCAGGGTCTGGCTCTCATGCCAGCCGGATCGGTGGACCTGAAGCCGCCGTCCTGGTGGGGACGGCTTCCCGGGAACGCCGCCTCCACCCTTCTCAAGCTCACCTCCGAGATCGCGGCGCTACCCGCCCTACTCGCGGCGGTGGACTCGTGCGGCGCCCCGGCGACCGTGCGCGGGTCGGCGGGCGTCGGGGTCATGCACGCCGCCGTCGACGGCGACGCCGCGACGATCGTCGACGTCGTCCGGAGCCTGCGGAGCCGGAGCGCCCAGTGGGGCGGCGACGTCGTCGTCCTTGATGCGCCGCGTGACGTCAAGGCCGCCGTCGACGTCTGGGGACCGGTGCGCGGGTTGGCGCTCATGCGCCGGCTCAAGGACGAGTTCGACCCCGGCCACCGCCTCGCGCCGGGCCGTTTCGTCGGAGGAATCTGATGCGTCGCGACAGGCCCGACTTCGCGGTGACCTCCACCACCGGCACCCACGGCGGCCGCCCGCCGCAGGTCACACCGCCTCCGCAGCCGGGGACGCCCGCCTTCGACTCCGATCACCCGCCGTCCCCGGAACTGGTCGGCGACTGCGTGCATTGCGGGTTCTGCCTGCCGACCTGCCCCACCTACGTCCTCTGGGGGGAGGAGATGGATTCCCCCCGCGGGCGCATCTACCTGATGGGACAGGGTCTCGAGGGCGAGCCGATGACCGCGTCGATGGTGCAGCATTTCGACCATTGCCTCGGCTGCATGGCGTGCGTGACCGCATGCCCGTCCGGCGTGCAGTACGACAAGTTGATCGAGGCCACGCGCGCCCAGGTCGAGCGGCGCCATGAGCGGCCGGCGTCCGACCGCTTGCTGCGCAAAGCGGTTTTTTCGTTGTTTCCCTATCCGCGACGACTGCGGCTGATGCGGGGACCGTTGCGCGCGTACCAGTCGAGCCGGCTGCCGTCGTTCTTGCGCAGGAATCGCGTGTTCGATCGCCTGCCGCCGACGGTGGCCGCGATGGAGTCACTCGCGCCACCGCTCCGCAAGGCCGACAGAGTTCCTGAGCGTACTAAGGCACGCGGCGTCGAACGCGGTACCGTGGGGATCCTCCTCGGCTGCGTGCAGCGGGAATTCTTCCCCGGCGTCAACGCCGCTACGGCCCGGGTGCTCGCGGCGGAAGGTTTCACCGTTCTCGCGCCGCGCCGACAGGGATGCTGTGGCGCGCTGAGCGAGCACAACGGCCGCGCCGACGAGGCCCGCCGGTTCGCGAGGCGCCTCATCGACATCTTCGAGCGCAGCGGTGTCGGGTGGGTCGTCGTCAACGCGGCCGGGTGCGGCTCGACGATGAAGGAGTACGCCGACCTGCTCGCCGACGATCCGTCCTACGCCGAGCGGGCCGCTGGGTTCGTGCCGAAGGTTCGCGACCTGGCCGAATTCCTCGTCGAGCAGGGAACCGTGGCACCCCGCTCGCCGCTGCCGGTGAGCGTCGCCTACCACGACGCCTGCCATCTGGCCCATGCCCAAAAAGTCCGCACCCAGCCCCGTGAGCTGCTTCGGCAGATTCCCGGCCTCGACCTGCGCGAGATCAGCGAGGGCGAGATCTGCTGCGGCTCGGCCGGCATCTACAACGTGCTCTATCCGGAGCCGGCGCGCGAGCTCGGCGACCGCAAGGCCGGCAACGTCCTGGCGACCGGCGCCGACCTGCTGGTGACCGCGAACCCGGGTTGCCTGATGCAGGTCGCCGCTGCTTTACAGCGCACCGGGCACTCGATGGCGCTCGCCCACACCGCCGAGGTTCTCGACGCCAGCATTCGCGGTATCGGCGCAGCGGAGCTTCTTCGTCGTTCCTCGATGGACGGCCCGCGCTAGCCGCTCGACCTTCTCGACATATCAAGTCGGCTATGCAACACTTCCGCGGCGCGCGGAATGCGCCATTCACTGGGCTGCCGTGGCCGCGCTGAAGCGGAGGCTTCGATGACCCGACTGTCAGCAGGAAACCGGCGCGCCGGCGCGCTTATGGGCCCAGCGGGGTTCGCTGTCATCTGGGTGCTGGGCAGCTCCGTCCTGAGCGCGTCCGCAGACCCCGCCCCCGGCCCGCACAGCTGCGCCCAACACGGCGCCTATTACAACACTTCCGACTTCGTCACCGGGACCGTGTTCAGCTCGCAGGATGTACAGGACGACGGGTTCTCCGATCTCGTGGAAGGAGCGCCTGGCGCGCTGTCGGGTGTGGGGGCGGTGGACATCCATTACGACGTGCAATTGTCGCGGGTCGAAACCGGCGGACTTCCGACTCCGTACAGCAAGTCGATTTACGAGACATATTTCGACGGTGTGACGGCGGCGCCCGGTGATGGGTTCGGCGCAGCGAGTGCCTTCATGTATGCGAACGCGGGGTACTGCGCCGACCTGGCCATCGGTGCGCCTGGCAATGACGCCGGCCGTGGGAAGGTCATAATCGGCCTCGGCTCGCTGAAGGGACTCGACCCGGTGGCCGCGATCACCATAACCGGCGCCAGCACGGGCGAGCACTTCGGCACCGCGGTCGTCGCCCGGGGCCACGACCTCTGGATCGGCGCGCCGTACCGCACCGTCGACGGCGTCAGCCAAGCGGGAGCGGTCGACCACTACCGCGTCACCGCCGGTTCGGCCGCGCTGATCGAGACGTTGACCGAGGCCAGTCCAGGGATTGCGGGATCCCCTGAGCCGGGCGACCACTTCGGCCGCGTACTCGCCGTCGCCGGTCACACCTTGGTGATCGGGGAACCGGCCGAGGACATCGGCACGAAGATCGACGCCGGTTCGGTAACGATTGTCACGGAGTCACCGACGACGGACACCCTCACATCCGCCACCACGCTCTCGCAGGATTCGGCCAACGTGCCCGGCGTCGCGGAATCGTACGACCACCTCGGCAGCAGCGTGTCGATCGACGCCGCCGGACCCCCGGCGCTCGTCCAGGGGGTCTTCATAGCAGTCGGCGTCCCCGGCGAGGACCTGGGAACGACCCCGGACGCCGGAGTGGTGCAGGCGTTCGCCCGCCACTCGGACGGCACGGTCGTCCCGATCGGCACGGTGACGCAGAACACGCCGGGCCTTCCCGGTGTTCCGGAAAGCGGCGACAAGTTCGGTTCCACCGTGCTCGTCGGCGGACTGTCCGATATCTACTACGACGGCACGCAGGGGGTCGGAGACGAGAACATCGCGGTCGGTGTCCCGGGTGAGGACGTCGGCAGCGACCCCGACCAGGGCGTGGTCGATATCTTCGCCATCCGACCGGTCGACAGCCACCCGGTCGTCCTGGCGCGCTCCACGGTCTTCTTCGAAGGCCCGGCCAGCGGGCACGTGGGCGGAGCCGCCGCGGCCGGTGACCAGTTCGGGGCCGGCCTGTCCGCGATGCCGGTCGACCGCTACAACCCTTACGGCGGTACGGGGGGCACGACCCTCGACATCGCCGTGCCCGGCAAGGACGTCGCCGGGGTCGTCGACGCCGGCGAGATCAGGATGACCTGGGTGGGCGCAAGCTCCGCGCTGTCCGGCAGGGCGCTGGACAGCGTGGGTCCGTTCCCCGGCGAGCGATACGGCGTCGGCGCCAGCGGGCGAGGTGGCGGCGTGTTCGTCGAAAGCACCGACTGAGCCGACCTGCCTTCCGGCCGGTCGGCCGCGACACGATCGCGCTGTATCGGCAAATCTGCCGCGAAGGCTAGAAAGCCCGATACGGTCCGATCGTGGACCCGATCCGAAACCCCTACGCCCCCGGCGCCGGGCAACGCCCGCCCGAACTTGCCGGACGCGACGGGGAGCTGACCGCCTTCGACGTCGTCCTCGAGCGGGTCAGCCGCGCGCGTCCCGAGCGCTCGATCGTGCTCACCGGCCTGCGCGGCGTCGGCAAGACGGTCCTGCTCAACGCCCTCCGATCAGCGGCGGTCAGACGCGGCTGGGGCACCGGCAAGCTCGAGGCCCGGCCGGACCAACCATTGCGCCGCCCGCTGGCGGCGGCCCTGCACCTCGCCGTCCGCGAACTCGCCCGCCCGAACCGGGCCGAGGCCGACCACGTCCTGGGCGTGATCAAGTCCTTCGGCCAGCGCCAGCCCACGGCCAAGACCGGACGCGAGCGCTGGTCGCCGGGAATCGACGTCCCCGCCGTCCCGGGTCGCGCCGACTCCGGCGACATCGAGATCGACCTGGTCGAACTGTTCACCGACGTGGCCGGGCTCGCCGGCGACGCCGGCCACGGCATCGCGGTGTTTCTGGACGAGATGCAGGACCTGTGCGCCGATGACGTCAGCGCCCTCTGCGCCGCCTGCCACGAGATCTCCCAGCAACGCCTCCCCCTGGTCGTCGTCGGCGCCGGACTGCCGCACCTCCCCGCCGTCCTGTCCGCCTCGAAGTCGTACTCCGAGCGACTGTTCCGGTACGCGCGCATCGACCGGCTCGACCGGGCCGCGGCCGACGCAGCGCTGCAGGTGCCGGCCCGCAGCGAGGACGCAGCGTTCAGCCCGGACGCGCTCGCCGCCATGTACGACGCGACCGGCGGCTACCCGTACTTCGTGCAGGCCTACGGCAAGACGGCCTGGGACGTCGCACCGTGCTCGCCGATCACGGCGGCCGACGTCGAGGTCGCAGCGCCCGAGGCCGAGAACGAGCTGGCGGTCGGCTTCTTCGGATCCCGATACGAACGGGCGACCCCCGCAGAGCGGGAGTATCTGCGCGCCATGGCCGACGTCGCGGGCGCTAGCGACGACGCCGTGCCGACCGCCGCCGTTGCCGAGTGCCTGAAACGCCCACCGCAGTCGCTGTCACCTGCACGCGACGCGCTGCTGAAGAAGGGCCTGGTCTATTCCAGCCAGCGCGGACGCATCGCTTTCACCGTGCCGCACTTCGGGCGTTACCTGCGCCTTCAGGATGCCTGACGCTCAGAACTCCTGACCGAGGACGTGCTGACGCACCCAGGCGTGCATCGCTATCCCCGCAGCGACGCCCGCGTTGATCGACCTTGTCGACCCGAAGGACGCGATGGACAGCGTCGCGGCGGCCAGGGCGCGGGCCTCGGTCGACAACCCGGTGCCCTCCTGCCCGAAAAGCAGCAGCGCGTTGGCCGGCAGCCGGGTCGCCTCCAGCGGCACCGAACCCGGCAAGTTGTCGATGCCCACGACCTCGTAGCCGGCGTCCGAGGCGTAGTCCGCGAGGTCTGCCGCGGAGGCCAGGTGCCGAATGTGCTGATACCGGTCGGTGACCATCGCCCCGCGCCGGTTCCACCGCCGCCGCCCGACGATCAGCACCTCTCGGGCGAGGAACGCGTTCGCGGTCCGGACCACCGTCCCGATGTTGAGGTCGTGCCGCCAGTTCTCGATCGCGACGGCGAACTGATGCCGCCGGGTGTCGAGATCGGCGACGATCGCGGCGACCAGCCAGTACCGGTAGCGGTCGACGACATTGCGCCGGTCGCCGTCGCGCAACAGTTCGGGATCGAGCCGCGGGTCGTCCGGCCACGGGAGTGGGTGCGGACCGACGCCGATCTCGTCCGGCGGCGGATCGGTCAGGACAACCCCAGGTCGTCCAGCGTGTACGCGGCGCGGTACGGCAACCCGGACGCCTGCACGGCCGGCCCGGCCCCCCGGTCGACGATCACCGCGACCCCGACGACCGTCGCACCGGCCGCGTGCAGCGCCGAAACGGCCGTCAGCACCGACCCGCCGGTGGTCGAGGTGTCCTCCACCGCGAGAACGTTGCGCCCGGACACATCCGGACCCTCGATCCGCCGCTGCAACCCGTGCTGTTTCTCGCTCTTGCGGACGACGAAGGCGTCGACCCGCCCCCCGGACGCATGAAGCATCGCCGACGCGACCGGGTCGGCCCCGAGGGTCAGCCCGCCGACGGCCGCGTAGTCCCAGTCGGCGGTCACCTCGAGCATGACCTTGCCGACCAGCGGGGCAGCCGACCGGTGCAGCGTCACCCGGCGGAGGTCGACGTAGTAGTCGGCTTCCCGGCCGCTCGACAGCGTGACCCGGCCGTGCACGACGG
>JAICIE010000104.1 GCA_025924515.1 Jatrophihabitans sp. | reverse complement strand
TTGTTGAACCACTTCACGGTGCCCTGTGCCACGTGCACTCCTTGCTAGGGGCTGTCCGGGCCCACACCTTGTGAGCCGGGGTCTTCGCTCCCGGTCCTGCTGTTGCTAGTGCACGCGCCGTACGGCCCGTGGTACTTCGCCTTGCTAGAACTCGTGACTTCGACCGCGGCGGACGCTACACGGATCCCTGATCGATTGCCAGGCCCGACCCCGCGTCCGGGGACGTCAACTCCGCGGCGTAACGGTCGGCGACGGCCGCACGTCGGAATAGCGCAGAACCACATGGCTGCCGGGATGCGATAGCGAGAGGGCGTCGCCGCTGACGTGCCACCGCACCGTGCCGGTGAGTACTTGGCCGATGAGTGTCGGCAGTCGACCGGACGCCCCGGGCCGTGCCCTGGGCTCCGCAGGGCAGAGGCCCGCAGCCGTGCGTCGTGAAGTAATGGTGAACGACCGGTCGGCAAGGTGTGCGCGCCCTTGATAGGCCTCACATGTCCCGAGACCGGCGATGAACGCCCCGTCGGACCCCATCCGGAACGGAGGAGGGGTGCCGTCCACGCCGATTGCCGGCGAGGAGGAATAGCCGCTCGTCGACATCGCGCGCTCGTCTATCCCGGCCAGGTACCAGGTGCGGTCGACGAGGAGCGCGGCGACGACCGGCGATGCAGTCGCGCTGACCGAGGGCAGAGGGCTCGCCGTGGCCGACGGGACCGCCGTCGGGGTGGCGCTCGGGACCGGCGTGTTGATCTCTGGCCCGTACTGCAGGACGGGGCCCTTCTCGGCGCCGAGCGTGAGGGTGCCGCCGTCGATCGACCACCGCAGCGTGCCGTGCAGCACCGTCCGCAAGGCGAGCGTCGCGGCGTCCTGCGCATACTCCGTGCCGCGGGCCGGTTGTGGGCAGCTGTGCACTGCGTAGCTGCGGCTGCTCACGGTCAGCTGCTTGGCGGTGATGTCGACGCGGGCGCTGTACTGACCGCATCGGGTGTCCGCGCTGAGCACGCCGCGAGCGCTGATGAACAGCGTCGAGTCGGTGACGGGCTGGAAGGTTGCCGCGGTCGTGGGCGGAGCCGGGGCGCTGCCGTACCACCCGACGTCGCCGGTCGGGTTGCGGATGCCCCGCAGCACCCACGTGCGGTCGACCAGGTCCTCGCGGCTGCCGCGAAGGGGCGCTCGGTAGGTGAGGGTGCCGACGCCGTCCTTGGTGAGAGTGAGCGTGTCGCCGGTGACCGACCAGTGGACGGTGCCGGAGAAGTAGTTCTGCAGCGGCAGCGAGTGCGCCGCGGCGGTGCAGCCCGCCAACGTGCCGGCGAGGCCGTGCAGGCGCAGCGTGTGCCCGCTGACATCCACGGGGCCGCTGAAGGCGTTGCAGCCATCGTTGCCGAGGATCTGCCCGTCCTTGATGGTGAGCCGGAACCGGTCGGCGCTGTCGTAACGGACCGTCGTGCCGTTGTAGCCGGCCAGGATCCAGTCGGTGCTCGTCAACCGCGCGGCGGCGACGGACTGCGACGAGCTGCCCGGGCGCAGCGCGAGCCAGGTGCCGGCGACCGCCACCACGGCGAGCGCGGCGACGGAGAGCAGCGTCGTCGTCCGGCGGGCCGGGCGACGGCCGTCGGCCGTGCGCTGCAGCGGGACCTCGTCCTCGTCAGCGATATGCGCGGCACGGTCGTGCGCTTCCCGCCAGCGGGCGCCCGCGTCGTGCAGGCGGGCGTCCATGCGCTCGTCAGTCATCGTCGTCTCCCAGCAACTTGCGCAGCTTGGCTCGGGCGTCGAAGAGCGTGGACTTGACGGTGCCGGCCGAGCAGCCCATCACGGCTGCCGTCTCGGCCACCGTCAGCCCGACGAAGTAGTGCAACTGCACTGCCACTTCCTGCCGCTCGGACAGGCGGCGGATCGCGCGTTCCAGATCGGGATCGGCTGCGGTGTCCGGAGCACTGGGCAGATCCGGAAGCGGGGTCGCGTCGTCCATGAGGCGCAGCCGGCACCGCCGGGTCCGCCGGGCGGCTCGGGCCTGGTCGGCGGTGATGGTCAGCAGCCAGGTCGTGGGGGTCCCGCGTTCAGGGTCGAACTGCGGCCATTTCAGCCAACCCCGGGTCAGGGCCTCCTGCACCACGTCCTGGGCGTCGGCGTCCGGGGCCAGTCGCAGCGCGAGACGGGTCATCGCGAGCAACGACGGCCGGACCCACTGGGCGAAGCTGTCGCGGGCCTCGGCGATCGCGGCTGCGTCGGCGGTCGTGGCTGCGTCGGCGGTCGTGGCAGCGTCGGCGCTGTCAGCGTCCTCGAGGCGCTGCACGTCGAGGTCCACATCCTGTCTACGGCCGGATCGGGTCACATGGTTGGGACGCCGCCGCGGCCGGTCCCGTTGCACCGCCGCAGTCGATCACGTCTGCCCCGCTTCCGCTCGATCCCGCCGCGCGCAGTGAGCAGACCGGGGACAGACGTGATCCTCCCGGCGTTGTCCACAGGGTCCGGCGCGGTCGAGAGCAGTCGGGCCACCCTGTCGGCCATGCGCCCGCTGCCGCCTTCCCCGGTGTTCGACCGCGCGGACGCCCGCACGCACGGGTGGAGCGATGCCGCTCTGAGCCGCGCGGTCCGGGTCGGACGGATCGGGCGGGTCCGCCGCGGCCAGTTCAGCGCCTGCCCGGACGACCCGCTGGTACGGGCCCTCGCCGCGGCGGCGGCGTGCGGCGGATCGGTGCTCAGCCACCGCTCCGCGCTGCTCGCCCACGGGCTGCCGGTGATCGGCGCAGCGCCGATGCGTCCGCAGCTGACGGTCCCGCCGCGAACCACCGGCGACCTACTCGACGCCGAACTCCATCGCGCCACCTTGGCACCCGAGGACCTCGTCGAGGTCGGCGGCGTCCTCGTCACCTCTGTGGCCCGGACGCTCATCGACGTGGCTCGCCGGCACACGGTGACGCATTCGGTCGCTGCCCTCGACGCCGCGCTCCACGCCCGTCGGGTCACCTGCCAGGAACTGGAGCCCGTTCTGCTCCGCTGCTGGAACTGGCCCCGGATCCGGCGCGCGCACCGTGCGGTACGCCTCGCCGACGCCCGTGCCGAGTCACCGCTCGAATCGGTGAGCCGCCTGGTGTTGCTGTGGGCGGGCCTGCCGACACCGGACCTGCAGGTCACGCTCCTCGACGAGTACCGCGTCGCTCGCGGCCGCGGCGACTTCTACTGGGACGAGTTCGGCGTCGTCGGCGAGGCCGACGGCCGCGGCAAGTACGACGCGCGGTCCGTCCTCACGCGAGAGAAGTACCGACAGGAGGTCATGGAGGACCTGGGCCTGGTGTTCCTGCGGTGGGGATGGGACGACGCGGTGTACGGCCGAACGGCACTGCGGGCGCGCTGTCTGCGCGCGTTCGCCCGAGGCGCTGCCCGAGACCGATCAGGTTTGCCCCGCCTCTGGTCGATCGCGCGGGCGAACTGAGCAGCCGCGGGGCAAACGTGATCGACCGACCGCTACAACAGGCCGGCCTCCCGCATCCCCTTCACGGTGGGTCGGATCACCGCGGTCGGCCCGACTCCGGCGCCGACCGCGTCGACCGTCTTGAGGCCGTCGCCGGTGTTGAAGACGACGGTCTCGGCCGTCGTGTCGAGCTGTCCGGACTCCGCCAGCTTCTTCAGTACCGCGACGGTCACGCCGCCGGCCGTCTCGGCGAAGACCCCGGTCGTCCGCGCGAGCAGCGCGATACCGGCGCGGATCTCGTCGTCGGTGACCGAGGCCATCGAACCGCCGGTCGAGCGCACCGCGTCGAGCGCGTAGGGACCGTCGGCCGGGTTGCCGATGTTCAGCGATTTGGCGATCCCGGTCGGCCGCACCGGGCGCACGACGTCCTGCCCGGCCGCGAACGCGGTGGCGATCGGCGAACAGCCGGCCGACTGCGCGCCGAAGACCCGCCAGGGGGAGGACGGGACCAGCCCGGTGCCGATCAGCTCCTTGAATCCCTTGTGGATCTTCGTGAGCATCGACCCGGACGCCATGGGCGCCACGTACTGTGCCGGCAGCCGCCAGCCGAGCTGCTCGGCGACTTCGAAGCCGAGGGTCTTCGAGCCCTCCGCGTAGTAAGGGCGCACGTTGACGTTGACGAACGCGGTGCTCTCGAACTCGTCGGTCTCGGCCAGTTCCGAACACAGCCGGTTGACGTCGTCGTAGGAGCCCTCGACCGCGACGAGCGTGCCGCCGTAGACGGCGGTCTGCACGATCTTCGCCGGCTCGAGGTCGGCCGGGATGAAGACGATCGAGGCCATGCCGGTCCGGGCCGCGTGCGCGGCCACCGAGTTGGCCAGGTTCCCTGTCGATGCGCAGGCGATGCGGTCGAACCCCAACTCGCGCGCAGCCGTGATCGCCACCGACACGACGCGGTCCTTGAAGGAGTGTGTCGGGTTGGCGGAGTCGTCCTTGACCCACACCGGCGCCGTGAAACCCAACTCGTCGGCGAGCCGGTCGGCCCGGATCAGGGGCGTCATGCCCGTGCCCGAGTCGACCCTCGTCGACGGGTCCTGTCCCACCGGCAGAAAGCCGGCATAACGCCAGATCGAGGACGGCCCGGCGGTCACGTCCGCGCGGGTGACTCGTGCCAGCGCGGACGGGTCGTAGCCGATCTCCAGCGGGCCGAAACACTCGAAGCAGGCGTGCTGCGGGCCGAGCGGGTACTCGGCGCCGCAGTTCCGGCAGACCAGCGCGGACGCGGGCGAGGCGGAGCGCGAAACGACGGCAGTCATCAACGAGGGCCTCTCTCCTCATCTTTCCCGGACGACGTCCGGGCCGGAGTTGGCACCTTCGCGCGGCGGCCTGTCGACGCCAAGCGTCTCGGAAACATCGCGCGCGGTTGCCGGGGCTTCGTCGGGCCGGTCCCTCTGCCCCTCTGGATGAGCGGTGCTATGCGGTTGTGGGCCCATTCTGGCACAACCGCAGCCCTCAGCCGGACGGGTAGTCCGGGGTCAGCACGACGACGATCGGCCCGGACGGCAACTCCGGGAACTTCGGTACCACGCGCTTGATCGCCGGGAACTGGTGCCGCAGCAGCTCCGCCGACGCGCGGGCGCCCGTGGCGGACGGGTCGTAGTACGCGCAGGTCGACAGGATGTCGTTCTGCAGGTTGCCGACCTGCGCGACGCTCCATCCGCCGGCCTGGAACGTGTCCGCGGCCTGCTTCGCCAGACCGGAGATCGTCGTGTCGTTCAGGACGACGAGCGGCAGCTTGGCCGCGGCCGCGGGTGCGGACGACGACGGTGATGACGAGGCGCTGGTCGGGGCTGCTGAGGACGAGACGCGCTTGCTGGGCGCAGAGCCCGACGACGTGGACGGCTGCGGGGCTGACGACGACGGCGCGCGGGTGTCGCTGCCTGCAACCGTGCCCTCACCACGAGGATGCCGCAGTGCGAAGACCGCGACGACGAGGACGACGACTCCCAGCGCGGCGATGGCAGCACCGGCCACGCGTTCGCGCCGCCGCCGGCGGGCCAGCTGGCGCGCCAAACGGCTGTCAGGTGCGTTCAGCTGATCAGACCTCGATGCCGAGGCGGCGGGCCGAGCGCTGTTTCTGCCGGGTCGCGCGCAGCCTGCGCAGGCGCTTGACCAGCATCGGGTCGGCGGCGAGCGCCGCCGGTGAATCGATCAGCGCGTTGAGCACCTGGTAATAGCGGGTGGCCGACATGTCGAACAGCTCACGGATCGCTTGCTCCTTGGCGCCGGCGTAGCGCCACCACTGCCGTTCGAACGAGAGGATCTCGCGCTCGCGCCGGGTCAGGCCGTCGGCACGATCGTCGTCGTCGCCGGCGCTGCTCGCAGCGGACGCGACGTCCATTCGGCTGCCCCCTCGCCTCTGCTGATCCGGCGAATAACACCGGTGGAATTAGCCCGCGGCCATTCAATCATGCGTCCGCGCGGCAGGCGCCGAGCCGCGCTGTGCACATTGCGGTCCGCTGTCCACAGTGTGCCGCGGGAGCCCGGGGTCCGGTCGGTGGTGTGTCGGATGCTGCGCCCCATGCCCGCCCTCGATGGCCCTCTGGTGCGAGCTCTGGCTGCCCGCGCGGAACTCGCCGGCGAGCAGCTGCGGCAAAGCGCCGACACCACCCTCGCGCAGCTCGCGTCGGTCCGTTGGCGCGGCGCCGCGGCGCGGGCGTTCGACGACAACCTCGGCGAGCTGCTCGCGCTCGTCCGGCGCACCGCCGACGATCTCGACCGGGTGGCCGACGCGCTGCGGCGGGCGTCGGCGGCCGGAGCGGCACGGACATGAGCGGCGCTCTCACGGTCGTCGGCGGCAGCGGCGGCATCGAGGCGATGACCGAGGATCTCGACCTCGCCGCACGGTTGCTCGACAGGCTCTGCGACGAAGTCGAGGCGGCGCTGCGCGACGGCCTGCCGTCCAGCTCATGGATCGGCCCCTGGTACCAGTTCGCCCCGTTCGGCGCGGAGGTCACCGGCGAGTGCCGTCGCGTCCTCGCGCCGTCAGCGGCGGGCTCCACGGCGGTGGCGCGCTGCCGCGAGCTGCGCGACGCGCTCGCCACTGCGGCGTCGCAGTACGAGCACGCCGACGACGCGACGGCCGCGGACGTCCTGGGCTTGGCGGTGGCCGCCGGACCGGGCGTCCTGGCCGCCGGTCGGAGCCTGCTCGGCGGGCTGGTGCACCTGGCCGGCACGTCCGACCTGCCCGGCGCCCTGCAGGAGGTCGCCACCGGCGATCCCGCACTCGTCGACGCGGCGATGCTGGGCAGCGGCGCCCTGCCGCTCGACGTCCTGGTCGCCGGCATGTACCCCGACGGTTCGCCCGCGCTGACCGACACCGGGGTGGATCCCTACAGCTGCGCTCCCCGCAGCGTCACCGACGTCATCGCGGCGCTGGCCGCGCGCGACGCCGCGTCCGACACCGGCGGGGCCATCGACGTCATGCTGATAACCGGCCCGGACGGCACCCGGCGGGCGATCGTGGACATCCCCGGCACCAAGACATGGACCCCCGCCGAGAGCCGCGACGTCACCAGCCTCGCCACCAACGCCCGCTCCCTGGTAGGGCGACCGACGACCTATGCCGCCGGAGTTCTCCTGGCCCTGCGGCGGGCCGGCGTGCGCGCCGACGAGCCGGTGTTGCTGGCCGGTCACAGCCAGGGCGGCATGGTCGCGGTCGAGGTCGCGGCCCGAGCTCGGCAAAGCGGCGAGTTCAACGTGACCCATGTGGTGACCGCCGGCTCGCCGGTCGCCCGCACCGTCGGCGCCCTGTCCGACGCCGTCGACGTCCTGGCGCTCGAGAACTCGACCGACGTGGTGCCGCACCTCGACGCCGCCGCCAATCCCGACCGGCGCAACATCACCACCGTCACCTTCCGGGCCGGCGACGCAACGATCCGCGGCGACCACGCCCTCGATCCCTCCTACGAGGACGGCGCCCGGTTGGTCGACGCGAGCACAGCTCGGTCGCTGCGCGACTTCCGTGACAGCGCCTCCGGGTTCCTGAGCGGCGGCAGCGCTGTCACGCACACCTATCTCGTCGGCAGGCGGCCGTGATCAACCTCTGCGGCCGTTCGGCCCGCCCCGGGTCGCTGCGCCGGATCGTCCGGCTGCTTCTTGCCGCGCTCCCAACCTGGCGGGACGATCACCCGCATGCTCGGACTGATGCAGGACTTCCCGCTCACCACGACCTGGATCCTCCAGCGCGGCGAGCGGCACTTTCCCACCCGGACGGTCACGACGCGCGCCGTGCACGGCATCGAGACGACGAGCTTCGCCGAGGTGGCGGAGCAGGCCCGCGTGGTGGCCGCGGCGCTCGACGAGCTCGGGGTCTCACCGGGCGGACGCGTCGGCACGTTCGCCTGGAACACGGCGCGGCACCTGGCGCTGTACTTCGGCATCCCGGGCACCGGGCGGGTCATGCACACGATGAACATCCGCTACTTCCCGGACCAGCTC
Source organism: Jatrophihabitans sp. (assembly GCA_025924515.1). Taxonomy (GTDB): domain Bacteria; phylum Actinomycetota; class Actinomycetes; order Mycobacteriales; family Jatrophihabitantaceae; genus JAICIE01. The sequence continues at coordinate 4,258 of JAICIE010000104.1, read as the reverse complement.
GTCTACACCGCCGACCATGCCGAGGACGAGGCCGTTTTCGTCGACCGCTCGCTGCTGCCGCTGCTGAACCCGCAGCTGCCGCGGCTGTCCACGGTCAAACACGTCGTGGTCATGGACGACGGGTCCCCGGCCGAGTTACCGGACGATCCCCGCCTGCTGCGCTTCGAAGAGTTGACCGCGGGGCTGCGGCCGGCCGACCTCCACGACCGCATCGACGACGAGCGGCAGGCGGCCGCGCTGTGCTACACGACCGGAACCACCGGCAGTCCGAAAGGCGTCCTCTACAGCCACCGGTCGATGTGGCTGCACTCCAACGCCACCCTGCAGACGGCAACCTTCGGCCTCACCGACGCCGACCGGCTGATGCCGGTGGTGCCCATGTTCCATGCCAATGCTTGGGGCCTTCCCTATGCCGCCTACATGGCCGGCGCTGCACTAGTTATGCCGGGCCCTGATCTGAGCCCACCGAGTCTGGTGGATCTGATGGAGGGGCAGCGGGTGACGGTGGCCGGCGGCGTGCCGACCATCTGGATGGGTGTCCTGCCGTTGCTGTCCGGGCGGGACCTGTCCGCGCTCCGGATGATCATCTGCGGCGGGTCGGCGGTGCCCAAGGCGCTCTCGGAGGCCTGGCGGCGCGCGGTCGGCCTGCCCATCCTGCAGGCCTGGGGAATGACCGAGATGTCACCCATCGGCAGCGTGTGCGCCCTGCGGGCCGAACACGTCGACCTGCCGGAGGAGGAGAAGGCGGACCTGCGTGCGACGGTCGGCCGGGCACCAGTCGGGGTGGATCTCCGGATCCGCGATCCGCTCACGGGCGACGAGCTCGCGTGGGACGCAACCTCGTCCGGCGAGCTCGAGGGCCGGGGGCCGTGGATGGCCCGCCAGTACTTCCGGACCGACGAGCCGGGCGAGCAGTTCACCGAGGACGGCTGGCTGCGAACCGGCGACGTGGCGACGATCGACGAGTTCGGCTACGTGCGACTGGTCGACCGCACGAAGGACCTGGTGAAATCCGGCGGCGAGTGGATCAGCTCGGTGCAGCTCGAGAACGAGATCATGGCGCATCCCGCGGTCGCCGAGGCCGCCGTGATCGCGGTACCGCACCCGCGCTGGTCCGAGCGGCCGCTGGCGTGCGTGGTGATCAAGCCGGGGGAGCGCGCCACCCGCGAAGAGATCCTCGACTTCTTGCGCCGACGCCTCACGTCCTGGCAGGTCCCGGACGATCTCGTCTTCATCGACGAGGTTCCCAAGACCAGCGTCGGCAAGTTCTCGAAGAAGGCCCTTCGGGAACGCTACGCCGACTACATCCTTCCGACGGCCTGAGTCGGGCGGGGCTGGACGCGGGCGCCGCGGCCGGCAGTTCCGGAAGCGTTCCGCCTCCGTAGTTCAGCGTCGCTGCTGCAACCACGGCGGTTGTCAACGAGACCGCCTCCTGCTGCCGGCAGCGGGCGGGACGTCTCGGCTTCGCGCCCTCGTCGAGCGACTGACCGCGCCGCTCGCTCGCCAAGGACGTTTCCAGATGCCAACTCGATACCGACTCCGCTGTCGCACGGCCTGGGCCGCCCTTGTCGTGGCCCTGACCGCAGCCCTCACCACTGTCGCCGCCGCCCCCCCGGCCTTCGCCGACGCCAGCCTTCCTTTCGGCACGCTCGACGCCGTTCTGCAGAATCCCGGAACGGTCACAGCGATCGGCTGGGCGGACGACAACAGCGCCCGCGCCCACCCGGTGTGGGTGCGCCTCTACGTCGACGGCACGTGGCGCGCCTCGGGCTTCGCGGGTTCGCCGCGACCGGACATGGTGCACGCCTACCCGTACGCCGGGGCCGACCACGGGTACAGCCTGAGCGCGACCGTCGGCGAGGGCGCCCACAACGTCTGCGTCGCCGCCCTCGACATCCCCGACGCCACCGAGCGCCAGCTGGCCTGCAAGCAGGTCACCGTCGGTTTCAGCCCCTACGGGGTGATGACCTACCTCGTCCAGGCGCCCGGAGGCTTCTACGTCAGCGGCTGGGCCACCGATCCGGACAGCTCCCAACCGCTGATGGTCGACGTGTCGGCCGACGGGCACGTCGTCGGGTCCGTCGCCGCCGGGGCGAGCTCCTACTGGTTGCCGTCGCACGGCTACAGCGGCACGTTCCGGCTCCCGGGCGCCGCAGTGCCGCCCGGCACCCACTCGATCTGCGTGACGGCCCGCAACGTCGGCAGCTACGGCCACAACCACGTCCTGGAATGCCGGACCCTCACGGTGAACTACAACCCGACCGCCGGCATCGTCTCGGCGGTGCAGGCCGGACCCAAGGTCGCCGTCACCGGCTGGTCGATGGACCCGGACACCACCGGACCGATCCGGGCGCAGATCACCGTCGACGGCAGACCCGCCACGACCGTGACGGCCAACGGGACGTCCGGGGTGCACCCGGGACACATGCTCACCGCGTCGATCACCGCCGACAACGGCTCGCACACCGTGTGCGTCGTCGGCCTGAACACCCTCTACGGCTCCGGCAACTCGGCGCCGTCCTGCGCCACCGTCAACGTGAACATGAGCCCGTTCGGGCGCCTCGACAGCGCCGCACGGACGACCAACGGCTCCGGGATCACGGTCACCGGCTGGGCCATCGATCCCGACGCCACCGCGTCGGTCGCGGTCACGGCCACCGTCGACGGCGCGAACCCCGTGTCGAGCACGGCCAACGCCAGCCGCAGCGACGTCGCCAAGAGCTATCCGTGGGCGGGCAGCCTGCACGGCTACTCGTTCGTCGTCCCGGCGGACGCCAACCAGCACAACGTCTGCGTCACCGCGCTGAACACCGGTTCCGCGGCCCCGTCGACGTTGCTGGGCTGCCAGTCGGTCAGCGCCGTCAACCCCAACCCGCCCTCCGCGCCGCAGTCGGTGACGGCCACCGCGGACTACACGACCGCGACCGTCAACTGGGCGGCACCGGCCAGCAACGGCGGCGCCTCGCTGACGAGCTACACCGTCACTGCGGCGCCGTCAGGCAAGATCGTGACCGTCGGACCGACCACGCTGGCGGCGACGTTCACCGGCTTGAACCAGGCGACCAGCTACACCTTCTCTGTCGTCGCGAACAACTCGGCGGGCGCCTCTCCGGCCGCGACCTCGGTCTCGGTGGCGACTAAGACCGGGCCCGCTCTGCAGACCAGCCCGGCACCGATCTCGACGAGCCGCTACGTCCGCAACGTCTACAACGCCGGTTCCTCGACCGATCAGGCGACGATGAAGCGCGAGGGCTACGCCGACGCCCAGGCCAACCCGGCCGGGCACAGCTACCTGATGCTGCTGGACATCGGCGGCCAGAGCGAGCAGTACCACGGCGTCGTGCTCAGCGCCGGGGTTCGGTTCGTCTCGTACGCGAACCTGGTCACCGACCTGAAGGCCTACGTCGACGGCTACGCCAGCGGGCAACGCTCCGGGGCGCCGGCGGTGATCGCGATCGGCACCAACAACGACATGGACGTGTCGACGAGCAGCGGGGCGAGCTGGGCCAACAACGTGGTCGACCCGATCGTGTCCTACGCGGCGTCGAAGCAGTACACCAACGTGACGATCGCCGGTGCCAACGACATCGAACCGGGTTTCCAGGCCGGCTACACCGCGTCGCGGGCGTGGGTCTCCGGCTACCTCGGTTCCACCTCCGCGCCGTTCGTGTTCAACGGCTCGGCGGACGGGTGCAGCTCGACAGCGCCGGGTCGGACCTGCAACAACTCGTGGACCATGTCGGGGCTCTACGCGCTCACGGCCGGAGCAGCGCCGTCGCGGATCCTCAACCTCCCCCAGATCTACAACTCCACCATGGCGGGCCAGTGGCGTTACATCTCGCTGACCGGCGTCAACGCCGGTTCGCCGAAGATCCGATTCGGCGGGGCGCTCACCGAGTGGACCGCCTGCCAGCAGGCCGGCAGCTGCGGGAGCCTCACCGGCAACAGCGCCTGGACGACGCTGTGGAACCAGCTCAACGCCGAGCCGAGCCTGCGCATCAGCTCCCTGCCCTACTCCACCGACCTGAGGATCGACTCATGAGGACGGCACCGGCCGGCGTCACCGCGGCGCTCATGGCGGCGTCGGCGACGGTCCTGACGGCCTGTGGTGCGTCCGCGCACTCCGCGGGCACCGCCCTGGCGGCGGCGCCGCGGCCCGCGGTCTCGACCTCCGCCCGGTCGTCGGTGGCGGTCGTCGCGGTCGCGTCGACGGCCAGCGCTCCGGCACCGTCGTCGCGCCCCGCGACGTCGCCGGCCC
>JAICIE010000103.1 GCA_025924515.1 Jatrophihabitans sp. | reverse complement strand
GGCCCGCTCCGCGCGGACCAGTTCGGCGGCGATCCGGGCCCGCATCCGGTCGACGTCCGCCCCGAGTTGCTCGATCTCCGGCGGGCCACTCGGCACGATCACCAGGTGGGCGTCCCCCGCGGCGACCGCCCTGGCCTGGGCGCCCAGCCGCTCCACCGGATCGAGGATGGCGGTGCGCAGCCCGCGCCAGAGGATCGCGGCCGCGGCGAACACGGCCGCGGCGAAGATCCCGAGCGCGACCCAGACCAGAACCGCCGCTGCTCGCCGGGCCGACACGGCGCCGCGCTCCAACTGGCGCAGGTCACCGGTGAGGGCGGCGCCGGCCGACCGGACCCTGTCGAAGATCCGCGCGCCGCGGTCCACCCCCGCCGCGGCGTTCGGCTTGCCCGCCCGAACGTCGGCGATCGTCGGTTCGGCGGCACGGATCTGCCAGGTCGCGAGCGCCCGCTCGAACGCGCCGAGGTCGGCGCGCGCGTGCCGATGGCTTCCGATGAGGCCCACGAGCGCCTTGCGGTCGATCGCTCCTCGCCGGCGGTAGGTCACGTACGGCTGCAACAGCACGGCCTCGCCGTTGCTCAGCGCGAACCCGCGGACACCGGTCTCCTCGTTCACCGCATCGGTGAGGAGGTTCGACGTGCGCATCACGGCCGGTTGCCATCGGGTGATCACGTCCTGACCGCGCTGGAGCAGGACCACGATGGCGACCACGAGGGTCACCAGGAGCAGGGCAGCCGCGAGAAGAAAGGCGAGGAACCCCCGCGCGACCCGGCGCCGAAGCGGTCGCGCCGGTCGGTCGAGGATCGGTCGAGCGCGTTCGCGGGTGTCCTGGGCAGGCTCGGCCAGCGTGTCGGCGCTCATTCGGCGGTGTCGGCTCCATCGCTCCTGCGGGTGATCACCACGATCGCCGTGTCGTCGACCGACCGGGCCGGCGCGCTGCCGACCACGATCGGGATCCACGTCGAAGCGGCGTCCGCGCTGGCCGCGCAGGCGTCGGTGGCGTCGATGAGCTCCTCGATCCCGAGCCCGGTGCTCTGCTCCGCGGGAGCGTAGGCGTCGAGCAGCCCGTCGGTGTAGAGGACGAGTGACGACCCCGCCGGCAGGTCACCGCGCGTCTCGGGCCAGCCCCCGGTGTCGGTCCAGCGTCCGTCCAGGCCCAGCGAGATGCCGAGCGGCGGCCCGATCTCGGTCTCGAGGTAGGTCGTCTTACCGTCAACGCAAACCAGCGGCGCGGGATGGCCCGCTACCCGGACCGCCGTCCTGCCATCGGGGTGGATGGTGACGTCACAGGCGGTGACGAAACCGCCCGCCCCGCCGCTTTCGGCATCGAACAGCTGTGACAGCCCGGCCAGCATCTGGTGGTCGCGGGTCCCGGCCAGCACCAGAGTGCGCCACGCCACCCGGAGGTGGACGCCGAGCGCCGCCTGGTCGGGGCCGTGACCCATGACATCACCGATGACGGCCCGGATCCGGCCGTCCTCGGTCTCGACGACGTCGAAGAAGTCCCCTCCGAGGACGGCGTGGTCGAGGCCGGGCTGGTAGTAGGTCGCGCAGTCGACCATCCCGGAGCGCAGCAGTGGCGTGGGCAGCAAGCCTCGCTCCAGCCGGGCGTTCTCGGCGGCCTGCAGCTGCGCTTCCCGCAACTGCAGGCTGGTGCGCTGCGCGCGCTTGCGCTCCATGGCGTAGCGGATGCTGCGGTCGAGCAGGTCTGCGGTCAGATCGTCCTTGACCAGGTAGTCCTGCGCGCCCGCGGCAACTGCGTCGATGCCGGTCCGGTCGTGCCGACCGGTCAGGACGATCACCGGGGTGTCGGGTGCGGCGGCGACGAGTGCGGTCAGCCCCTGCAATCCCGCCGCGTCAGGCAGGCCCAGGTCGAGCAGGACGCATTCCGGTGCCTCGGACAGCGCACCACGGCCGTCGGCGAGGGTGCGGTGCCATCGCACGTGGTCGCCCGCGATCCCGGCCTCGTTCAGGCATTCCTGGATCAGCAGGGCATCGCCGTCATCGTCCTCGATCAGGAGGACCAGCGGTGCCGCCTCGATCATCCGCTTGTCTCCGCGTCCGTCTCCCGCGCGTCCGAGCTCGGGGCGGGACAGCCCGCCGGAGCGAACCCTACCGTTCGACCCCGGATGTTGACACATCACCAAAAGCGGTCTAGGGTTTCAGTTGAAGGCTCAACTACCCCCTAGGAGGACGTCATGACCGCAACGCTGCAGACCGGATACCGCCAGCTCACCGGCAACTACGCCATCGACCCCGCGCACAGCCGCTTCGGCTTCGTGGCCAAGCACGCGATGGTCACCAAGGTGCGCGGCAGCTTCAACGAGTTCGAGGGCAGCATCGTCATCGACGGTGACCGGCCCAGCGCCTCGTCGGCCCGGGTCGCGATCGAGGCGGCGAGCATCGACACCCGCAACGCCCAGCGCGACGCCCACCTGCGCACCAACGACTTCTTCGACGCGCCGACCTTCCCCCAGATCACCTTCGAGTCGAGCGCCATCACGTACCTCGGCGAGGACCGGTTCGAGGTCAGCGGCGACCTGACGATCAAGGGGGTCACCCGCTCGATCACGCTGCCGCTGGAGTACCAGGGGTCGGCGGTGGACCCGTTCGGCAATCTGCGGATCGGCTTCGAGGGATCCGTCGGCGTCGACCGTCGGGACTGGAACATCACCTTCAACGCGGCGCTCGAGACCGGCGGCGTGCTGGTCAGCAACGCGGTCACCCTCGAGTTCGAAATCTCCGCGGTCAAGGCCGCCTGAGCCGGGCCTAGGCTGCCGGCATGACCGACGCTCCCGCCGCCGTGCCCGCCGATCGCGAGCGATTCCGGTCTCAGTACCTGAGGCCGCAAGCCACGCGCCCGGCGAGCACGGCCCGGGGGCTGCACCATACCGCTCTCATCAGCAGCGACGTGGCCCGGACGATCGAGTTCTATCAAGAAATCCTCGGGTTCCCGCTCACCGAGCTGATCGAGAACCGGGACTACGCCGGGTCGTCGCACTTCTTCTTCGACATCGGCAACGGCAACCTGCTCGCCTTCTTCGACTTTCCGGGCCTCGACGTGGGCCCCTACGCGGAGGTCCTGGGCGGACTGCACCACCTGGCCATCTCCGTCGATCCCGACCGCTGGCAGGAGCTGGTGCACCGTCTCGAGGCGGCCGGTGTCCCGCACGAGGTTCACAGCGGCGTCTCCGTCTACTTCCGCGATCCGGACGGCGCACGTATCGAACTCATCGCCGACCCGCTCGGTGAGATGTACGGAAACAAGGTTCTCTGAGCTTTCCGCTACAGCGGATGGCCGTCCGGCCGATCCGTAGCTGTACCCGCTGCGGCGCCCGGCCGCAGCCTGCGGAGAGGAGCGCTCGTGATGGACCCCACGAGCATCTACGACGACCCGTCGGAGCTGTCCCCCGAGGAGTGGCGCCGCCGGCAGGCCGCCGCCGTCCAGGTGATCAGCCAACACGTGACCGATCGCGATCAGCGCCTGGAAATGCTCGAGATGCTCGGGCTGCTCCCGATCGCGGTAGAGCGGGTCGCCTGAGGACGTCCGACCCGGCTGCCGGTCCCGCGGCGCAGCCCGGCCATGGTCACGGCCGGGACCGCCATCCGCACCGGTAAGCGCATCCGCACGAATGCGCTGGAGCTCGATCACTGCCGACGTGTCCAGCAGTCCCCGGTCGAGGCGATCAACCACGAGGAGCGAACTCCTGGTGAACGCGCCGATCCAGGTCCTCGCGCATCGCTTGCCAGTCGAGCGGCCGAGCATGCCGGAACATTTCGGCGACGGTCACCGCATCGCCGAAGCGGTCACGGCGTAACCGCGGGCCCAGTGCAGCCGTCCCAGGATCGCTGCCCGGATGCCCCCTCACTCACCACTCCCAGGCGTCGCCACCGGTCGCGACCCGTGCCACTTGTGGACCTGGCACCGCTCGGTTCGGACTGGATGCCAGGTTCGTCAGCTGCTCGGACAGGCGCCACAGCCTCTGGGCGGCCTCGGTGGAGTGCGTGACCGGCTTGGACTCGCGCGGCTTGTTGTGCATGAAGAACTGGCCGGTGACAGCGGCGAGTGTCGGTTCTGCCGTCGCGTAGACGACGACTTCGGCGCCTTCTTCTGCCGAATGGAACAGGGGCGTCGCTTTCATAATCTTCGGGAACACCGCCCATGTCCCGCTGAGCTCCCCGCCGAAACCGGTGCGGCTATGGCCCGGGCTGACTGCGTTGACGGTCACGGCCGAGGCAGCACCTGCGCCCGGATGGAGGTGGGGCGTACGGAGAAGGTCCCGTCGGCGTGATGCCGCGCCAACACGGAAGCGATCAGTTCTCGGCGAGGTCGTGCATCGGGTCAGCGGACAGCCGCCGTGGCGAACACCCGCACCGACGCGGACGACAGCACGACCGCCCACGCAGCGACGACGAGCAGGCTGAGTGTCGCTTCGCCGGTAGCACTGCTCATGCCCCAGATGTCGTGCAGGCCGGTGGCGCGCCGGTCGAGCAGGCCATAGCGCATGATCGCGAGCGCGTGTGTCAGCGGCAGGACCTTCGCGACAGCGGCGAGCCACGCGGGCAGCGCATGGATCGGGAACAGGGATCCCGCGAGGAACCACGGCAGGATCGCGATGGCCGGTGTCGCGCCGACGTATTCCTCTTGCCTAGGGATCCGGTTTGCCATCACTTCAGCGATGCCGTAGCTGGCGATCGCGAATACAAACGCGGCGGCGACGAACCAGCCGACGCCAGAGGCGCTGGTGTGGAACTTCGCTCCGCGGGCGATCGCGGCAATAATCAAGGCGGACAGCTGCAGCGCGCTAACGGTCAACGCGACGATGAAGTTGCCGCCGACCATCAGCGAGCGAGGCACAGGAGCGGCGAGCAACTCTCGTCGGGCTCCGCTGTCACGATCTACGATCACCCCGATGCCGGCGAACATGCACGACAGGGGCACGAGCAGTCCGACGGTGCCCACGGCGACGAACGTCTTGTAGTCCAGGCCGATTGTGCTGTGCACCATCGTCGCGAGCGCCGGCGCGATGACGAGCGCGAAGAGGATCGGGGTCAGGAGCGGCACGAGGATCTCGCGGGGAGTTCGCGCGGACAGCACGAACCGGCGTTTCGCCAATGTCATCAATGCCGAACCGCGCGAGACGGTACGCGCAGCGGCCGTCGAGCGCTTCGCGATGTGTCCGGATGCTGCAATGGTCGCCATCGGTTCCTCCATTAGGCGGTGAGGCTGTCGCCGGTGAGTTGCAGGTAGACGTCGTCGAGAGTCGGTTTACGTGTCGCGACGGACGTGGTGGCGATCTCGGCGGCGTGGAGCTCGTTCACGACCGAGCGACTGCTCCGGCTGTGCAGCGGAACTGTGAGGGTCGAGCCGACAGCGAAGGCGTCCTCACCTGCCAGTCCGCGGCGGCGCAGCCGGAAGAGCGCGGGCTGTGGGTCACCGCTCACCCTGATCTCGGCGATCTCGCCGCCGAGCGATGCGAGCAGGTTCATCGGCGTCTCCAACGCCACGATTGCGCCGGCGTGCACTATGGCGATCCGGCCACACAACCGTTCCGCCTCGTCCAGGTAGTGGGTCGTGAGCAGTGTCGTCATGTCGTTGCCGGCGCACAGCCCGCCGATGAGGTCGAGAAGTTCGTAGCGGATGCGCGTATCGAGACCGACGGTCGGCTCGTCCAGAAACAGTACCTGCGGCTGGGACACCAGGGCTCGCGCGAGTTCCAGGCGCCGCCGTTGGCCGCCGCTGTAGCCGTGAACCTGCCGGTCGATGACGTCACCGAGACCGAACGCCTCAATGACCTCCGCCGACCGGTCGCGCGCGGCGCGCGGGGCGACCCCCCACAACCGGGCGTGCATGTCCAGATGCGCCCGGCCGGACAGTCCTCGGTCGACCACCGCCTCCTGAAACACAACGCTGCTCACCTGCCGCGCCGCCAGCGGTTCGCGGACCACGTCGTACCCAGCGAGCTTCGCGGTGCCGCCGGTCGGGCGGATCGTCGTGGTGAGCATGCCGATAGTCGTCGACTTTCCGGCGCCGTTCGGGCCGAGCAGCCCGAACACTTCCCCGGGTTGAACCGTGAAGTCGATGCCGCGGACGGCCTCGACCCCGCCCGGATAGGTCTTGCGTAGTCCGGTCACTTCGATCGCGGGGCCGGGTCTGGTCATGCGGCTTCTCACCATCGCTTCTCCTCGCGGCTGCTATCTCGGTGCGACGCGACGTCAATTCGCCTTGAGGACGTTGACCGGCCTGGGAACGTGACGAGGATCGGCGTAGGTAGCACTTCGTCACATTCCGGCGTGCCGGAACGTCTATCTCAGGTGTTGGCTGAGCTGAGGAGGACGTCGTGGATGACCGCGAGTGGCTGGCGGGACAGTTCGAGGCGCTGCGTCCCCGGCTGCAGGCCGTCGCGTACAGCATCCTCGGATCGGTCAGCGACGCTGAGGATGCTGTTCAGGAGTGTTGGCTGCGACTTGACCGCAGCGACGCGTCGAGTGTGGCCGACCTGCAAGGCTGGCTAACGACAGTTACCGGACGCATTTGTTTGGACATGCTGCGCCGCCGGAAGAACCGTCGCGAAGCCCAGTTCGGCGAATGGCTCCCTGAGCCGATCGTGGAGACCGTGAACGCCGATCCCGAGCATCAAGTTGTGATCGCTGATTCGGTCGGGCTGGCGCTGCTGGTTGTGCTGGAGACGCTGACGCCCGCGGAAAGGCTGGCGTTCGTCCTGCATGACGTGTTCGCTGTGCCCTTCCACGAGATCGCATCCGTAGTCGACCGGAGTCCGGAGGCGGCACGGCAACTAGCCGCGCGGGCACGGCGACGGGTGCAGGCGGCACCGACACCGGATCCGGATTTAGCTCGGCAACGGCAAGTCGTCGACGCATTTTTGGCAGCGGCGCGGGCCGGGGACATGCAGCGGTTGCTGGAGGTTCTTGACCCCGACGTCGTCTTCCGCGCCGACGTAGGAGTCGCGGGTGCCGGTCCGACGTTCCCGGTCATCGGCGCGCAAGCTGTCGTCAAGCGCGTGCTGCAGACCGCACCCCGATTCGCTAGCCACGCCAGTCCGGCGATCATCAACGGCCAAGCGGGCGCTGTGTTCGCTCCGGACGGTCGACCCGTCGGAGTCATCGGGTTCACCGTCGTCGACGGCCGCATCGCTGCAATCGACCTGATCGCCAACCCGGAGAAGCTGCGCCGGATCGGCCGCTACTGAGCCCCGCGAGTGAACGGGTTGGCGCAGGCGGCCACCGCTTCGTACATACCGGTCCACCGGCCGCCCGGAAGAGCGACCCAAGACCTTGGGGTGACGCCCGTCCGCCGCGGCTATCGCGCGGTGGGCGCCGGTGCTGGCCTGTTATCGGCCCCGGCCTATCACCTCACGCCTGTACGGGGAGCTCATGCGACGGCGAACGAACCTTGTCGCGGGGGCCGCCTTGTCGGCGACCCGCTTGACGTCACTGCCGACAACTGCCACCGCGGCCGCGTCGACGGCCACACCGTTCGGGACGAACAGGACGTTACGTCGGCGCTGGCGACAATTACCGACTGATTACAAAAGGTGGTTCAAACGCTGGGAGGGCTCCTAACCTGTCCCGGTGAGGCGCGGCAGGATGAGGTCCGCGGGATGAGCCGCGTCCTGGTCGTCGACGACGATCTGACAGTCAGTGACGTCGTCGCTCGATACCTGGCCCGCGACGGCCATCAGGTGGAAAGGGCTGCGGACGGCGTCACAGCGCTGCAGCGCGCTAGCGCCCGGCCGCCTGACCTTGTCGTGCTTGACCTGATGCTGCCGGGAATGTCCGGGTTGGAGGTGTGTCGACGCCTTCGGAAGATCGCTCCCGTGCCGGTCGTCATGTTGACGGCCCGCGGCGAGGAGGACGACCGCGTCATCGGCCTCGAACTCGGCGCCGACGACTACGTCACCAAGCCGTTCAGCCCACGCGAGCTCGTCCTCCGCGTTGACGCCGTGCTGCGGCGCGCGGCCGGCCCTTTGCCGTCCGAGGTGCGGGCCCTGCTCAGCGACGGCAACCTGCGCGTCGACACCGCTGCGCATGAAGCCACACTCGACGGCGGCCAACTGTCCTTGACCGCCCGCGAATACGACCTGTTGGTGTTTCTGCTGAGGAATCCGCGCACCGCGTTCACCCGCGAGCAACTGCTCGACCGGGTGTGGGACTGGAACTTCGGCGACGTTTCCACGGTCACTGTGCACGTCCGACGCCTTCGCGAGAAGATCGAGGCCGACCCCGCGAACCCAGCGCGGCTCGTAACCGTATGGGGCGTGGGATACCGCTACCGTCCTGTTGAGGTCACGGCATGACGCATATGGTGCTGACGTCGGCGCTGGTGACGCTCGCCGCCGGAGCGTTAGGCAGCGCGGTGGTGTGGCTGCTCCGGGGCCGGAGTGCCGTTACCGCGATGACCGGCACCGTACTGGTCGCCGTGCTGGCTGCGGCCACGGGCGTGACGGTGGCGGCCAACCAGATGTTCATCACCGCCCACGACGCCGGAGTGCTTGTTGCCATCGTCGCCACAGCCGCCGGCGTCGGCACGGCCTGCGCTCTCAGCGTCGGCCGACGCGTCGCACGGATCGTGCAGCGGCACGCGGACACCGCCGCCGACCTGGAGCGGCAACGGCTGCTGGACGCGAGCCAGCGCGAGCTGGTGGCCTGGATGAGTCACGACCTCCGCAGCCCGCTTGCCGGAATTCGCGCGATGGCGGAGGCATTAGAAGACGGCGTCGTCGCCGACCCCACCGACGTCAATACTTATTATCGCGGAATCCGCCGGGAGGTTGCCCGCTTGACGAGCATGGTCGATGACCTGTTCGATCTGTCCCGGCTTCACTCCGGCAGGCTTATCCTCCAACGACAGCGCGTTACGCTCGCGGACCTCGTCGCTCAAGCCGTCTCAACCGCGGCACCGCTCGCTGGGACACGCGGTGTCCGACTGATCGATCGTGCCCCGGACCTGACCGTCTGCGTGGACGCGCGTCAAGTAAGCCGCGTGCTTTCGAATCTGCTGACGAACGCCCTTCGACATAGCTTGGACGGCGCTGCCGTTCGCATCCTCGGCGGCAGTACCGCTACCGACGTGTACCTGGCTGTCGAGGACCAGTGCGGCGGCATCCCCGACGACGACCTGCCGCGCGTCTTCCAGGTCGGCTTCCGAGGCAGCGTCGCCCGGACGCCAGGGCCCGACGAGGGTGCCGGCCTCGGACTCGCCATCGCCCGCGGCATCATGGAAGCACACGGCGGCACCATCGATGTTCGCAATATCAGCGGCGGCTGTCGATTTAGCGTCCGGATTCCCGCCGAGAAAGCCGATGCACTGCGGCCTGCGCACCTCCTTTCGGATCAATCGGTGCCGGCTGCGAGTTGACCGCTTCCTTCTCCCGTGCAGGCGGCTGTCTCGATAGACGATCACGCCGCGCAAACAATCTCCTCCCCACCTCCGCTCGGAATCCGGATTGTGGCCGGGTGGCGCTAGCGCGTTGCCATCCCGCGCCGGTCCGCGTCGTTGTGAGTCACCATCCCGCACTGCATTTGACCCGGATCGCCACTTGCGCGGGCCAGTTGTTACGCGAGCCTTACGGTCCGCGCCGAGGACGCTTCGAGGACGCCGACACGGACGAGACTGGCCATCGCGCGTTCAATACCGACAGAGAGGCCGACATGAGAATCGTCCCAATCGCCACCGCGGTCGGCGCGACCGCCGCAGCGCTGATACTCGCCACCGCGCCCGCCTTCGCGGAAACGCCCGGATCCGCAGCGGCCCCTGGAGCTGTGTTTGCTCAAACCGACGACCTGCACCACAACAGCGTCGTCGCGTTCGCCCGCGCCTCTTCGGGGCGCCTCGCCAGGATGGGTGAAGTTCGCACCGGCGGCCGAGGAGGGGTCGAGCAGGGGGTACCGCTCGACTCGCTGGCATCCCAGGACTCCCTGACCTATGACCCGACACATCGCCTGCTCCTCGCCGTCAACGCGGGAAGCGACACGGTCAGCAGCTTTGCGGTCAACGGGGCCCGGTTGACATTGCGTCAGACCGTTCCGTCGGGCGGGGGATTCCCGGTCAGCGTCGCAGCGAGGAAGGGGCTGGCCTACATCCTTAATGCTGGCGGATCCGGCAGTGTTACCGGGTATCGCATCAACAAGGCAGGGCGGCTCACCCCGCTACCGGGTTCTCATCGCGGTCTCGGACTCCACAATGAGGCCACACCGCAGTTCATCACAGCACCGGCTGACATCGCGATCACACCCGACCGCGGCCACGTTCTTGTCACCACAAAGGCGAACAACACGATCGACGTCTTCAACATCGACCGCGTCGGCCGACTGTCGCAGCGAATTGAGGATGCGTCTGCGGGCAGCGTTCCCTTTGCGCTGAGCTTTGACCCGTCGCGGCACCTGGTTGTGGCGAACGCCGGCGGCTCCACTGTGAGCACGTACGTCATCAAGCCGAACGGCACCCTGTCAACGGTCACCGCGGGAATCCCGGACGGGCAGAGTGCACTGTGCTGGATCGTCGCCGCTGGCGACACCTTCTACGGGGCGAATGCGGGTAGCTCTACGATCAGCGCCTTCGCGGTCGACGCTGGTGGTCACGCGGCGCTCACCGCCACTAGCGATGGAGTGGTCGCCCAGACAGGCGGTGGCACCGGTGGAACGATCGACCTGGCTGTCACCCGGAACCAGTCACTGCTCTACGCGGAGAACTCCTTCGCTGGCACTGTCGAGGGCTACCGCATCGAGCCCGACCACACGCTGGTACTGGTCAGCACGGCTACCGGCCTCCCAAAGTTTGACGGGCATGGAATGGAGGGCCTTGCCGCCATCTGACCGTCGAAACCAGCCCCGGCCGCGCGGGCTCCCTCCTCCGCGGCCGGGGCCCTTGCGTGCTGAGCGCGGCGCAGGATCTCACTCGTGCGCAGGCTCGTACTCCGGCGTTCGGACGCCTGGGAACACAGCGTGGTCGTCGACCGCCGGTCCGTCCGGCGCACGCCGTTGCTCGTGACGGCCCCGCCGGCACTACGGCCACATGGCTTGCTGTCCCTGGTGGGCTGCGGCTTTGCGTTCCTCGCGTCGGCGCCTTCGTGCCACTACCGTTTGCCATTGCCCCGGCGTGCGACGGATGCCGGCCGCCCCGACCCCCGGGTCCAGACCTGTGATGGAACAGGTAAAAGGCGACAATGAAGCTGGCGTCCCTTGCCGACGCGTTACGGCCACGCCGCACCACCTTCTCGCGTGCAGGCCAGGAGACCTCCAATCCCCATCCACAACCTAGGTATCGCGGCCCAGCGGTCATTCCTGTCCTAAGCGGTGGTCTCGCTGTCACGACTTCAGGGTCATCCATTCTCGGCTCCACGATCATCGACTCATCCACGTGCCCTCAACGTTGAGGGCGACGTGTCCTGCGAGTACCACGTGATGGACGGTCCCCCGATCGTCTGGCCGTTGCCGACCAACGAATGCAGCCCAGTGCCCGGCAACTTTGTTTTCTCCAGGGCGGGCGTCACATCCGCACGGCCGCCAACGTCCTATCACTGCAAGCACTAGGAAGAGGAGAGGAACCGCTGTGAGCGCCGATTCTGCTGCTATTCCCCCGATCGACCCCGCGACAGTCGGCGCCCACGACACGATTACGCCAATGCTCGGCTTCATCCGCGCAGCCAGCGGTGGGCGACTGCTCAACATGCACCTCCAGATGGCGGCGTCGCCGCTGGTGCTCGAGCAGCACACGGCGCTGCGTCGCGCCATCGGTGGCCACGCGACCCTCGGCCCACTTCCGCGCGCAGCGGTCGCAGTGGCGGCATCCGCGGCCGACGCAAGTTGGACGGCGCAGGACCTCACCGAGGCGTACGGGTACCTGGCGCTCGTCTCCTACTGCGACCGGTTCGTCCGCTACGCCGGGACAGAGTTCGACCGGGCCTTCGCCGCCACCGCTCGCTGACATGGCCGCCGCCGCCGATGTGCTTGAGGTGGTACGGCTGGGCCACTCCGGGATTACCGCCGCCCTGCATGCCGAAGGCCTGCGCACGAGCCTGGAGTTGTTTACGCCCGACGGTCGCATGCTCCTCGTAGCGACACACAATCAAGTGCACCACGGAGTCCGCGGTATCTGGGCGGCCACCACGCCGCGTAAGCCACGGGCGCTGATTGCGGTCGGCACTCTCGAGCATGGTGCACCGCTTCCCCTAATTCGGTTCACCCGCCGCCACCGGTCGGTCCGCGCCTGGCTCACCTGCCTCGGGCCGTTCTGGCTCGCCGAAGCGACCGGCCGCAGGTTGCTCCTCCAGGTCGACGACGGCCATATCGCCACCACCGCCACTTCGGGGCGGGCAGTCGGTCCCGTCGCCGTCCAACAGGGCCCGAGCGAACTCACTGGCCCACTTTTCGCCGTT
>JAICIE010000102.1 GCA_025924515.1 Jatrophihabitans sp. | reverse complement strand
ACAGCACCCAGCAAGCCGCGGCGAAACAGAAAACTGTCAGGGGTCTACCGGAACGGGTGTCGCCCACCTACCGGAACCGCGTCCGCAAAGTGTCGCCCAGGAACCAAACACGAGATGTCAAGCATGAGCCGGAACAGCACAAGATGGAGGAGGTCGGGATCGGGTGTGTCGACTGCTGTCGGTGTCGGCGCGCGAGGTCGACTGAGGTGCTGGAGGCCCCGAAAACGTTGGGGTTCAGGTGTGGAGCTGAGGGGATTTGAACCCCTGACCCCCTCGATGCGAACGAGGTGCGCTACCGGACTGCGCCACAGCCCCGAGTACGGGAGGCCCCGAGGGACCGTCGGCTAGGTTACCAGCCTCCTCAGGACGCGCGCCGCTGCGCGACCTCCCCGGCAAGCTCCTCGCTGTAGAGCCCGGTGAGATCGATCGTGTCCATGTTGTGCAGGTCGAGGTCGTCGTCGTCGATGCGCACCACGCTGTCGGGCTGCCGGTCGATGCGCGCGAGTTCCGTGGTGGCGTCGAAGCCGCGCGGTCGGCGCTGCGCCTCCCGAGACGCCCGCGCCTCGCGCCGCTCGCGGTCGCGCAGGGCCTGAGTGCGCAGGAACCATAGGTAGCCGGTCAGGGCGAGGAGGAAGCCGATCGCCGGGACCCACAGCAGGCCGCCGGTGACCACGGCGACGAGCGTAAACACCGCGCTACCCAGCCCGAGGATCGTCAGGGAGCGCCGCCGACGGGCCATCATCTGCTGGCGCGCCTGTGACATCTCCGAGCGGTCGACCGGGTGCAAGAGAGCCTCCTGGGGCGCGGGTTCGGGACGGCGCGCCGCGCGTGCCACCGCGACTGATTGTGGCTGGTCGCTCTCGGCAACGAAGACGTCGGTTTTGCCGGGGACGCTACGTCGGCCCAGAGCGCGCATCGCGCGGCCGAATCCGTCGACGTCGCGGTCGCGGCGGCGTTCGTCGTGGCGCCGAAGGAACATGGGGACGAGAACGATGAGCCACAGGACGGCGAGCACGACGACCGTCATCACAGGAGACAGCACTCCGTACCTCCAGTCACAACAGTCACGTGCTCGAGGATCAAGCTAGCCAGGTGGATGGGTGCTCTGCCGCACGTGCATCGGCGTGTCGATTGGAAACGTTCAGTTCAGGTCGAGGCCTGATCGGTCCCGACCTCATCCGGCGGAGTGCCACGCGGGCGTTTCGGGCAGCCCCGGTATCCGGCCCAACATCGGATTTCCGTGCAATTCCTCGACGGTGATCGCGAACGCGACGTGGTCCCGCCACGCTCCCGCGATGTCGAGATACCGCTCGTAATATCCCTCGCGGCGCAGGCCGAGCTTCTCAACGACCCGCAGACTGGCGGAATTGTCGGGACGGATGTCGACCTCCACGCGGTGCAGGCCGACCGCGGAGAAGCAGTGATCGACCAACAGCGCCAGCGCGGTCGGGGTGATGTTCCGGCCCGCGAGCGCGGCGTCGATCCAGTAGCCGACGGTGCAGGAGCGCAGAGCGCCGTGGACGATATTCGATGCATTCATTTGCCCGGCCAGCCGGCCACCGTAGACCATCATGAAGGGCAGCATGGCTCCCGAGCGCGCGTTCGACCGCAGCGCGCGGAACAGCGGCGGCCACGCGGCCGGGTTGTTCCGGTCGCGCCAGTTGTACGCGGAGCTCGGCTCCCACGGCTCCAACCACTCCTGGTTGCGCAGCCGGATCTCGCTCCACGCCCGCGCGTCGCGCCGCCGCGGCGGACGCAGCAACAGGGGCCCGGCCGTCAGCTCCGCCGGCCAGCCGGGGTGCGTGTTCACCGGTTCGACAGGAGCAGCGGAATCACGGTCACCGGCGCGCCCGGCGGAACCTCTGTCACGTCCTCGTCTATGACGATCAGACAGTTCGAGGCCGCGAGCGAGGCCACCAGATGCGAACCGGGCCCACCGGCGAGCGAGACGCTGTATCCGCCACTCGACTCGCGGTGCAGCACCCCGCGCCGATACTGACGAAGACCAGGAATGCTGTCTATCGGTTGTAGAGCCACGGCACGCACGCGGGCGCGCTGCAGGTTGCGCTTGCCGAGCAGCTTGCGGATCGCCGGACGCACGAACACCTCGAACGACACCAACGAACTGACGGGATTGCCAGGAAGGCAGAAGATCGGCACCTTGCCGCTGAGATGACCGAAGCCCTGCGGCTTTCCCGGTTGCATCGCCACGCGCACAAATTCGACGGTGCCGAGCTCGCTGAGTGCCTGCTTCACGACGTCGAAGGCCCCCATGGACACTCCGCCGGTTGTGACGAGGACGTCGGCCCGCAACAGCTGGCTCTCGAGCAGATCGAGCAGCTCGCTGTGGTCGTCGCCGACAATCCCGGCCCGCCGCGCGTCCGCGCCCGCGTCCTTCGCGGCCGCCGTCAGCATGAAGGAGTTGGCGTCCGGGACCTGGCCGAACACCGGCCGCTGCCCCACCTCCACGAGCTCGCTGCCGGTCGAGATGACGAGGACGCGGGGACGCGGGCGGACGAGGACACGGTCGCGCCCCACCGAGGCCAGCAGCCCGAGCTGTTGCGGCCCCAGCGCCGCCCCGGAGCGCAGCGCCAAGGTTCCCGCACGCAAGTCTTCGCCGGCGCGCCGGACGCACTCCCCCGAGCGCGCGGGACGCCGGATGGCCACGCGCGCCAGGCCGCGGTCGGTGTCTTCGAGCGGGACGACCGCGTCGGCGCCCGCCGGCATCGGTGCCCCGGTCATGATCCGCATTGCCAGGCCGGGACCCATGCCCGACCGCGATCGCGCCCCCGCCGCGACGTCCCCGACGACCGGCAGGGTCACCGGAGCGTCCGGGCGGGCGGAACGGGTGTCGACGGCCCGCACCGCGTACCCGTCCATCGCCGAGTTGTCGAACGCCGGCAGCGGCAACTCCGACGCCACGTCCTCGGCCAGCAGCAGTCCCTGCGCGTCGAGCAGCGGCAACTCGATGGGGTCCATCGCGCCGATGCCGCCGAGCACGACGTCGAGTTGCTCGTCGACGCTGCGCAGCGCGTCCTCGTCGGCCAAGATCTGTACGTCCTCGCTGGTCTAGGGGGTGGTCGTCACATAGTCCCTCAGCCAGGAGGTGAACTCGGAACCGATCTCCGGGTGTCGGCCGGCGAGCTGCACCACGGCCTTGACATAGTCGAGGCGCGCCCCGGTGTCGTAGCGCCGTCCGGCGAAGACCACTCCGTGCACCGGGACGCCGTCGTGTGCGAGTCGGTTGATGGCGTCCGTCACCTGGATCTCAGCGCCGGAACCGGGCGTCGTCTCACGCAGGGCGTCGAAGATCTCCGGGGGCAGGACGTACCGCCCGATGATCGCGAGTGTGCTGGGCGCCTCGTCCGGATCGGGCTTCTCCACGAGGTCCGAGATGGCGACCACACTGGCAGAGGGGTCGGAGCCGGCGGCGGGGACGACGCAGCCGTAGCGCCGGATGTCCTCGCGCGGAACGTCGAGCAGGCCGAGGACGACACCGCCGTGCTCGGCGTGGACGTCGATCATGGCGCCCAGCAGCGAGTCGCGGTCGTCGATCAGGTCGTCCGGCAGCAGCACCGCGATCGCCTCGCCGGCGGCGAACTCCTCGCCGTGGGCGACCGCGTCGCCGAGGCCGCGCGGCTCCTTCTGCACGGTCTGGTGAATCGCGGCGAGCTGTTCTGCCCGCCGAATGCTCGCCAGCGCCTCCTCGTCACCCTTCGCGCTGAGCGCCGCTTCCAGGTCCTCGTTGCGGCTGAAGTAGTCAGCGATCGACTCCTTGTCCGGTCCGAGGACGAGCAGGACGTCCGTGACGCCGTTGTCGGCGGCTTCCGCGACGACGAACTCCAGCGCCGGGGTGGTGACGATCGGGGCGAGCTCCTTCGGGACCGCCTTGGTGAAGGGCAGAAAGCGGGTGCCGCGGCCGGCCGCGGGGATCAGCGCTTTGGAGACCTGTCGTGGCATGGACGCAAACCTATCGAGAGGACGGCCGGCGCCGTGCCGCGGCCGACAATGGCGGCGTGGGGACAAAGGCGCAGTTGCGGCGGGAACTCGCCGCGGCCCGGCGGGCGCGTCCGGCTGCGGAGATGGACGCCGCCCGGTCAGCGATCCGCCGGCACGTGCTGCAAGCCTGTCGGGCGCGCGGCTGGCGGTCGGTGGCCGCCTACGTTCCGTTCGGCACCGAGCCCGGTTCGATGGAGCTCCTGCAGCAGCTCACCCGGAGCGGACAGCAGGTGCTGGTCCCGGTGACGCTGCCGGACCGCGACCTGGACTGGGCGCAGTGGCAGGACGGCCGCGCCGGCGACACCCTCGGCCGCGAGGCGGTGGCCGCCGTCGATGCGGCCCTGGTGCCGGCGCTCGCGGTCGCCGAGGACGGAACCCGTCTCGGCCGGGGCGGGGGTTCCTACGACCGGGCGCTCGCGCGGCTGCGTCCGGACGCGGCGGTGGTGGCGCTCCTTTACGACGGCGAGCTGCTGGCCGAGCTTCCGCGGGACGCCTGGGACCGTTCGGTCACTGCGGTCGTCCTTCCGTCCGGCTGGCAGGACGTCGGCTGAGCGGCGCGATTGCGCGGGAATGCCCTCATCGGCCACCATGGTTAGCAGTCTCAGCAGCGGAGTGCCAAACGTTTCGCGACGGAACGCCGGTGCCCGGTCGCTGAGCTGACCTCCGGAGGAACGATGCCGACCTACCAATACGCGTGCAAGAACGCCGACTGCGCCAACCAGTTCGAGCTCGTGCAGTCCTTCACCGACCCCGCCGCAAGCGAGTGCCCCATCTGCGGCGGGCCCGTGCGCAAGGTCTTCGGTGCGGTCGGCGTCGTCTTCAAGGGCTCCGGGTTCTACCGAACGGACAGCCGCGCATCGTCGACGAAGTCCGAGTCGAACGGGTCGGGGTCGGGGTCCGGGTCCGGGTCGGGGTCGGGATCGGGATCGGGGTCGGGGTCGGGGTCGGCGGAGAAGAAGCCCGACGCGACGGCGAAGCCGGCGGAGAAGAAGCCGGCCGCGACCGGTTCGGGGTCCGCGGGCAAGGCCGCGGCGAACGCCTGAGTGCTCGGGGGTCCACAGGCGCTGCGGTCGTCCACAGCGCGGCCCGAACCCCGGCCAGAGCCGCTTTCCGGGCCCTACGGTTCGGCAGTGCTCGCAAGTTTCAGATCGCTACTTGTCCTCCTCGGCCGCTGGCCGCGTCGGCTTGCGGCAGCGGCCTGTCTGGCTCTGGCCGCCGGCACGGCCTCGGCCGATAGACCGCCGGCGGCGGGTCCAGGAATCGCGCCGACGCCTGCGAGTCTCGCGCCGGGTTCTGTCGCCGTCCCGGTCACCGTGAGCTCGGCTGGGGCTCAGTTCATCACGCGGGGTAGCCGCGTCGGGCTCGTGCCGACCGCCGACGACAGCGGGTCGCCGGGGAGCTCCGCCGGGGTGATCGCCGACCGCCTGCGGGTGCTGCGCACACCCACCGCCCGCGATGACGGGACGGCCGTCCTGCTGGTGGCGGTGCCCCGCTCGCAGGTGCGACGGCTCGCCGCACACCTCGACCGGCCGCTGCTCGCGCTGATCGACCCGCCTTGACGCGTTGCCGAGAGCGGACTTCAACCTGCGCATCCGTGCCGTTGCGCCAGCCTGCCCTCGCCACTGTCGTCAGGCTTCCTTAGTCTCCGGAGCAGCGCCGACAACCGGTCGGCTGATCCCGAGGAGTTCGCATGCTCAAAGGTTTCAAAGCCTTCATCATGCGCGGCAATGTCGTCGACCTCGCCGTTGCCGTGGTAATCGGAGCCGCGTTCGGCGCGGTGGTGACGGCGTTGGTCGCCGACATCCTGACGCCGCTCCTCGCGGCGATCGGCGGGAAGCCCAACTTCGGCAAACTGTCCTTCACCCTCCATCACAGCCGCTTCTTGTACGGGGCGTTCATCAACGCCCTCATCTCGTTCCTCTTCATCGCCGCGGCGATCTACTTCTTCGTCGTCGCGCCGCTCAACAAGCTCGCCGAGCGGCGTCAGCGCAGGCTGGCGCAGGGTCAGCCCGACCCAGAGCCGAAGCGCGAGGACGTGCAACTGCTGGAGCAGATCCGCGACCTGCTCAGCGCGCAGCAGGGCGGTCCGGCCACGCGCACGGACCTTCCACCGGCTACCCGGTAGCCGTCACTCGTGATGCGGCGGACGCTCTCGGCGATACCAATCCTCGTCGCGTCCTCCGCCGCTCGCGCCGTCGCCCCAGACCTCGTCGCGCTCGTCCTCAGGAACGACCGGCAGCACCGCGTCGTTGTCGGGAGGACGGGGCTCCTCGGCGGGCCGCGGAGACGGGTCAGCCACGACCCCAGCCTTCCCAGCGGGCACGGCGTCGACGACAAGGTGTTCGATCGATCGGCAAACACTTTCCACGGAGGTGCACATGAGTGAGCCAGGCAACAGCGGATCCGGCGGTATCACCGACCGCGCGGCGGAACTTGCGAACAAGGCGGCCGCAGCCGCCGGCCCGTTGGCCGCCCAGGCGCGCGAACGTGCCAACGAGTTGGCGCACCAGGCCGCGCCGCACGTCGCGCAGGCGCGCGAACGTGCCAACGAGTTGGCAGAGCAGGCCGCGCCGCACGTCGCGCAGGTGCGGCAACGGGCCGGCAAGGGTGTGAGCGAGCTGGCCGGGCGGCTGAGCAAGCTCAGCGGCGGCAAGTACGCCGACAAGATCAACGCGGTGAGCACGAAGATCTCCGAGAAGCTCGAGGACAAGCCTTCGGCCGCCGGCACCTACTCGGCGGCGGACCCGGCCGGATCGACCTATCCGGCCGGGGCGGGGCCGGTCGCGGGCACCTACCCGTCGGCAGCCGAGCCGCCGGCCCCGACCTACCCGTCGGCAGCCGAGCCGCCGGCCCCGACCTACCCGTCGGCAGCCGAGCCGCCGGCCCCGACCTATCCCCCGGCAGCCGAGCCGCCGGCGTCGACCTACCCGTCGGCAGCCGAGCCGGCAGCGCAGCCGCCGGCGCCGGGGAGCACCGAGCCACCGGCCGACACCGTCTGACCCGGCGACGGCACCGGGGTCAGGGGCAGTTCACCCATTCGTCGGTGCCGTCGCGGAACACCTGCCGTTTCCAGACCGGCAGGCGGCGCTTGACCTCGTCGACGAGCCGCGCGCAGACGTCGAACGCCGCCTGCCGGTGGGCGGTCGTCACCGCGGCAACGAGGGCGACGTCTCCGATGCCGAGCGGGCCGACCCGGTGGCTCACCGCGACAGCGAGCACTTCCGGCTCGGCACCGAACTCGGCGGCGACTTCGGCCAGCACGTCGGCTGCGCTCGGGTGCACCTGATATTCAAGCTCGACGACCGTGCGGCCGTGGTCGTGATCGCGGACGACCCCGCAGAAGGACACCGTCGCGCCGCCCTGCGGTGAGGCGACCGCCGCTTCGTGGGCAGCGACGTCGAGGCGTGCCTCGGTGACCGCGGCAATCGCGACGCCCTGCATGATCCGCTCCGTCACACGCCACCGCCCGGCCGATGGTCGCCGCCGCCGATCTGGTCGACGGCGTGCTGCACGAGCGGGGCCAGGACGGCCATCGCGTCGCGCACTCCGCCGGGCGAGCCCGGCAAGGTGACCACCAAGGACCGCCCGACCACCCCCGCCACTCCGCGCGAGAGAACCGAGGTCGGGATGCGGTCACGGGCCGCGAGCCGCAGCGTCTCGGCAATTCCGGGCACCTCCTTGTCGAGCAGCGGCCGCACCGCCTCCGGGGTCACGTCGGTCGGCGTGATACCCGTGCCGCCGGTCGTCAGGACAAGCCGAGCCCCGTCCTCGACCGCGGTGCGGACGGCGTCGCGAATGGCCGCGACCTCGTCCGCCACGACCCGGCGGAAGACGACCTGGTGGCCGTGCTCCATCAGCAGCGCGGTGAGCAACTCACCGGACTCGTCAGGACGGTCGCCGGAAGCGGACCGATTGGAACAGGTGATCACTGCGGCATTCACGGGCGGCTCCATTCACCTGACTTGCCGCCGCTCTTGGCGACGAGGCGGACGTCCGTGATCGTCGCGGCCCGGTCGACAGCCTTCACCATGTCGTAGAGCGTCAACCCCGCGACGAGGACGGCCGTCATGGCCTCCATCTCGACACCGGTCCGTTCCGCGGTTCGCGTCGTGGCGGTGATGTCGACCCAGCTCTCGCCCGGGTCGAGATCGATCTCCACCGCGTGCAGCCCGATCGAGTGGCACAGCGGCACAAGGTCCGGGGTCCGCTTGGCGGCCGCGATGCCGGCGATCCGGGCGACGGCCAGGGCGTCCCCCTTCGGCAGGCCATCGCGCCGCAGCAGCGCGACGACCTCGGGGGTCGTCGAGAATCGCGCCCGCGCGGTCGCGCTGCGTACGGTGACCGGCTTTTGCGAAACGTCGACCATCCGGGCTGCTCCGGCGGCATCGACGTGCGTCAGCTCCACACCGTCGAGACTAGGGTCGGCCCGCTACCGGACCGGCTATGGTCCGGCGTCCTGACGCCGGCGACCTTTGGATTTGCGCAGGGCGATCCTTAGTGTTGACCCACACTTCGAAGCCTGGCGCCGCCGCTGGGGAGGGAAATCGTGGTCTCCGCCCGCAGACGGGTCACCGTCCTCATCGCCGGCAGTGCAGTCGCGCTGTCGACCGCCGTCGCGGCCACCGGCAGCGCGACAGCAGCCACCGGCGCGTCGGGCATGGCCTCGCGCGCCTCGGTGGTGCGCAGCTGCAGCCGCGCACCCGCCCCCGGACACGCCACCTGCTTCGCGCTTCGGCGCACCGATATCTCTCCGGTCCCGCGCGCGGCCGCCTCGGCTTCCACACCGGGCGGATACCGACCCGCGGACCTCCGGTCGGCGTACAAATTGCCCTCAACGACCCGCGGGACCGGCCTGCGGGTCTACATCATCGACGCGTACAACGACCCGAGCGCCGAGTCGGACCTCGGTGTCTACCGGAGTCGGTTCGGCCTACCCGCCTGCACGACGGCGAACGGCTGTTTCCGCAAACTGAACCAGCACGGCTCGCGCAGCCCCCTTCCCGCGGCGAGTTACGGGTGGTCGCAGGAGATCTCGCTCGACCTGGACATGGTCTCGGCGATCTGTCCGGACTGCGGGATCACGCTGATGGAGGCCAAGAACGACCTGTTCGGCAACCTCATGACCGCGGCCGCGACCGCCACCGACCTCGGAGCCAAGTTCGTGTCGATGAGCTTCGGGGGCGCGGAACTCAAAAACCGGACCTCGTTCGACTCCAAGGCCTTCGCCGCGTCCGGTGTGGTCTACACCGCCGCGACGGGTGACAGCGGCTACGGGGTTCAGTACCCGGCGTCGTCGACGCGGGTCGTCGCCGTAGGCGGCACGTCCTTGCACCGGGCCGCGAACGCCCGCGGCTGGTCGGAAACCGCCTGGTCGGGCACGGGATCGGGCTGCTCCGCCCACGAAGCCAAGCCGTCCTGGCAGGACGGAATCAGCAGCTGTGCGCGACGCGCCGTCGCCGACGTGTCCGCGGTCGCCGATCCGCGCACCGGCGTGGCCGTCTACCTGACCACCGGCGGCAGCGGATGGGCGGTCTTCGGCGGCACCAGCGTCGGCGCGCCGATCATCGCGTCCGCGTACGCGCTCGCCGGCAAGCCGCCGGCAACCAGGAAGCCGCCGGCGGTGCCCTATGCGCACCGAGGGGAGCTATTCGACGTGACCTCGGGCCACAACGGCGAGTGCGGCGGCCGGAACCTCTGCGTCGCGGGCCGGGGTTGGGACGGCCCGACGGGGCTCGGCACGCCGGACGGGGTCGGCGCCTTCGGTGGTTAGTCCTGACAGCTGCGGCGCGCACGGCGTCTGCTTGGCTTAACGCGTGGACGTTGTGCGCTGGGGGCTGGCCGGACCGGGACGCATCGCCAACACGGTGGCCAAGGACTTCAGGCACGTCCACGGAGCGGAGCTCGTCGCGGTCGGATCGCGTTCCGCAGAGCGCGCGGCCGACTTCGCGCGGCGCCACGGGATCGCGCGGGCTCACGGGTCATATTCCGCGCTGCTCGCAGACGACGAGGTCGACGTCGTCTACATCGCCACTCCCCACCCGCAGCATCACGCACTGGCGCTGGCCGCGATCGAGGCCGGCAAGGCCGTCCTCATCGAAAAGGCGTTCACCGCCACGGTGCAGGGCGCCGAGGACGTAGCCGCAGCGGCGCGCGCCCGGGGGGTGTTCGCCATGGAGGCCATGTGGACGCGCTTCCAGCCCGCCATGCGCCGGGTTCGGGCCTGGCTGGACGAGGGCGCCATCGGAGCCGTCGTGACCGTGCAGGCCGATCTCGGCGTGCTGCCCGAGTTCGATCCGCACGACCGCCTGTTCGCCCCCGAACTCGGCGGCGGGGCCCTGCTGGACCTCGGCGTCTACGTGGTGTCGCTGGCGCAGTGGGTGCTCGGCAACCCCGAACGGACGGTCGCGACCGGCCGGCGGGGACGGCTGGGAGTCGAAGAGGACGTCACCCTGCTGCTCCAATACCCGTCCGGCGTCGCGGCGCTGCTCACCACGTCACTCGACAGCCCGATGCCTGGTTCCGCACGGATCTTCGGCCGCACCGGATGGATCGACGTACTGCCCCGGTTCCACCATCCCACCGAAGCGGTGCTGAACCGTCCGGGCGAGTCCCCCGAGCATGTGGTGGCGCCCGCGGACGGGGCCGGCTACTCCCACGAACTCGCCGAGGTCACCGAATGCGTCCGCGCCGGCCGGGTCGAGAGTTCGGTGATGCCGCTCGACGACACCCTCGCGGTGCAGCGGATTCTTGAGGACGCCGGTCGGCAGCTTGGCATCGAGTGGCGCGAAGACCCTGACGTCCTTTGATCACCGCGCGGCGGTGTGCTGGCCGACGAAGCTGCGTTCCGGATCCACGGCGTCCGCCGCGCGGGTTCGAGGCATGAGGATGAGCGCGGCGAGCGCCAGGACGGCGCAGCCGATGATGTACACGCTGATCCACGTGCTCGACCCGGTGCTGTCGAGGATGGCCGCCGCGATCAACGGGGCTGGACCACCGGCGATCACGGAGGCCAGCTGATAGCCCAGTCCGGCGCCGCTGTAGCGCACGTTGATCCCGAAATTTTCAGCGATGAGAGCTGCCTGCGGGCCGTACTGCATGTCGTGCACCACCAGCGAGAGGATGATCGCAAGGAGGATCAACCCGGACCGTCCTGTGTTCAGGAGTCCGAAGTAGGGGAACGCGTAGATCCCGGTGGCCACGATGCCGATGCCGTACATCGTCTTGCGTCCGATCAGGTCGGACAGGTGACCGAACAGCGGAACGCTGACCAATCCGATTGCCGCGGCGATGAGGACGTCGTCCAGCAGCACGCCGCGGTCCTGCTTCAGATGGGTGACGCCGTAGGTCAGCACGAAGGTCACGAACAGATAGAACGGGGCTTGCTCCGACAGCCGCACGAAGGCTGAGGTGATCACCTCCAGCCACTGCTCGCGCAGGACGCGAAGCACAGGAAGCCGTTCGACCCGCTGTTCGGCTTTGACGGCGGCAAAGTCCGGGCTCTCCATCACCCGAAGCCGAACGTAGAGCCCGATGAGCACCAGGATGGCGCTCGCCAGGAACGGGATGCGCCATCCCCACCGGTCGAAGTTCGGGCCAGTGACGTGCTGCATCCACTCGACCATGCCGGTCGAGGCGACCAGGCCCAGCGGGACGCCGACCTGCGGCCAGCTGGCCATCAGGCCGCGGCGCCGGCGCTCGGACCACTCCATCGACAGCAGTACGGACCCGCCCCACTCGCCACCGACGCCGACACCTTGGATGAGGCGCAGGACGGTGAGGAGCACGGCCGCCCAGATCCCGAGGGTCGCGTGGCCGGGCAGGACGCCGATAAGTGTGGTTCCCAGCCCCATCAGGATGAGGGTGGCGACCAACGTCGCCTTGCGGCCGATCCGGTCGCCGTAGTGACCGAAGATCGCGGCACCGACCGGCCGCGCCGCGAAGCCCACGAACTGCGTGCCGAAGGACTCCAGAACACCGGCGGTCGGGGACGAACCCGGGAAGAACGTGTGCGGGAAGATCAGCGCAGCCGCCGTCCCGTAGAGGAAGAAGTCGTACCACTCGATCGTGGTGCCGACCGTGCTGGCGAAGACGGCTCGGCGGCGGGCCGTCCGCGTGGCTCGCTCGGCGGAGCCCGGATCGGTTGACCAGCTGCTCATCCTTACCTCCACGGCGACGGCGCGGTCGCATGGGCTCGCCGTGAAGGGGTGTTCCCACTTCGGAGTGAGATCTCAGCATTCGGTTTGTAACTCGCTAGGGATCAGTGCGCCGCCCCGTGCGGATTAGGCTCGAGTGCCGAGGGCGATGTGTCCTCGTCCGCCCTCGTAGCTCAGGGGATAGAGCGCCGGACTCCTAAGCCGGGCGTCGCAGGTTCGAATCCTGCCGGGGGCACCTGCCGGGGGCACCTGCCGGGGGCACCTGCAAACGCCCTGCTGCGTAAGGGATTGCTTGCACCGTCCGCAGCCCCGTGCAACTGGCGTGCAACAGGCGCAGCCCTCAGGCCGTTGGCTTTCACGGCTGTAACTACCTGTTTGT